>CAYLTU010000093.1:0-19466 GCA_964386465.1 uncultured Rhodospirillaceae bacterium
AAGCCGTCTTCCTGCATTCGCCATCCCATCACGTCGAGCGAATTCGGCCAGGTATGTTCTCCGGATCCGCAAATGACCGGTCCGCTTCCTTCGTCGCTTTCGATCAGCATCGCCGCCGCGCCATCGCCGAACAGGGCGGTCGCGACGATGTTGCTTTTCGAAAGATCGCGTCCGCGAAAGGTCAGACCGCATAGCTCGACGACGATGAACAGCCAGCGAGTCCCTGGCGCCGCGCGGGCAAGATCTGCGACACGGCTCAATCCCAGGACGCCGCCGGCGCAGCCGAGCCCGAATATCGGGAGCCGTTGAACATTGCGGCGGAAGGGCATCTGCTCGAGCAGCAGGGCGTCGAGGCTGGGTGTCGCGATCCCTGTCGTTGAAACGACGGCCAGACCGTCGACATCCTTTGGCGCGAGGCCCGCGCCGTCGAGACAGTTCCGTGCCGCATCCTTGATGAGCTCGACAGCGTTCTCGATGTAGAGCGCGTTGCGGTCGCGCCAACCGTGATCCTCGAAATACCAATCCAGTCCGACGCAGGAATAACGGGTCTCTATTCCCGAATTCGCGTAGATAGGCCGCATCCGCTCGAATGCAGCAGCGCGATCGGTGAAGATCCGCCGGCTGGCCTCCTCGATTTCGTCTTGCTTCAAGACGTGGGGCGGGACGGCTGTCGCGAGGGATCTTAATCGGGGGGAGTTGGCGCTATGCGGGCTCATTCAGATGTTACCTAACATGCGACAAACGGATTTGGCATATAACTTATGGCGAAATCGTGGCGTTCCATGGGCAGCGCTTGTTTGAGGGCTCACTCGTCATCATATCTAGCGCGCGAAAACGGCGTGTATCCTATTGAATTTAGGCATGGCCCAACATGACCGAACGAGACAATGAGCGTCGCAACGAAGCGCGGCGAAGGCTGTTTCGCAGGCGTTTTCGCGTTATTCCACGGTTACGCACGTATTTCTTTGCGGGCGTGTTGGTCACGATGCCGCTGGCCGTCACATTCCTGGTGGCCTGGTGGTTTATCGGCGTCGTCGACGATTACATCGTTCCCCTGATCCCCGACGGCTGGAATCCGGACCATTATCTCAAGGAAACCGTCGGCCTGGAGATCGGACTGCCCGGCTTGGGCCTCATCGTCCTCGTCGTTGCGATCACGCTTATCGGCGCCCTGACGGCCGGCTTCCTGGGCCGCATGATCGTCACTATCGGCGAGCGCATTCTGGCCCGAATGCCGATCATCCGCAGCGTCTACAGCGCGATCAAGCAAATCCTCGAAACCGTTTTGAAGCAGCAGTCGAAGGCATTCCGTCAGGCTGTCCTGGTCGAATATCCGCGACGCGGCATCTGGGCCATCGGTTTCATCACCGGCGCGACGGAGGGCGAAGTGCAGAACCTGACGATGCAGGAGGTCGTGAACGTCTTCCTGCCGACTACGCCGAACCCGACCTCCGGATTCCTGCTCTTCATTCCCCGTAAGGATCTCGTGTTCCTGGATATGACTGTCGAGGAAGCCGTCAAGATGGTTATTTCCGGGGGAATCGTGACACCGCCGGACCGTCGCTCGGAGGCGGAGCAGGCAACGCCCGTCGTGTCCGCGGACACTTATGAGAATATTGACATTTTGCGGGAAAAGGAGGGGCGCAAAGCGCCTTTCATCCAGAACGAAGATTAGCGATCGCCGCGTCCCGTTCGAACAGGTAAAGCAAGGTCCGCAGCGCCGCGCCGCGCTCGCTTTCGAGCGCGGGATCGCGCTCCAGGATCAAAGATGCGTCGTCACGCGCGACCGCCAGCAAATCGGCATGGATCGCGAGATCGGCAAGGCGGAAGACCGGGAGGCCGCTTTGCCTCGTGCCGAGAACTTCGCCGGCGCCTCTCAGGCGCAAATCTTCTTCGGCTATGCGAAAACCGTCTTCCGTATCGCGCAGAATTTGCAACCGGGCGCGCGCCGTGTCGCCGAGCGGTTGTCCGTAGAGCAGCAAACAGGTCGACGCCTTCTCGCCGCGACCGATGCGGCCCCTCAGCTGATGAAGTTGCGCCAGGCCGAAACGCTCCGCGTGCTCGACAACCATGACCGTGGCGTCGGGAACATCGACACCGACTTCGATAACCGTCGTCGCGACGAGGATGCGGGCTTCGCCTTCGGCGAACCTGGCGATGGCGCTGTCTTTCTCCGCGCCGGTCATCCGCCCGTGAACCAGCGCGACGGCACCACCGAAACGCGCCGACAGCGATCCAAAGCGTTCTTCCGCGGCGGCCATGTCGCTGACCTCGCTCTCCTCGACCAGGGGACAGACCCAGTAGATTTTCGCGCCACCGTCTAGGGCGCGGGCGACGCCGTCGACCACTTCATGCAGGCGATCCAAGGGCATCGTTCGCGTGTCAACGGGGAGACGCCCGACCGGCTTTTCGGTCAGGCGCGACACCTCCAGATCGCCGTAAGCCGTTAGTGTGAGCGTTCGTGGGATCGGTGTCGCCGTCATGACCAGCACGTCGACGCCGCGCCCCTTCTCGGCCAGCGACAGCCGTTGATGAACGCCGAACCGATGCTGCTCATCGATGACGGCGATCATGAGATCCTTGAAATCGACCCCAGTCTGAAACAGTGCGTGGGTCCCGACCAGGATATCGATGTCGCCGGCGGCGAGCCGGTCGAGCTTCTCTTGCCGCGTCTTGCCCTTGTCCCGGCCGGTGAGTATTTCCGTGCGGACACCCGCGCTTTCGGCCAACGACTGCAAGGTGGCCAGATGCTGCCGGGCGAGAATTTCGGTGGGCGCCATCATCGCTGCCTGACCGCCGCATTCGACGGCACTCAGCATCGTGAACAGGGCGACGACGGTCTTGCCGCTGCCCACGTCGCCCTGCAGCAGGCGCAACATGGCGCCGGGTGCCGCCAGATCGCCACGGATTTCGCGAAGCGCCGCGGTCTGCGCGCCGGTCAGCGTGAACGGCAAGGCTTTCAAGACCGCGCGGGTCAGCGCGCCGTCGCCTTGCAAGCTGCGGCCCTTCGCCCGTTTTTGCCGTGCGCGCATGATCGCGAGCGTCAACTGGTTCGCCAGCAGTTCATCGTAGGCGAGTCGCGCACGTGCTGGCATTTTACCGTCCAGCGACGCCGCATCTTCCGGTGCATGAGCGGCGATCAACGCGGTTTGCCAGTGCGGCCATTTCTCTCGTTCGCGATGCGCCGGATCGAGCCATTCGGGAAGATCGGGAATATCCTCCAGCGCCTTGGCGACCGCGCGCGATAACGTCTTGGGGCTTAGCGATGCCGTGAGGGGATAGACAGGCTCGACCCGTCTGATCTCACTGGCTTCCCCCGGAGGCACGACATGATCTGGATGGGTCATCTGGATGTCGTCGCGGTAGTGCTCGATCCGTCCGCTGACGACACGAGTCTCTCCGGCAGGTAAAAGCTTCTCCAAATAGTCGCCGCGCGCATGAAAGAACACCAATGTGATCTGGCCGCTGTCGTCCGAACATCTGACCCGATAAGGTTGGCGTTTCGTGGGTGGCTTGGCGTGGCTTTCAACGCGCAGGGTTAATGTGGCGATCCTGCCCGGTATGGCTTCGGCAATTTTCGGTGCATACCGGCGATCGATGATCTCGCGGGGCAGTAGCCAGAGGAGGTCGATTAGTTTTGGCCCCGCAAGCCTTTCGACCAGCTTGGCGTTGCGCGGACCTATGCCGGGTAGGCCGGTGATCGGTGTAAAAAGCTTAAATAGAACTTCCGGGCGCAAATCATGTCTCCGGCAGCGACTTGAACACTACGCTGCATACGCAGTTTAGGGAGCCGCCGCTGTGAAATAAATTGGCTTATTTCGGATTTACCGAACTGTCGACGAAGGCTATATCGATGTGAGTGCAAGGAGCCGATGATGACAGAGTCAGATAGCGATATGGATAGACGCCGCAAGCGGTTGAGATTTCGAAGCTGGCACCGCGGCATGCGTGAAATGGATTTACTGATCGGACGCTTTGCAGACCGCAACCTTGACGTCTTTTCCGAACGGCAGCTCGACCTGTTTGAGGCGCTGCTGCATGAAACGGACCCGGACCTGTACGGTTGGCTTACCGATCGGCAGCCGATTCCGCATGGGTTGGATCACGATGTCATGCGTCTGCTCAAGACCTTCACCCTGAGCGCCGGCAGAGATTGACGACGCTCGCCGAAAGATTGCTGCGCCCGGGCCGGGTAACCGTCACCGGCGCGCCGGAGGGATGTTCGGCGATTGAAGTCGCGCGCCTCGCATTTGATAGCGGATTAGTCCTGTACGTCGCGCGTGATGACGCGGCGATGTCACGGATGGCCGGCGCTTTGGCGTTCTTTGCGCCGGAACTCGAGGTCCTCTCCTTCCCGGCATGGGATTGTTTGCCCTATGATAGGGTTTCGCCGAACGGCGAGGTCGTTGCCCGGCGGCTTGATGTCCTGACGCGGATAGCCGACGGCAATATCACTTCGCCGCAAGCTGTATTGTCGACCGTGAGCGCCACGGTTCAACGTGTCCCGCCACGCGCGGCGTTCGAGGCGTCGACTTTGGGCGCGGCCGTAGGAGCACAAGTTCAACAAGCCACGCTCGTCGAATTTTTCGAAAACAATGGATATGTCCGGGCGGGGACAGTCCGCGAAGCCGGTGAGTATGCGCTTCGCGGAGGCATCGTCGATATATTCCCGCCTAACTCCGCGACGCCTTTGCGCCTCGACTTCTTCGGTGACGAGTTGGAAGGCGTACGTACGTTCGATGCGATGACGCAACGAACCGAAGACCGTCTGGACGCATTCCGGTTCGGACCGGTCAGCGAGGTCTTCCTGGACGAGGACAGCGTGAATCGATTTCGATCCGGTTATCGGAACCTATTCGGGGTCACGTCGAACGACGACCCTCTCTACGAGTCGATCAGCGCGGGGCGACGCTATATCGGCATGGAGCACTGGCTTCCGCTGTTCCATGACGGTTTGGAGACCGTGTTCGACTATCTTCCCGAGGCGGTCGTTTCTCTCGATCAGGACGTGGACATCGTCGCCGGCGAGCGCTTTGAAATGATCGCCGATTATTACGATGCGCGGCAGTCCATGTTGAATACGCCGCGTGGCAAGGGATCCGAAGATACCGCGACGGTATACAAACCGGTTCCGCCGTCGGCTTTGTTCATCGATCAGGACGAGTGGAAAAAGCTTCTGGGCGCGCGGGCCGTTACCGCGTTCACGGCCTTCGACGCCTTGGAAACGACCGGCAATGACGCGCGCGTATTCGATGCCGGCGCACGGCGCAGTATAGATTTTACCGAAGCCCGCAAGGCCGGTGGCGGCGATTTTCTCGACGCCGTCGCACAGCGTTTCAATGGCGAAACATCGCGCCGTATCGTCGTTACCGGCCATAGCGCTGGCTCCCGGGACCGGCTCGGCGCCCTCTTGACGCAGCATGGCGTTGCCGTCAGCGGTCCCGTCGACGATTGGCGTAGCGTGCTGCGGCAGACGCAAGGCCAAGTTTCACTCGCGTCGCTCGATATGGACCGCGGATTCATGCTCGACGATGTCGTTCTTTATACCGAACAGGATATTCTGGGCGAGCGGCTTTCACGCCCGACGCGACGGCGCCGACGTGGCGAAGAATTCCTCACCGAGGCATCCAGTCTGTCCGAAGGCGATTCCGTCGTTCACGTGGATCATGGTGTCGGCAGGTTCGATGGTCTCGAAACCGTGCAAGTCGGCGGCGCCCCACACGATTGCCTGCGTGTCCTTTACCACGGCGACGACAAGCTGTTCGTGCCGGTCGAGAATATCGAAGTACTTGCGCGGTACGGCTCGGAGGACGCCGTCGTCCAGCTCGACCGGTTGGGCGGTCAGGCTTGGCAGGCCCGCCGCGCGCGGGTCAAGGAACGTATTCGTGAGATTGCGCACGAGTTGCTTGCCGTTGCCGCCAAACGCGTCCTGTCGAAAGGGGTGGCGATCGCCATCGACAACAACACGTTTCAGGAATTTGCCGCGCGATTTCCCTATGACGAAACAGATGATCAAATGAGCGCCATCGACGACGTCCTGTCCGATATCGCATCGGGACGGCCGATGGACCGGCTGGTCTGTGGAGATGTCGGGTTCGGCAAAACGGAAATCGCGCTGCGAGCCGCCTTTGCCGCCGCGATGGAAGGTTTTCAGGTCGCCATCGTGGTCCCAACGACGTTGCTGGCCCGGCAGCACTACGCGACCTTCGTCGAACGTTTCAAAGACCTGCCGGTCCAGGTGGGACAACTTTCCCGCTTCGTGACCGGCAAGGATGCGGACCGTATCCGCGCGGGGCTGACGGACGGGACGCTGGATATCGTCATCGGCACCCATGCACTGTTGAGCGACCAGATTAAATTCGGAAGACTAGGTCTGATCGTCATCGACGAAGAGCAGCATTTCGGCGTCACGCAAAAAGAGAAACTGAAGCGTTTGCGGGCGAACGTCCATGTATTGACCCTGACGGCCACGCCGATCCCGCGAACCCTGCAAATGGCGCTGTCGGGCGTTCGCGAAATGAGTATCATCGCCACACCGCCGGTCGACCGGCTGGCGGTTCGCAGCTTCGTCCTTCCCTACGATCCGGTCGTCATCCGCGAGGCGGTCATGCGTGAACATCATCGCGGCGGGCAAACTTTCTATGTTTGTCCCCGGATCGCCGATATCCGTCATGTCGAACGGCGCCTGAGAGACATGGCGCCGGAGCTGCGCGTCGCCGTCGCGCATGGACAGATGGCCGCAGCCGATCTCGAAACGGTGATGGCCCGTTTCAGTGACGGCGGGACCGATGTTCTCTTGTGCACGCACATTATCGAATCGGGCCTCGATCTCCCGAAAGTGAACACGATGGTCATTCACCGGGCCGACATGTTCGGTTTGTCGCAACTCTATCAGCTACGCGGACGTGTCGGACGATCGAAGATTCGCGCCTATTGCTACTTCACGGTGCCGCCTGGGCGGCGTCTGACCCCGGCGGCAACACGCCGCCTCGAAGTCATGCAAACGCTCGACACTTTGGGGGCGGGGTTCTCGCTGGCGAGCCACGATCTCGATATTCGCGGCGCCGGCAATCTGTTGGGCGACGAACAGTCCGGCCATGTCCGGGAAGTCGGCGTCGAGCTTTACCAACGCATGCTGGAGGAAGCCATTGTCGCCGCGCGCGACGATGGAGAGGTCACCGAGGAAACCTGGACTCCACAGATCACTATCGGCACTTCAGTTCTGATTCCCGACAACTACGTCGAAGACCTGACGGTGAGGTTGGGGCTTTACCGCCGGCTGTCGAACCTGGCCGACGCCGGTGAAATCGATGCGTTCGCGGCGGAACTCGTCGACCGCTTCGGTACGTTGCCGGACGAAGTCGAAAATCTGCTCGAAGTCATTGCCGTCAAACAGCTTTGCCGCCGTGCCGGTGTGGAAAAGCTGGATGCCGGACCGAAAGGCGCCGTTTTGGCTTTCCGGAACAACGTGTTCGCCAACCCGGAAGGTCTGATCGGTCATATTCAGACGCACCACGCGACGATTAAGCTACGGCCCGATCAACGTGTCGTCTGCATGTACGATTGGCGCCGGGCAAGCGACCGTATTTCCGGTGTCCGAAATCTAATGCGAAAACTTGTCGAAATCGCGGAGAGTTAGCCCGTCGCTTCCGTCATTTCCTGCGACGCGATTTCGAAGATCGGAAAAAACGCCTCCGGCTCCTGGGCGCCGGACAGCGCATATTGATTGTTGATGATGAAACAGGGGACGCCTTGGATACCAAGGCGCCGCGCCGCGCTATCCTCCAGGCGTACCTCGTTGAAGTCCTCGTCGCTCGACAGATAGGTGGTGACTGCAGCCTCTTCCAACCCTGCTTCCACGGCGATCCGGATCAGGTTCTCGGTATCGTCGATCGTCCCGCCTTCGACAAAATAGTGGAAAAATAACTGTTCGATTACCGTGTCTGACTGTTCCGTACCGTTGGCGTAGCGAATGAGCCGGTGCGTCTGCAGCGTATTCGGAGTCCGGGCAATTTTGTCGAAATCGAAGTCGATCCCGACCGTCGCACCGACCTTGCGAATGTTCTCGTAAAGCTGGCGCGCGCGCTCCGCGCCGCCGAATTTCAGCGTGAGATAGCGATTGCGCTCGATGCCTTCAGACGGCATGTCCGGGTTTAACTGGAATGCGCGCCACCGCAGCGTCGCCTGGTTCTCCCGACGCTGTTCAAGCGCGCGCTCAAGACGCCGTTTGCCGATATAGCACCAGGGACAGATCGGATCGGAGTAAATGTCGATTTCCATATGGTGTTCTTCGGTGATTGGTTTGAAAAGTCCCTGTTTGGAAAATGGCTGGCGGTCAGGCGAGGTTTTCTCTGGCGCGGGAGATCAACTCGTCCACCGATTCTCCTTGCGTCGCGGCGATGGCGCCGCTCTGCATCCAAAGTGGCGCGGCAAGCGGGCTGCCATCCGGTAGTTTAAACTCGGTATTCTGTAGGACGCCGGTGATCCGATTCGTGGCTTGCAGCGCTTCGCGCTCCGCGGCGCCGGGCAGGACGGCGCAGATATCGATCGTTCCCACCCGGGCCGCCATGTCTTCGACCCTTACAAGTCCGGATATCCAATCGGCTGCCTGTTGCATCAAAATCCTAGCGTCCTCGGAATCGGCGTCGAGCCCGGCGACGGTTTGGATAGAGAACAGGGCGAGCGACAGGTTTCTGCGCCTGCGCACCCCGAACTCGAGCAAATGAGCCAGGTGCGCCCGCGCGAAACTCTCCGAATACAGGCCGTTCAATGTGTCTGCAGTCACGGACTGTAACGTCGCGGTCAGCGGTCCGTGAAGGTTCCAGCGCAATCGTTGCCGCCTCACCAGGAATCGCAAGCCTGCGGTCATCTCCCTGAGATCCGGCGACAGCGTCACCACCATGCTGGCGCCCTGGGTATATGGCGCGTCGCCGATGTGAGCGATGTCGCTCTTAGCCGCGATGAGGACCGGAAGGTTGAAAAGCCGCGGGTTGTTGCGAATATGGGCGCAGAGGAAGAGTGCTTTTTCCAGAGGCTCGTCTTCGTCGACGACGATTACGGCGGCGTCGAAGATTTCCTCCGCAACGCGCGCACCGGCCTTGAAGTAATCCGGCTCGAGCTCCGGATTGAACTCCGTCGACGCCAACGCGTCCGCCAACACACTCATGGAAGCGAATTCCGACCCTACGAACAGGACGCGGCAATTCTTGTTATCGACGTCTTGGACACCCGCGACGTCGATGTCGATGCCGGCCTTGGCGGCGCTGGCGATCCGTCGCCGAAATTCGGAATGCATGGTCGAAAGCCGAACCAGCGGATACAGACGCGCAAGAATAATCTCATTGGATGTGTTGGCCGCCAGCATGTCGTCGAGACCCGCATCCAACCCTTCTGCGACCAGGTCCGCCGACGTTTCGTCGCGTAGCATGATGATGGGAATGTGCCGCGTTTCGTCGTTTTTCTTTAGACCGCGGACGACCTCGAAGGCGTCGACATCGTCAAAAACGCCTTCGATCAGCACAAGATCCGGCTGCCGCTCGCTTACATAGTTCTGGACATCCAACCCATTGGATACGGCAAGGCCCGCAAAGCCTGCCGGACTCAGCATTTCAACCCGGGCTACTGCCGCTGCCGCATTACCCCCGGCCACCACGACATTTGTCAGGCTCGCCATGGTTCCTCGTTCATATCTGCCACGCTAAAAAATTGGCGCTGGGAGCATCTTGACTGTTATCTATTCCCTACAAACCATAGCCGAGGATCGCGGTTCGGCGCGAGCAAAATCACCAATTGACCGATGGAGTCCAAAGCGTGAGCGAGCAACAGACACCCTTCGAGATCGGTTTGGAAAAGGGCGAGGCGAACTACAAGGGATTGTCGCCGCTGAGTTTCCTGAAACGCAGCGCGCACGTCTATCCGAACAAGGTCGCGGTCATTCATGGCGACAGGCGCTACACCTACGCGCAGTTCTACGAACGCTGCCGCCGATTGGCCTCGGCGCTTGCGGCGCGCGGTATCGGCAATGGCGATACGGTTGCCGTCTTGGCGCCGAATATCCCGGAAATGCTGGAGTGCCATTTCGCCGTCCCGATGCTGGGCGCCATACTCAACGCGATCAATATCCGTCTCGACGCGGCGACGATCGCCTTCATTCTCGAACATGGCGAGGCCAAGGCCGTCATTATCGACAAACAGTTTGCGCCCACGATGTCGGATGCGCTGGGTCAAATTGCGCAAAGGCCTTTCACGATCGACATCGACGACGTGCTCGCTCCCGAGGAAAACCTGATCGGCGACGCGGAATACGAAAATTTCATCGCCGCTGGTGATCCTGAATTCGCGTGGGAAAGCCCCGCGGACGAGTGGACGACGATCGCGCTGAACTACACGTCCGGGACGACCGGATCGCCCAAGGGCGTTTTGTATTCTCACCGCGGCGCGTATCTGAACGCCATCGGTAATGCAATGACCATGGGCGTAAATTCGCGGTCGAGATACCTGTGGACCTTGCCGATGTTCCACTGCAACGGTTGGACCTTCACCTGGGGCGTGACGGCGGTCGGCGGGACGCATGTCTGCTTGCGCGAGGTCGATCCGGTGAAGATTTTCCAGCTGATCCAAGAGCATAAGGTGACTCATATGTGCGGTGCTCCGGTGGTTCTGACCGCGTTGATTCACGCGCCCGACAACGTGAAACACCGTATCGAGCACGACATCGACATCGCCACCGGCGGCGCCGCGCCGCCCAGCGCCGTCATCGAGGGCATGGAGGCGCTGGGTTTCCGGGTCACCCACCTGTACGGCATGACCGAATGCTATGGACCATCGACGGTTTGCGTCTGGCAGCCGGGCTGGGAAGATCTGCCGCTCGAGGAACGTTCGCTGCTTATGGCGCGGCAGGGCGTCAATTATATGACGCTGGAAGACCAGGCGATCCTCGATCCCGACACGATGCAACCGGTGCCCGCCGACGGCGAGACGATGGGCGAACTGATGCTCAAGGGCAATACGGTGATGAAAGGCTACTTCAAAAATGCGGACGCGACCGAAGCGGCCTTGTGCGGCGATTGGCTGCACACAGGCGACCTTGGCGTCATGCATCCGGACGGCTATATCGAGATCAAGGACCGGTCGAAGGACATCATCATTTCGGGCGGCGAGAATATTTCCAGCCTGGAAGTCGAGGAAACCTTGTACCGCCATCCAGAAATAATGGAAGCGGCCGTTGTCGCGGCGCCGCACGAGAAGTGGGGCGAGACTCCCTGCGCCTTCATCGCCCTGAAACCGGACGCCGGGTCGATAAGTGAGCGCGATATCATCGATTACTGCCGTGACAACATGGCGCACTTCAAATGCCCCACCCGGGTCGTTTTCGGGGATCTGCCAAAAACGTCGACCGGCAAGATCCAGAAGTTCGTCTTGCGGGAACGGGTAGGGGGCGCTGCATGATACGGCCGCTCGAAGACAGGCACGCGATCGTCACCGGCGCATCCGGTGGCCTTGGCCGGCATTTTGCGATAACCCTTGCGAAAGCGGGCGCCAAAGTCGCTGTCGCGGCGCGCCGTACCGACCGGCTCATGGATGTGGTCGAGGAAATAGCGGAATTCGACGGGCATGCCTTGCCGGTCTCGCTGGACGTCACCGATCCGAAAAGCGTCGCCGCCGCGATCGAGACCGCCGAGACCGAACTCGGGCCGATCCACATCCTGGTAAACAATGCCGGCGTCACGCAGGCCAAAATGGCCCTGGAGATCGACGAGGAGGACTGGGACTGGGTCGTCGGAACCAATCTGCGCGGAGCCTGGCGAGTCGCGCAGGAAACGGCGCGGCACATGCAGCGCCTCGGCCATGGCGGCAGCATCATCAATATCGCCTCTATTCTGAGCTTCGCCGTGACCCGGCAATTGTCGACATACGCCATCAGCAAGGCCGCCGTGGTGCAGATGACCAAAGCCCTAGCCGTCGAGCTGACGCGCGACAACATCAGGGTCAATGCGATCGCGCCCGGTTATATCGAGACGGATTTCAACCGCGACTTCTTCACGACCGAGCGGGGCAAGGAGATGGCGAGCCGGATCCCGCAGAAACGGCTCGGACAACCGTCCGAACTCGACGGCGCGCTGCTGCTCTTGGCGGGCGACGGATCGTCCTATATGACCGGCAGCGTGATTACCATCGATGGCGGGCACACGCTCCCGCTCGTCGGATAATGCACATCAAGGACTTCGGAGAACCTCATGATTGACTTCACGCTTTCACCGCAGGTGGAGGAAACCCGGCTGCGCATCCGCGATTTCGTCGAAAAACACGTTATTCCGCTGGAATCCGACCCGGAAGCCTATGACGAACATGAAAATATCGCGCACGAACCGATGGAACGGCTGAAGTCGATGGCGAAAGCGGAAGGTCTCTGGTCGCTTTCGCTACCTGTCGATGACGGCGGTTTGGGATTTAGCGTCGTTGAAATCACGCCGTGTTACGAGGAAATGAACCGGTCGATCTTCGGTCCGGTATGCTTCAACGCGTCCGCACCGGACGACGGCAATATGCGGGTGTTGAGCCAGGTCGCGCGGCCCGACCAGAAAGAGAAATGGCTCGCACCAATCGCCGACGGCAGCATCCGCTCCTCCTTCGTCATGACGGAACCGTCGCCGGGCGCGGGATCCGACCCAAGCGTGATGCTGACTAAAGCGGTAAAACAGGGCGACAAATGGATCGTCAACGGCCGAAAATGGTTCATCACCGGCGCGGCGGCCGCGCAGCACTTCATCCTGATAGCCAAGACCTCGGAGAACGCGCGTCGCGGTCTGACCGCCTTCATGTTCCACGCCGACACGCCCGGCTGGCGGATCGCGCGCCGGATACCGATCATGGGCCCGGAGGAACATGGCGGCCATTGCGAGATGGAATTCGACGGCATGGAAATTCCCGACGAGGACCGGTTGATGGAAGTCGGCGAGGGCTTGAAGCTGACCCAGATCCGACTCGGCACGGCGCGGCTGACGCACTGCATGCGCTGGCTCGGCCTGTCGCGCCGCGCCATGGAAATCGCCAAGGAATATGTCGAACGGCGGATAAGCTTCGGCGAAACGCTGGCGAACCATGAGGGCGTGCAGTGGATGATGGGCGAAGTGGCGTTGGCGATCGAGGTCGGCCGCTTGCTCACCATGCGCGCGGCCTGGAAACTCGATCAGGGCGATTTCGCGCGCAAGGAGGTCTCCATGGCCAAGATCCAGGTCGCCGACACGTTACACCAGGCGGTCGACGGCGCCATCCAACTCAACGGCGCGCGCGGATATTCGAAGGATACGGTTCTGGAATGGATCTATCGCTACGCCCGACAGGCCCGGCTAGTCGACGGCGCCTCGGAAGTGCACAAGATGGTGCTGGCGCGGAATTACCTGCAAGAAGGCAACGATTTCTGGGGCTGGCGGTAACGTTTACCAGCCATTGACCCGGTCCCATTCATCGACAATTTCTGTGCCTTCGACGACGTAGTAGCGGTCGTAGGCGGCGGCCGTGATACAGGCGTGGTTCGGCAGAACACGGACCGTACTGCCGATTGGCAGCCGCTGATAGGCGCTCTCATCGCTCACGGGGATCACGCCGTGTTCCTGACTGACCTTGGCGACGTGCAGACCATCGAACGGCGCCATCGTCTCGGAATCGCAGACGCTGCCGTAACCGACCTGCGGCCAGCGCGCGTTGGCGCTGATATCCTTGGACAAGGCAAGTGCGCCCGCGTCGATCACGATCTGGCCGATATGGCGATTGTGCCCGATCACGCTGGCCAGCACGGAGAGCGCCAAATCTTCGCGGCTGCAGGCGTTCCGCGCGAGCTGGTCGAGGTCGAAGAAGACGAACACGCCGGGCCTCATTTCGGTCAAGCCATCAAAGTTCTCGCCATGCACGGCCGTCGGTGTCGAGCCGGCGCTGACCATGGGGCTGGGAAGGCCCGCTTGCCGCAAGCGATTTGAGGCATTGACGACGGCGAGGCGTTCCTCTTCAGCGATCCGCTTGATGCCGTCGACGCTGTCGGCGCCGTAGGAATGGCCGCCGTGGGTCAGGACGCCGGCAAGTTCGGCGTTCGCGGCGTCATCGATGATCTTGCCGATATCGATCACTTCATCGCTGTCCACCTGTAGCCCGGTCCGCGCATCGCCCGAATCGATCTCAATCAGGACGTTGAACGTGACGCCATGATCCGTCGCCGCGATCGCGTGTGCCGTATCGACGCTATCCGTTAATATCTTGAGGTCCGCGCCGCGCGACATCAGCGCCGCCGCTTGCGCCAGCTTTGTCGGAACGATGCAGACGGCATAGGTAATGTCGCCGAACCCACGGTCGAGGAAGTATTCCGCTTCCGCCAGGGTCGATACCGTGATCGCGCCGCTGTGCCCCGCCGTCGCGAGTTCCGCGACCTTGGCAGATTTCGCGGTCTTCAAATGCGGCCGCAGCGCGATGCCGTTTGCGCGCATCCTTTCCGCCATCCGCTGCGTATTGCGGGCAACAATAGCCCGATCAAGGATCAGGGCCGGCGTGTTGAGCGATCTCAGGTCCATATCCGCACCATTTGCCGTGTCACAGTGAAATTCGCACTATTTCCAATAATGGTATACTGAGCTTCCCCTGATGAATACCGGGGACAGCGCGCCGGCGCGCGCTATTCGGCCCGTTAGTGGAGGTTAGCCCCATGGAACTCGGCGAAACGCTTGCGGTGGTCAATCTTGCCGGCATCGTCATCGTTGCCTTCATTGGATGGAACGCGATAAGGGCGACGAAACAACAGGTTATGGAGCTGGTGAACCGGGATCTCGCGGAAGTCCGGCGTCAGATCCGCACCTCGATGAAGAGCCTCGACCGCGTTCAGGATCACGTCGCCGACAACCGCGAGGATATCCTGAAGATCGAGGTCAATATCGCCAGCATGCAGGACGAGTTGGAATCGATGAGCCGCACGCTGGACGCCTTCATGAGCGTGCAGCAGATAAAGGATGGGAACGCGGAAGAAGAGGCACAGGATGGGGACTCCGATCAGCGGCACCTGTACAAATGAGACTTAACGCGCCACCGCCGTCATCACGTAACCGCCCTTCACGACGATGGTCTCGCCGGTAGCGATATTTTCGGCGAGAAATAGTTGAGGCTCATCGAGCCTCTATCAGCCTTCGGCAAGGATCGGAAACGCCGCCTTCGCTATTTCAAGAACTCGGATATCCTGCCCTTGGGGACCCATGAACTGCAGGCCGATCGGCAACCCCTTGGGACCGGCGCTCGTGGGCAGGGTGACGGCGGGCGTATAGGTCCATGTCGCGAAGATGTTGAAACAGGGGTCGCCGGTATATCCCAACCCCTCAGGCGCTTCGTCCGGTGCGCTTGGCGTCAAAATGACATCGAAACCGGAAAACGCGTCGGCGAGCCAGCGGCGGCACGACGCCAACCGTTCGAGCGCCGTTTGGTATTCCGTGAAGCTTATCTCGAGACCAGGTTTGAGTCGTTTTTCGAGTAAGTCCTCGCTCAACTGTTCGGCGTGATGGGTGCGTTCGAAAGTCAACGCTCTGGGAAACTCGAAACCCGTAACGGTTCTGCCGTGCGTCTCGTAGCCTTCGAACGGACCGTCGAGCGTTAGCTCGCTGACCGTTGCCCCCGCGTTCGCCAGCGTGTCGGCCGCGTTTTCGATCACCGATTGCGTGGCTTCGCTTGCCCGGTCCCAGAACATGGTGCGGCATAAGGCGACACGCAGTTCCCCGACGTCCGCTGCCTCCAGCTGTTTCACGTCGACGGCAAGGACACCGGCGCGGAACAAGGCGATATCGTCTACCGAACGGGCATAGAGACCGACCGTATCGAACGAGCGGGTGTTCTCCTTGACCCCGGCCGCCGAGAACAGACCGTAAGTCGGCTTGTAACCGACGCAGCCGCAGAATGCCGCGGGCCGGATGACCGAACCGCCGGTTTGCGTGCCGAACGCGAAGGGAACCATTTTGTCGGTCACGGCGGCGCCGGAACCGCTCGAAGAACCGCCCGGCGTGTGCGCCGGGTTGTGCGGGTTCCGCGTCGCGCCGGGATGGCGGCTCGCGAACTCGGTCGAGACCGTCTTGCCCATCAGAACGCCGCCGGATTGCAGGCTCAACGCGACACAGGGGGCGTCGGTCGCGGGTTGGTGGCCTTCGTAAATAGGCGATCCGTAGCCGGTGGGCATCGTCGCGGTGTCGATGATATCTTTTACGCCGAACGGCAGACCATGCAGCGGACCGCGCTTGGGGCCGCGATCGAGCGCCTTCGCTTGCTTTCGCACGGCATCCGCATCGAAATGCTTCCATGCCCGGACATCGTCTTCCCGCGCCTCGATCCGGCTGATACAACTTTCGATCAAGGCTTCAGCTGTCAGCGAACCGGCATCGATCCGTGCGGCTGCGTCCGTCGCGTCGAGTTCGAAGGGTTCGGTCATATCTGGCGCGCCCACACGTTTATTGCGAAATTTATCTTGTCATCTTGCAACCACCACTGGCTAGCCTTTGTTGAAGGAAAATGCCGTGGGATTGATTGCGCCCGCGTTGACGGGCAATATCCGCAGCCCGCGATCTAATATTCAAACAGGAACAAGCGATGCCTCATAAAGCCGCGTCATCGGCGCTTTCCCGATATACCGTGCTGGACCTCACCCGCGTGCGCGCGGGACCGACCTGCGTGCGCCAGTTGGCGGACTGGGGCGCCAATGTCATCAAGGTCGAACTGCCCGAGGCGCTGGATGCCGCAGAGGGCCTCGGCGGCAAGCGGCACGGTCCGGATTTCCAGAACCTGCACCGCAACAAGCGCGGCATCACGCTCAACTTGAAGGATCCGGATGGGCTCAAGGTTTTCATGCGCCTTGCCGAAACGGCCGACGTCGTCGTCGAGAACTATCGCCCGGATGTGAAGAACCGGCTCGGGATCGACTACGAGTCCCTGCGCGCGGTCAATCCGCGCGTCATCCTCGGCAGTATTTCCGGTTTCGGGCAGGACGGCCCTTACGTAGGCCGGCCGGGTTTCGACCAGATCGCGCAAGGGATGGGCGGACTGATGTCGATAACCGGAGAGCCGGGGAAAGGACCGATGCGGGTCGGCATACCGGTTGCCGACCTCTGCGCCGGTCTGCTTTGCGCGCACGGGATCATGGTGGCGCTGCTCGAGCGCGAACAATCGGGTGAGGGGCAGTGGGTCGACTCCTCGCTGCTCGCCGCGCAGATCTTCATGCTCGACTTCCAGGCGGCGCGCTGGCTCATGGATAAGGACGTCGCGCCGCAGGCCGGCAACAACCATCCGACCAGTATTCCGACGGGTGTGTTCGAAACCAAGGACGGGTATATCAATATCGCGGCGACCGGCCAGGTCATCTGGGAGCGCTTTTGCAAGGCGATGGACGCCGAAGACATGATGACCGATGCGCGCTACGCGAATGGCGCGGCGCGGTCGGAGAACCGGGATGCGTTGAACGCGGATATCAACCGCCGCACCAAGGAGAGGGATAGCGCGACCTGGATCGAATTTTTCAACGAGGCGGGCGTGCCGGCAGGCGAAATCAATTCGATTGATCAGGTGTTCGCCGACCCGCAAGTGGAACATCTGAAAATGGCGGAATCCGTTCAATCCGGGGCGATCGGCGATATCGAACTGGTGGCACAGGCTGTGAGGCTCCATCGTACGCCCAGCACGCTTGCCGTCGCGCCACCGGAACGCGGCGAGCACACCGATGAAGTCTTGCAGGGCTTGGGCTACAGTGCCGACGAGGTTGCCGCGATGCGGGAGCGGAATGTCGTTTAGCGCTTTCTTAAAAGTTACAATTACCAAGCTTGAAAGGACCGGACCCCATGCTCACCGATAAGATGATTGCGGAAAAACGGGGCGCCGTCGGTGTCATGACCTTCAACAATCCGAAACGGTTCAACGCCGTTTCCATGGAAATGTGGGAAGGCGTCACGGAAATTCTCGCCGACTTCGGCCGGGACGACGCCGTTCGCGTCGTGGTCGTGACCGGCGCCGGCAGCAAGGCGTTCGTCGCCGGCGCCGATATTTCCAAGTTCGAGGATGAGCGCGCGTCGCAAGAGGCCGTCGAGAAATACGCCGTCGCCGTCGACGCGGCCTATAACGGCTTGCACCGGTTTCCGAAACCGACGATCGCGATGATCAACGGGTACTGCATCGGCGGCGGGGTCGGGCTTGCCGTTTGCTGCGATATGCGGATTTGCGCCGACAACGCAAGGTTCGCCATTCCGGCGGCGAAGCTCGGGTTGGGATACGGATACGATCACATCCGCAAGCTGTCGGATCTCGTCGGTCCTTCCTGCGCCAAGGAAATTTTCTTTACCGCAAGGCTGTTCAATGCGGAGGAGGCGCGCGGCATGGGCCTCGTGAACCGCGTGGTTTCGGGGACGATGCTCGAAGCCTATGTCGAAAACTATGCGGAGACGATTGCCGCCAACGCGCCGCTGACGGTAGCACAGGTCAAGCACACGGTCGGCGAAATTCTGAAGGACCCGGAAGACCGCGATCTCGAGAAATGCGCCGAGATGGTCCGCAACTGTTTCGACAGCGCCGACTACGAAGAAGGGCGAAAAGCATTCATGGAAAAGCGCCCGCCGGTTTTTCGGGCACGATAGTCAGCGTACTGTTAAAGGGTAGCGCGCGCGGCGCTAAAGTTAAAAATAGAGCGCACAACGTTAAAGCCGGCCAAACCGCCGCGACGCGGGCCGGACTTCGATTAAACGAAGTTAAAATGCCTATGCAGCGGCTTAACAGCCGCTCGAATATTAGTCGGCAGCCGACAGGGACGTCGCCTTCAATCCCTTAGCGTCGCTGACTTCTTCGTAGTTGATCCGCTGACCTTCGACCAAGGGCGGCATTCCCGCGCGCTCTACTTCTGTGATATGGACGAACGCGTCCTTGCCACCCGTATCGGGCGTAATAAAGCCAAATCCCTTCGTGGGATTGAACCATTTTACTGTGCCGGTAGCCATAAAGCCTGTTCCTTTTCGAATTCTAAACGAGAACCGGCCCATTCTGCGTGACCGTTTCTACTCCGCAATTCGCATCAATCTTTCGAGGTTAGACACACCAATTGAGTCAACTTTCTGCGGCTGGATACTCAAAACGTCAAACGCAACCCACGCATACGATGCTATCAAGGATTTTAGGACTGTTTATTTTCGCCATACAAGGAAATTCGGGCGAACATTTTACCTGGAATTTGCGGGAAAGCGGCCGTTCAAAGGCAGGCAATTGATCTTGTTGGGCTCGCGATCAAGCTAATGACCCTGTAGTGCGGCATAGCTAATCGCATTGGCAGCGATCCCGGAGCCAGGATCGCACTCGATAGGCGTACTGGCTTTTTATCGTTTGGTTTCTTGAAGTTGTTACGATACCTAAGTGTGATGATTCTGAAGTTCGTCGCATTGAAAGCGACGAAAAATGGAATCTGAATCACACTA
>CAYLTU010000094.1:0-19458 GCA_964386465.1 uncultured Rhodospirillaceae bacterium
TTGGTTGAGACGATAGCTCTCGCCGTTCATTTCCAGGATATGGACATGGTGGGTGTCCGCCGTCTGATGTGCCGCTGGACTCGGCGCTGTATAGTCAAGACATCGCGGTGGAAGATATCGCAGCGCTGCTGCGCCATCTTGAGATCGACAAGGCGCATATCATCGGTTTCTCGATGGGTTCGTTTGCCGCGCTGTTCTTCGGTCTTCGCTACCCGCAGATGGCCCGTTCGATTGTGCCGGTTTGCTGCGGTTACGGCGCGGCCGAAGGGTGGGAAGATATTCATAAGAGGAATTTCAACGAGTTCGCCGACGCACTTATGAACGACGCGACCGCCGATCACGCGTCGGAGCGCTATGCGATCGGCTCGACGCGGGTGCAATTCGCGGAGAAGGACCCGCGTGGCTGGCGCGAATTCGCGGACCAGTTCAAGAACCTGTCCCAGGTCGGGCGGGCGATGAGCCTACGCCATATCGTGGCGGCGCGCCCCTCTGTTTATGAATTCGAAGACAATATGAAGAAGATGGAAATTCCAGTGCTTATCATCACGGGAGACGAGGACGAACAGACCCTGTTGCCGGGTGTCTTCATGAAGAACACGATCCCGACCGCCGGGCTTTGCGTGTTGCCGCGTATAGGTCACACGCTGAATCTCGAGGAACCTGGGCTGTTCAATCAAATGTTGTACGACTTCATAACGGCGGTGGAGCTGGACAAGTGGAAAGCCCGCGATCCGCGCACCTTCGCGACCTCGCATTATCTTTCTCCGGAAGAGGATGGCCCAAGACCGTAATTTGGGGTTGTTCTTCCCTGCGCTGTTCCATTCGTTCTATCTGAAGATTCTTTTCACTTTGCCGATCCGGGGCCATAGATTCGCGCCAGTGAACATGCCATAACGCGGCACCAACGCAGTGAACGGGAAGACGCGCGCCATGACGCTTACGACACAAGAATTCGACGAATGGAAAGGGCGCGAGGAAACCGCTCTCTCGCACACCGCCGTTGCCCCCATCGAGGCGCTGCTCGCCACGCTCGACCATGATGCCGGCACGCCGCGGCCTGGAGATGCGCTGCCGCCTCTGGGGCACTGGCTTTTCTTTTGGCCGGCGGTATCTCAGTCTGGTCTCGGAGAAGATGGTCACCCGGCACGCGGCGGGTTTTTGCCACCGGTCCCGTTGCCGCGCCGAATGTGGGCGGCCGGGCGGGTACGGTTCCATCGCGATCTGCCGCTTGGCGTCGATGTGGTGCGACGCTCGAGCATCCGCGACATCGCCGTCAAGTCGGGGCGTATGGGCGAACTGGTTTTCGTGACGGTTGACCACGAAATTCGCGCGGAATCTGAACAGGAGATAGCCATCGAGGAAGAACAGACCATCGTCTACCGCGAAGCGCCGGCGCCCGGAGCGGCGCAAGCACCGGGCAAGGCCGCGCCTGAGGACTCCATCTTCGAACACAGCGTTACCCCCAATTCCGCCATGCTCTTCCGTTATTCGGCGCTTACTTTCAATAGCCACCGCATCCACTACGACCAACCCTATGTTACCGGCGTGGAGGGCTATCCAGGGTTGATCGTCCACGGCCCACTGACGGCCACTCTGCTCATCGATCAGTTTCGCCGCGAGCATCCCGGAACCGAGATTGCTGAGTTTTCCTTCCGGGCGATGAGCCCAGCATTCGCCGATCGCCAACTAACTTTGGCGGGAAAACCGGCCGATGAAAAAGGAACCTATTCACTCTGGGCCAAAAATGACGATGGCGATCTGATCATGCAGGCCGATCTGCGCCTACGGTGACGTTTCACGCAACCCAGCTTTCGCCAATCGCTTAAGAGGGCGCGCTCGACGCGTCCGCGGGAACGAGCCCACTGGCAGTTCCCTGGATCGTCTTTGTGCCGTCTTCGGTTTCGATCCAGATGTCGCACGCTATCCGGACCTTCTCGCCCTCGGGTTTAATCTCTTTGACCACGCCCTTGGCCGTGACGAACCCGTCGCTCGCGGTCGGACGGCGGAAGGAAATCGAGATTATTCCTCCCTCGATCCAGCCTTCACCGAATGCCAGGCGCAGCATGCGGAAGATGAGCCCGGCGACCTGAGGCCCGACTGCGATTGGCTCGGCTAGGCCCTCGCGCCGCGCCGCTTCCAAGTCATTATGGATCGTCTTGGCGCCGCCGGCTGCGAACATTTCCGGCGCAAAGCGCCGCGAGACGGGTTCGAGCGCCATGCCGATCGGGTGCTGAGCTGTTAGCCACGCCATTCCAAATCTCCTCAGATCTTTTCCGGTTTCTTGCCGGAATCCACGCCTTCGCCAGCGCGGGGGACGCTGCGTTTCGTCACGTCGAGGACATGCACGCGGCGCGTGACGAACAGCAATTCGCCCGTCTCGTCATGTGCTTCGAACTCAAACTCCACGAATTCGCGCTCCTTTGCGATCCACTTGTCCTTAACCCTGCCGTTGAGGCGGATTGTTCGATCGGGCCGTATCGGGCGAACGTTCTCGAATTCCCAGCGATAGAAGACGCCGCGAATATTATAGCGGCGCGAAAGCAGCCAGCGCGGCGGGCGATATTGGATCTGGGGAGGCGCGATAATGCCGTCATAGGGGGAGTCGACGATGAACCATTCGCTCCAGTCCTCGTCGATGTGGCATTGTTTTTCGATATCCTCTCGGGTCACGCGCCATTCAAGCGTGCCGAGATCGGCGCCCACCTCTATGTCTTCGAATTGCGTCCGCAAGCCATCGGCATCGCGCTCCACCCTCGCTTGGTTTGGTTCGCTCACTGCTATCACTCCATTTGCCTGTGGGCCGTTTCGGCGTCCGTGGCAGCGCTCAGAACTTTGGTCAGCCGCTCCGCCAGATCTGCCGGCGATTGGGCAATTTCAATTCCTTGCCGTTCCAATTCGGCGATCTTGGACCGGTAGGCGCCGACGCCGCCGGCCATGATCGCGCCGGCATGCCCCATGCGCCGGCCCGGGCGCGCCTGCTCGCCGACGATCAGCGCGAAGACCGGCTTGTCGCGGACCTCGGCGGCGATAAATTCCGCGGCGACTTCCTCTTGATTACCGCCGATCTCGCCGATCATCACGATGGCGCGTGTCCGCGCGTCTCCATTGAGCATGGTAAGTGCCTCGACAATCGACGTGCCGCGCACCGGATCTCCGCCGACACCGATGAAGGTGCTCTGGCCGATACCGCGGACCGTCAACTCCAGGGCCGTTTCATAGGATAACGTTCCCGACCGCGAGACCATCCCCACCGGCCCGGGACTAAATGCGCTGGACGGCATTAGGCCGCCCTTGGCCCGGCCTGGGCTTATGATTCCCGGCGTATTGGGTCCCACCACGCGCACGCCTTGACCGCGGGCATAATCGACCAGGCGCATGGTATCGTGAACCGGTACGCCCTCCGCGATCCAGATGAGCAGAGGTATGCGGTTCGCGATCGCCTCATAGGCGGCATCCACCGCATAGGCGGCGGGTACGAAAATGAGGGTGGCATCCGGCGGCTCCGCGATAGCCTCGCGCGCTGCTGCCACGCTTTGGAAAACTGGGACCCCATGAACAGGCTCGCGCGGGCCGCCCGGCTGGATGCCGGCCAGCACAGGCTGGCCCAGGTCAAGCATCTCTTTAAGGTGCCACTGCGCGGCATTGCCGGTCACACCTTGGACGATGAAGCGGGTTTGGTTATCGATCAGTGTCATCGCCTGGTCTCCGAGATCGCCGCCAGTGCGTCGATTGCCTCGGACAGCGAGACATGGCTGGTAATCCCGGCTGCCGCCAAAATCTCTCGTCCCTCGGCCTCGCGGGTTCCAGAAATACGAACGACGGTGGGCACGCGCCGGCCAGCTTGCTCCAACCCTTTGAGCAGGCCGGTGGCGACCTCGTCGCCGCGATGATTGCCGCCATGGAGATTGAAATAGAGTGCCTCCACTTTCGGATTGGACAACACGATTTCGATCACGTCAGCCCACCAATCGATGGCGCCACCACCCGACCCGGGTCGCGCGACCGCGCCGCCGGCGTCGCAAAAGTTGGCCGGCGTAAGTCCGCGGCGCGACAGCATGTCGACGATAAGCATCATCAGACCGGCGCCGTTTCCAGCGATGCCGATATTGCCCTCCATTTCGAGATAGCTCAGGCCGGCCTCTCGGGCGCGCCGTTCGGTCGTCGTTTCCCCGGTGAGATGGCTTTCAACGTCAAAGCGGTTCTGTCGCGCCGCGACATAGCCGTCTATCTCTGCTTTCGCGTCCAGTGCAACCAGCGCGCCCTCAAGGGTGACGGCAATAGGATTGATCTCGGCAAGTATGAGTTGCGAGCCAACAAAGGCGCCCCAAAGCCCTTGCGCAAACACGCCGAGCTTCAGGGCGAGACCGGGTTCGATCCCCACCTCGCCGGCGAGGTGGCGAACCTGGTAGGCTTGCGGGCCGATCCGAGGGTCGATCAGCAATCGCCCGATGGTTCCGGGATCGGCGTCCGCGATCGCCTCGATATCGATCCCGCCCTTGCAAGACAGCAGCAGCATTGGCCGGGAGGCGTTGGAATCGATTGTAATGGCCAGATAGATTTCCCGATCGTGCGCGACCTGCTGTTCGACAAGAACGCGCTTAACGGTTTCCTCGCCGGCCCGAGCGCCAAGTATCCGGGTGAACGCCTGCGAGGCCGCCTGAAGGCCATCCGCCTTGATCACCAGACCCGCCTTGCCGCGGCCGCCCGAGAGGACCTGCGCCTTGATGACTACCGCGTCGCCGAGCCGGCGAACCGCGTCTTCCAATTGTGTTACATCGGACACGAGGCGGGCGTCCGGCACGGGAATTCCGTTCTCAGCGAAGACGGATTTCGCTTCGAACTCGAACAAGAGCATCAGTTAAGCGTTCCTTCATTGCAGACAGCACGCACGACATTAGCAAACCCTATGGACACCGTAGATCGACCGTCAAGTAGGGTTGACCCCTTTCAGACATTCGCTCCGCTTACACAGGGCATTGTCGATCCGCCTTATTTAGGGCTCCGACGCGACAATCAAATTCAGACGATCATCGATCGAGGCGCACCCGCCCGGTAGAGTTTGAGCGGGGGTATCGCGAGGCCTTCCTCGAAAATGCTGTTCGCGTCGGCTGAATATCCGCGCCCGCCGATATCCGCCTGATGCGCGACATTGGCCGAGAAGGCGACAAGCCTGCCTTTGTGGAAGACCGGCACAACAAGCGCGATGTCATGCAAATGCCCAGCCGCGAGCCACGGGTCGTTGGTAATCGCCACGTCGCCGGGACGCCAGTCCGGCCATTTCGCCAGGAAGGCCTTCATGACAACGGAGGCGCAACGATTGAACGCCGGCATGCCCTGAAACGGCTGGGCCAGCAGATCGCCGTCCCGGCTCAAAACGACGCAGCTGTAATCATAGGATTCGCATACGATGTTGGAAAACGCCGTGCGCCTAACCGTCGCGGACTGCTCCTTCGCGACCGCGATGAGCCGGCTGCAGATAATTTCCAGCGCAACCGGATCGAGATCAGCCACTGACAACCGACATCTCCTTTCATGGCCCGTTATGCGGGCCGGTTCCTCCGACCAGGGCAGACTCTCAGATCGGCGATTTAGGCCGCGCCGATGATTTCCCAGTTTCCGCCTTCGCGACGAGTTCCATCCGCCAGCTCCCCTCGGTATCGACGATTGGGCCGTACAAGCGCTCCTCTAAAGCGTAGAAGTCCTGAAGTCCCAAGATTTCGCTGCGCTCGACCAGACTGCAAATTCGCTCGGGATAGGCGGGCATCGTGGTGCCCTTGCGTTGCAGAATGCCAAGCACGTCGAGCATGCCGCGAATAGCCGTTCGTTGAAGCAGGCCCGAATAGGAAATCAACTTGAATCCCATTTCATACAGCGTATCGATCGGCAGAACCGGTGTCTTTCCCGCCTCGCTCATATTGGCCTGGAGGGGAACGGGAATGGCGTGGGCCGCGCTGCGCATCTCCTCCTCGCTCAATAGCGCCTCGACGAATACGAGGTCCGCCCCCGCCTCCGCGAAGGCCTTGCCGCGCTCGATCGCATGGTCGAGCCCGTGTAGCGCGCGGGAATCCGTCCGCGCGACGATGACGAAGTCGCCGTCGCGTCTCGTCTCGCAGGCCGCCTTGATCTTCACGACCATCTCCTCGACGGCGATGACCTTCTTGCCCTCGAAATGGCCGCATCGTTTCGGAAAGGTTTGGTCCTCGAAGAATATCCCCGCGAGCCCGGCACTCTCGAACTCGCGCACCGCCCGCATCAGGTTGAGCGCGTTGCCGTAGCCGGTATCGACATCGATGAGCAGCGGAATGTCCACGGCGCGCGCCATGTTGCGCGACTGGTTCAGGATCTCCGGCATGGTCTGCAGGCCGACATCGGGATAGCCGAGGACGCTCGCGGTTACCGCGGCGCCGCTTATGAAGGCCGCCTGAAATCCGGCGCGTTCCGCGACTCTGGCGGAAATCCCGTCATAGACTCCCGGCGCCACGACGGGCCCTGGCTGTCCGAGAAGCTCGCGCAAACGTTTTGCCTGTCCCATGCTGTGGCTCCTTTATCGAATACCGTTTGAACCGGACCGGAAGGATGGCCAGTTCCTTGCTTTCGGCGGCACCCCTTCAACGAAAATCCGCGTCCAGGGATGTCGTGATCGAGGCGTACCGCGAAAGGTGCCGGATGACCTCCTCGTGTCCCTGTTGCGAGCCGGCCGAACAGCCATCCTCGACAACGACTATCTCGAGGTCCCGGTCATGACCCTCGCGCGTGCCCAAATTTACGACGCCGTTCGTGGAGACGCCGGAGATATAGATCTTGTGAACCCGGTTGGCGCGAAGAATCGGTTCCAGATGGGTGCCTTAAAACGGACCCACCCGATGCTTGACGATATCGAAATCATCCTCCCGCGGCGCGATTTCGGGCGCCACCTCGGTATCCCAAGTTCCCAGTTATAGCAATCCGTTCGCCGCCGCACCGGAGAAAATCGGCGAATTCATCGGACATTCGCGATAGTCAGGCGAAAAGCCGACGCGGACATAGCCGATCTTCACGCCCGCCGCCCGAGCATTTTCGATCGCCTGCTTCGTGTTGGCGATCACGCTGCGGCGTTTGGCCTCCGCAAAGAAGGGCATGCCTTCCGCGATCAATCCGTTCTCCATGTCGCAGACAAGATAGATGACGCCGGTATTCATGCTTGGCTTACCTCCCCTTGTAATGCATTGGCATTGTAAGCCTCGACCGCCCCCGTTACCGAAATTGCTTCGTTTTCGAGTGCGGTCTGCAGTTCCTGCCAGCCATATGTCACATGCTGGCGAACCGCCGCAGCGACCGCGATGCGATCGCCCGCCAGCATGCCCTCGAGAATATCCGAGTGCTCGGCGACCGCTCGGCTCGGCCGGCCATCAATCAGGTTGATCAGGTCAAAAGGATACTTCGCCCAGAGCATCTGCACGAACCGCCAGGTCTGCGGCTGCCCGGCGAAACCGTATAGCTGGCGGTGAAACTGATAGTTCAAGGCACGGATCTCGTGCCGGTCTCCGCCATCGACCGCGGACAAGAATGTGTCGTGCGAAGCCAGCAAGCCGTCCAGGTCCGCCCGTTCGATTCGATCCGTTGCGGCAAGTGCGAGGCGTCCCTCGAGAAGCACCCGCAGTTCTACGATCTCACTGGAGGCGGCGACATCGAAGGGGGCAACCACCATCCCCCGGTGCGACATCGACAGAACATAACCCTCGGCTTCCAGCAACCGTAGCGCCTCGCGCACCGGCGTCGCGCTGATGTCGAGCAAGGCGGCGATCTCCAACTGCTTGAGGCGTTCACCGCGCGCGAAGCGTCCCGCGATAATTTCCTCGCGCAGAAACTCGGCCACCTGTTCCTCCTTCGTCCGGATTGTCATGCGGCCCCCAGCGCCGCGTTCACGGCGGCATAAATTTCACTTAGGCGAAGAGCAATATGGACCCTAGCCTCCCGCAGCGCTTCGACTTTGGCCGCATGTGTATCCGCATAGCCTTCGACGAGAGCCGCGGCGTGCCCCATCTTCTTTCCGGGTGGAGCGCCACGGCCGGCAAGGAGAGCCGCCACGGGCTTCGCGGTAGTCTGCGCTGCGTATTCCGCTACTTCGTACTCGTCACCGCCGCCGATCTCGCCAAGGAAGAGGATAGCTCTGGTTGCGGGGTCTCCATGCAACAAAGCGACGGCTTCTCCAGCCGTCATGCCTTTGACCGGGTCGCCCCCAATCCCAATCACCGTCGTCTGCCCAACACCGGCATTGCTGAGGCGCCAGCACACTTCATAGGACAGCGAGCCACTGCGCGAAACGACTCCGACCGGACCCGGTCTGTAACAGAAGGATGGCATGAGACCGATCTTTGCCTTTCCAGGCGATATGATACCCGGCGCGTTCGGACCAACCAGAGTGACACCATTCGCCCTAGCGGCGGCCCGCATCTCGATCGCATCGCGCACGGGCAAACCGTCGCCTGGATAAAAGACCGTTGCAATGCCGGCCTCGATGGCCTCCAAGACCGGGTCCAGGGCGAGGGACGCAGGTATGAAGATCGCCGCCATATCGGCTCCGGTCACTTCCCGGGCCGCCTTTACGCTTTCGAACACCGGTATGGTTTCGACCTCGGTGACCCGCCGTCCGGGCGCCGTGCCGGCAACGATGTTGGTGCCGTAGGCGGCTGCGTCACCGGCGACGAATTGTCCAAACCGTCCGCCGATACCCTGAATCAGCACGCGACTCAGCTCATCGAGTAAGACACTCATCGCTGCCCCGCCGCAATAGCGATCGCCTCTTCGACGGCGTCTTCAAGCGCGCCATGGTTTATCAGCGCGGCTTGCGCGAAGATTTTCGGGATCTGATCCGCATGCGTGCCGTTAAGTCGAAAAACGACGGGTTTTTTTGGCGGGGCGTCGGTCATAATCGCACGCATTGCCCGCGCGACGCGGTCCATGTGCACGCCCCCGCCGAATATATTGACCAGGATCACGCGCACGTTTTCCGCGGCATCCAGCAGATCGAATGCGAGTCTGTAACCCTTGGGTGTCGGGTTTGCGCTGCAGTCCAGGAAACAGGCCGGACGACCGCCAAAATCCAGGATCGTATCCATCGCCGCCATGGTCATGCCGGCTCCCGCGGAGAGTAGGCCCACCTCGCCGTCGAGCCAGACAAGCATTAACCGGCCCTGCAGCGCGCGCCGGATTGCGTTCGGCTCTTTGCGCTGCTCCCGATTTTGCGCGGCCCTGATGTCGGCCGAGCGAAATCCTGCCGCCTCGTCCATCACGACCTTCGCGTCGGCCGCTACAAGATCGCCATTCGCCAGGAGAACGAGCGGGTTTATTTCAATGGTAATGCAATCGCGCGCGGCGGCCAGGGACATGAGCCGGCGGCTCAGTGATATCACGCGTTCACGCAATCGGTCGTCCGTTTCGACCTGCGCGAGAACTTCGCGCATCCGATGCCCCCGGAATTCGCCGGGCAGACCCACGGCATATCGCGCTGGCGGCGTTCCGCCTTCCACATCAACTCCGCCTTTGGGGGAATAGAGCGCGACATAACCGCCGGCGCCGCCATCGACCGTCACCGAAAGATAGAGTTCGCGGCAAACCGTCAGCCATTCCTCGACAAGGGTTGTTTCGCAGGTCTCACCGCCGAAACGCCTGCCGATGATATCGGCAACCGCTTCTTTGGCCGCGTCCAGGGTCGACGCCTTTATCACTCCGCCAGCCTTGCCTCGGCCTCCGGCCGCAACTTGCGCCTTTACCGCGACCGGAAACGTGAACCGCCGTCTTTCCAATGTGGCGGGGCTCCGGGCGGAAAATCCTCGCGGCACGGCTATGCCGCCGGCCCGAAGCAAGCGCTTTCCATCGACTTCAGGGAGTAGCATGTGCGCTGAGCGTCGTTTGATATTGTATAAAATTTATAAACATTGCTTTTGGTTTATCTAAATTCAAAACATCAACATCTTGTAGCGTTAGCGTTGTATTCGTAGCGTTGCCCATCTATCAGTCTGAAAATGCTTGGCTATCAGTCTGAGGAAAGGTGGAAATCAATCGAAGCAGCTGCGAAGTGGGGCGCATGCTGACCATGCTTTAGCGCATATCACGTCAAAATCTGCTGACTCGCCTGAATTATTGTATATAATTAGAAGCCTTGAGTCTAATTACCACGCGCACAGCGATCACGACGCAGGGAAGAAGGAGAAGGCGTCATGTCAGTAGATATCCAGGATGCGAAGACGAAAGAAAAACGCGTCGACGCGACGCCGGCGGAAGGGAAAATCACCGATGAGGCGGTCGCGAACGCCAAGGCGATGGTGGGCCTCATCCTCCGGCCGGAAGGCCCCTACCTGCAGGATGCGACCAGCGACACCATGCGCAATTTCTGCAATGGCATCGGTGATCTCAACCCGCTCTACCGTGAGGAAGGTTACGGACGGGACACCCGGTTCGGATCGCAGATCGCCCATCCCATGTTCCCGATGGCGTATGGCTGGCTCGGACGCACCCGATGGGGCCTCCCCGGCGTGCATGGTTTCTACGTGGGCAACGACTGGGAGATATTCCGCCATGTCCGCCCCTGCGACCGGTTGACCGCCATCGAGCGGATCGTGGGCGTCGAGGAGAAACAAAGCGAGTTCTCCGGCCGTCTCGTCATGCAGCTCGTGGAGGGCACGTTTATCAATCAGCGGGACGAGATCGTCGCCCGCGTGCTTGGGACCTGCACGCGTCACGAACGCCGGTCGGCGCGGAAGAAGCAAAAATACAAACAGCGTGAACCGCACGACTACAAGCCCGAGGAGTTGGAGGCGATCGACGAGGCTGTTCTGAACGAAGCGGTGAACATACGCGGCGGCAAAATCCGGTATTGGGAGGACGTAAAGGAAGGCGAGACGCTGACCGACGTCGTCCGTGGACCGCTGTCGATGATGGACACCATGGGATTCCTCGCCGGCTGCGCGCGCGGGGATACGCACGGCCTGGTTCTGGGCGCTGCCAAGAAGCATCCCGGACATTATTTTCGGAACAAGGAATCCGGCGGCGGCATTGAATATACCGGCATTGGCCATCACCGGAAATCCATCGCGAAACGGGTGGGCGTCCCGGGCGTTTACGATTACGGACCTCAACGTTCGGCATGGATGGCGACGCTCGTGACCAACTGGATGGGCGACACCGCCGTCCTGAAGCGCGTCAAGACGGAACTCCGCCGATTCAACACGATGGGCGATACGACCTTCTGCAAAGGCAAGGTTACGCGGACCTATGTGAAGGATGGATACCCGCTCGTGGATATCGATATCTGGGCGGAGAACCAACGCGGCGAAACGACCGTCGAAAACGGCGTTGCCACGGTAATCCTGCCGTCCCGTGACATCGAAACGAAGCTGGTGATCGACGGATCCGGCATCGACCTGAAACAATAGGGGGCGACGCCGGATGGACGAGCGCAAATCGTCTGGTCCACTGGAAAACCTGACCATCGTCGAGCACGGCCAAGGCGTCGCGGCGTCCTATGCCGGGCGCCTGTTTGGCGTCATGGGTGCGTCTGTCATCAAACTCGAGCCGCCGGGGGGGGCCGAGCTTCGGCACGCCGAACCGATGCTGCCGGGCAACCCGCCCCGCAGCGCGTTGTTCGAATATCTGAACGTCAACAAACACAGCGTGACCTGCGATCTCGGCTCGCCCGAGGGGTGCGACCAATTCAAATCGCTGCTCCGCAAAGCCGACCTTTTAATCGACGACACGCCGGTTCAAACTCGGACGGACCTCGGCCTCGATCCGGATGCCCTGAGTGAGTCTCACCCCGATTTGATTTTCCTCTCGCTTCTGCCCTACGGCTCATTTGGAGAGGACGCGAACAAGCGAGCTTACGAAATCAACGCATTTCATTCCGGTGGCGAGGGATATCTCATGCCGAACGGGCTCGCCCGGGAATTGTTCCCCGACCGCCCGCCACTGAAAGTCTACGGTCATTTCGCGGAGTTGATCGGCGGCACCTCCGCCATCATCGGCGCTATTGCGGCCTTGATTGCGCGGCCAACCGCCGGCGGTCAATTCGTGGATGTCGCGACCCAGGATGCGAATGTCGGCCTGAGCGCATTCAACATCCAACGCTATGGCGACGGCGTTCTGGAAAACCGCGATGAGCGATCCTTCAAATACGGCGGCGTCATGGCGTGCACGGACGGCTACGTGCAGCTTTTGACCCTTGAGGCGCATCAGTGGCAGGGCCTTGTCCACCTCGTTGGCGACCCGGCATGGGCCGTGATTCCGGAATTCGACGATCCCATGGAGCGGGGGCGGCGCGGCCCGGAAATCAACAAGCGGCTCCGCGCCTGGTTCGAGACGCAGACGGTCGATGACGTCGTTCGTCGCGGCCAGGAATTGTCCGTTCCCATCTGCAAGTACAACACCCCGGAGGACCTGCTGACCGGCGCCCAGATGGTCGCGCGCGAGGTGTTCCAGCCAATCCACCTGCCCGGCGTAGGCGATACCAGAATGCAGACCGCGCCGTTCAAGTTTTCCTCCGGCGCCTTGCACATCACGCAAGCCGCCCCGCCAGCCGGAGCGGACGCAGAGGCGGTGATGTACGCAAGCTCGCGAAATGCCGCCCCGTCTCCCAAAAGGCACGTAGCCAACACAGGAGAGGCGCCGCTTGCCGGCATGCGCGTCGCCGACTTCACGCTGCATGCCGCCGGCCCGTTCGCGGCGCATATGCTCTCGCTGCTGGGCGCGGAGGTCATAAAGATCGAAAGTTCCCTCCGCCCCGACATTTTTCGACGCCCGCATCCGGTCTACGGACGTCTCGACGTCGCCACGTTCGACCAGGTTGCGGCAAACAAACTCTCCCTCACGCTCAATCTGAAGCACCCTGAAGGCGCGGCGATCGCGAAGCGCCTCGTTGCGATCAGCGATGTGGTGGCGGAAAGTTTCCGGCCCGGTGTGATGGACCGGCTTGGCCTCGACTACGAATCGCTGAAGGCGGTAAAGCCGGATATCGTAATGGTATCGGTATCGGCCTCCGGCCAGGACGGCCCGGAACGCGGGTATGCCGGTTATGCGCCCCTTTTCGGTGCCGCGGGCGGGCTCGGCACGCTCACCGGCTATACCGACGGCCCCCCGATCGAAATTCGCCACGTGATGGACCATAGTACTGGGCTGACGGCCGCCGCCGGCGTCATCGCGGCGCTGTACTGCCAGCGCATCAGCGGACAGGGCCAGCATGTAGACGTGGCCGCGCGCGAGGTCGCGAGTTCTCTGATCGGCGATGCCATGATGCTTTACGCGGCCACGGGTCGGGAGCCGCACCGCTGCGGCAACGCTGATCCCGACATGGCGCCACATGGTGTCTACCGCGCGAAAGGCGACGATAACTGGGTTGCGATCGCAGTCCGCACGGAACAGGAATGGCGCGCGCTCGCCGACACAATGGATGGAGTGGATGGGATCAACAACCCAAGATTTTTGACACGTTCGGCGCGCCAGCAACATGCCGAAATACTGGACCGGTTGATTGAAGGATGGACCCGGGAACGCGATGCAAACCAGGTAACGGAATTGCTGCAGGCAGCCGGCGTCGCCGCGTCTCCGTCGCTGAACGCGCAGCAGATTGTCGACAGCCCACATCTTCGCGCGCGCGGAACGATCGTCGATCTGGAGCGGTCGAATGGCGAACGCCGCGCTGTGACTGGCCCGCTGTGGCAATTTTCGAAGACGCGGGCAAGCATTTGCCGCTGGACTCCCGAACTTGGCGAACACAACGCGTATGTTCTGGGCAATCTACTTGGCCTCGATACCGAAGAGATCAAACGCCTCGTCGATAACGGCGTCGTTACCTGAAACAAACCATGCTAGACGATGTTAAGGTTACGGAATTTGGCGAGTCGGTCGGCGTTGCCTATGCGGGGTGGCTGTTTGCCTCCATGGGCGCAACAGTGCGACAGATCGGATGCCCCGATTCCGGCGTACCGGCCACGAATACGTCGCTTCGCCGGCACCTCGATGCTGGGAAGGTACGCATCGCGCTCGACCCCTACGCGCAAGAGGACAGGGACGCTTTCAAATCACTGCTGCATGACAGCACCATACTCGTTCATGGGCGTTGCGATCCGGCGACCGAAAAGGCTGGCCTGTCTCCGACAAGAATCAGCCAAAATTTCGCACATCTCGTGGTTTCGGCAATATCGCCATTCGGCTGGAACAGCCCGCGCCGCTTCGCACCCGCCGACGATCTGACGCTGCAGGCGTTGGGCGGCGTTTCCCTTGGAATTGGCGCGGCAGGACGCGTGCCACTAAAACTGCCGGGGAACCAAAGCGCATTCCAATCGGGACTGTGCGCCACGATCGCGGCGCTTGGCGCGCTGTGTGGCGGCCGTGGAGGCGTTCTCGACCTGGCGGCAGCCGACATCTGGGCCGGGATTTACAGCGGCAACGACGTCGCGAATGCTCATTTTGGGCGCATTCGAAAGGGCCGGCGCGGTCACCAGACCTACCGATCGCCTTACCCGCGAACCATTCTGCCATGCAAGGACGGTTTCTTCGCGATCCAATGCTCCGTTTCCCACCAATGGCGAAGCTTCCTTAAGATGACGGAACGGGAGGATGTCCTCGACTCGGCCCTCTTCGCGAACCGCATCAAGGCCAACGACGAACACGGTGCGGAGGCGGATGCGCGGTTCGAACCCTGGTTCCGCGCACGTACCAAGGCGGAGATTCTCGAAAAATGCCTGGAGATGCGGATTCCTGGCGCGCCTGTCTATACGATCGACGAAGTGATCGACCATCCGCATCTCGCACAGCGCCGATTTTTCAAAACGATCGCCGATGGCGACCGAAAGTTTGCTGCCCCCGGATTGCCCTGGCGCGTCGAAGACTCGTCGCCGGCGACAGCGCCAGTGACGAGACCGAAACCGCGGGCGGGATCGCGCCCCCTGGATGGCCTTCGGGTGACCGATTTTGGCTGGGTTTGGGCCGGCGCCGTGCCAGGTCATATTCTCGCCGATCTCGGCGCCGAGGTGATCAAGATCGAAAGCCTCTCCCGGCTGGATTACATGCGTCAGGGTCGGCCGCTCATCGGCATGGAGAAGGATCCCGAACAAAATCCCATGTTCCACAACACCAACCGGGGGAAGTTGAGCTTTCGGGTGGATATGACCAATTCCAAGGGCGCCGAGCTGCTCAAGAAGCTCGTCGTGGCAAGCGATGTGGTAATCGAGAATTTCACGCCGGGCGTTCTCGATAAGTACGGCCTTGGCTGGGAGACCCTGCGATCGGTCAAACCGGATCTGATTATGTGTTCGATGTCAGCGGTCGGACAGGATGGTCCGCTGCGAGATATTCGGACCTATGCAACCATGATTGCCGGCCTTTCCGGGCTCGACAGTCTGGTCGGGTATCCCGGAGAACGCGTGCTCGGGTCACAATCATCCTACGCCGATCCGAACGCTAGTCTCCACGCCACAGTCGCCATTCTCGAAGCGCTTTGCAGCCGTGCACGATCGGGAAACGGACGCTACATCGATCTTTCGCAATGGGAAGCCGCCATCGACGTCATGGCTGAGGCGGTGCTCGACTACACCCTAAACGATCGTGTTGCCGACACGCCACAGGGCCTGGCTCACCCGGAGATGGCGCCGTACGGGCATTTCCCCGCCGCTGGCGAAGATGCCTGGATCGCCGTCGCTGTATCGGGCGACGCGCAGTGGCAAGCGCTGATCGAAGCGCTGGATGCTCGGGATCTCGCCGACGATCCCCGTTTCGCCAACCAGAACGCGCGCCGGGAGCACCTGGTGGCGCTTCATGAAGCCTTGGGCATTCACACCGCGCGGCACGACGCCAACACGCTTGCCGACGCCTTATCCGATGCCGGCATCCCGGCGGCGCCCTTGCTGCATCCGAAGGAACTAGCTGAACATCCCCATTTCAGGCAGCGCGGCCTCTATCAGCCCGTGCCGCACCCAATACTCCAGGACGTTCCGGTCTATCGATTGCCCTGGTGGTTCGATGACGGGCCAATCGACATTCTCCGGCGTTGTCCGTTGCTTGGCGAGCATAACGACTACGTGCTTCGAAAAATTCTAGATCTGTCGGATGCCGATGTTCGCGCCTATGCCAATGCCGGCGTATTCGACGCATAAGACTTGGAGGGGCACTGTCAGAGAAACGTGGGCGTGCCAGTAAATCCGGGTCGCCTGTGGTTTCAAGCGGCAACTTGACGCCATTCGGCAAGGGCGGCCGATCGGTTGAGTTTGAAGTTTGGGCGGCTGCGAAGATGACGTTCCTGGTTAAAATGGTTGTGGACCGAAGCATGAATCGAAACGAATTTTTGGAGAGATTTCGCACTCCTGAATTTCGCCATCGCGCGCTCTCGTCGCCGGAACGGCTGGTGTGAATTTTCGGCTCGATTGTTAAGCCACTGACCGCATAGCTGACGATCCTCGACTCCAATGACTTTCATAGCGGCACCGTACGAGCGAAGGCGGTCCGTCACGATTACCTTTGGCCGGCCGTAGCGCTTCATCGCGCGCTTCAGGAACTTCAGCGCAGCTCTGCGATCTCGGCGCTTCGTCGCGAAGACCTCGAGCACCTCGCCTTCATGATCGACCACCCGCCACAGATAGTGCGTTTCGCCATTGATCCGGACGAACACCTCGTCGAGGTGCCAGCGCCATTGCGAAAAAGATCGATGATTAATGCGTCGTTTTCTGATCTCCGCGGCGAACATCGGACCGAAACGGTTCCACCAGAACCGCACCGTCTCATGGCAGATATCGATACCCCGCTCGAATAGGAGATCTTCGACCTGCCTCAATGAGAGCGGATAGCGGATATACATCATCACCGCGAGGCGGATGATTTCGGACGAGCTATTGAAATAACGGAAGGGATTTTACATCCCCGGAGGTTAGGGGCTGCCATGTCTCGGCTCAAGCCGATTTGCTCTGACAAAGCCGCGAAACGCACTACCTCTGGCGGGCGGTCGACCACGAAGGCGAAGTGCTGGGGTCATTTGTCACCAAGCGGCGCGATCGTAAGGCTACCTTGAAGTTTTTGCGCAAAGCGATGAAACGATACGGTCGCCCTGAAGTGATCGTGACGGACCGGCTTCGGTCCTATTCGGCGGCGGTGAAAATCATTGGAACCGCCGAACGCCAGGAGACCGGTCGCTGGCTGAACAATCGGGCTGAAAATTCACACCAGCCGTTCCGGCGACGAGAGCGCGCGATGGCGAAATTCAGGAGTGCGAAATCTCTCCAGAAATTCGTTCCAATCCACGCTTCGGTCCACAACCATTTCAACCAAGAACGTCATCTTCGCAGCCGCCAAAACTTCAAATTCAACCGATCGGCCGCCCTTGCCGAATGGCGTCAAATTGCCGCTTGAAACCACAGGCGGCCCAGAATTTGTGGCGCGGCCACTTTCCTCTGACAGCGCCCGTTATGCTCCTAATTTCGATTCATCCGGCGACCTCTGGTATGCGAAAAATCCGGACACTTTCGGCGCCGACCAATACGCAGAGTCGCGCCACTTCATGGGCGGCCTTTTCACCTTCCGCGTCGGCGCCAGGCCAAATGTAAACATCCTGACCCTCCACCGGCGACCAGTCGGTGCAGGCAACGCTTTTTGTGCCGTTCGGCCATGACACGGCGGCCAAACTAGGAAAGAGTTTACCGTACTGTGATCGTCCTTGATCGGCTAAATCTAGCTGATTCCGCGTTTTTCCATTACGCGATTCTTACAATTCCATTAATCGATAACTATCCTACCGCGTTAGCGCAATTGATGCGTACGCCGCAACGGTGTTCGCAATCGTACCGGAATTAGGAAGGATCGATCATGGCCGATACTGCAATGACCTTGAAGGAACGCTTGGCCGCCCCGGAAATCACGATCATGCCGGGAGTCCATGACGGATACAGCGCCCGCATTGTCGAACTGGCGGGTTTCGACGTGGCGTGGATATCGGGCGCCGGCATTTCGGAGAGCCATCTTGGATGGGCCGACCGTGGTGTAATGGGGCTGCAGGAGAATCTGACCGCCTGCCGCGATATGGTGAATTGTACGAATCTGACCCTTCTCGGCGACGGGGACACCGGCTACGGAAACGCGATGAACGTGTATTTCACCGTCCGCGGCTTCGAGCAGGCGGGTCTTGCCGGGGTGATGCTCGAGGATCAGACATGGCCCAAACGATGCGGGCATATGGAGGGGAAGGACGTCATTTCGCGAGAGGAAGCGCGGGACAAGATCGCCGCCGCGGCGGACGCTCGCCGAAACGACGATTTCGTGATCAAGGCGCGAACCGACGCCGCCGGCGTCCTCGGCGTGGATGAAGCCATCGAACGGCTCAATCTATTCGCCGAAGCGGGAGCGGACTTGCTGTTCGCCGACGCCTTGTTGTCCGCCGAAGATATCGAAAGGGTTGCCCGCAACGTACCCAAACCGCTTTCCGTCAATATGGGGTTCGGCATCCGCGCCCGCGCGAGCACGCCCCTGATCGGGCCCAAGGATCTGGAGGCGATGGGTGTGGCGGCGGTGATCTATCCGCGTCTCCTGACCTCCTCGGCCCTGCGCGGCATGATGAACGCGATGGATGCGTTCAAGGAAGAGGTGATCGGTAACAATGGAACTCCCAACCGCGAAGACTTGATGATTTCATTCGAAGAGTTGAACGAAATCACCGGCATGAGCGAGCTGGATAAATTGGAAAGCCGCTACAGCGGAGGCGCGTAGGCGCGATGATGAGCGGAGACGACAGCGACAACGCGCCATTCCTGGCGCTGGCGGCTTTCGCCGGCGGAACCGGCGTCGACGCCCTTCCCGAGCCGACGAAGGAGAAGGCGCGGGCGTGCCTGCTTTACGGCATCGCCGTTGCGTTGGCGTCGACCAAGGCCGAGGAGCCGGCATGCGTGGCGCGGTTTCTCGACCGGCGCGCGGCGACAGGCGGCGCGCGGCGCATTCTTGATGGCAAGCCCATGCCGGCGGGCGAGGCGGCGCTCGGCAACGCCGTTCTGTTTCATCTGCGCGTACAGGACGACGCCCATGCCTGCGGGCATTTTGGCGCCGTCGTGCTGCCGGCGGCGCTCGCGGTCGCCGAGGAATCCGACGCTTCCGGCGCGGCGCTGCTCGCGGCCGTGATCGCGGGGTACGAAACCGCGCTGAGGATCGGGCGCGATCACGGCGACGCGATCAGCAAACGCGGATTCCGCACGACGCCGGTATACGGCGTTTTCGGCGCGGCGGCGGCGGCGGGCCGCCTGTTTGGATTCGACGCGCAACGTATGGCCAACGCCTTGTCGCTCGCCGCGAATTTCGCGGGCGGGCTGCGCGCCTTCGTGGCGTCGGGCACCAGCGAATACGCCATCGAGGCTGGTTTTGCGGCGCGCAACGGCGTTGACGCGGCCGGGTTGGCCGGTGAAGGCATGGCCGCCACGGCCGATGTGCTCAACGGAGATGCGGGGTTCTTCA
>CAYLTU010000095.1:0-19301 GCA_964386465.1 uncultured Rhodospirillaceae bacterium
CCATCGAAAAGCTGCGACTGGACAAATGGCTGTGGTATGCCCGTCTCTTCAAGAGTCGGACCTTGGCGGCGCAGCAAATCTCGCAAGGCGGCTTCCGGGTCAATCGCGCTGTGGTTCGAAAGTCGCATCACGCCGTGCAGCCGGGCGACGTTGTTACCTTCGCCAAAGGCCCCTATGTGCGCGTGATCGAAATTCTCGCCTTGGGACAGCGGCGCGGGCCGGCGTCGGAAGCGCAGAAATTGTACCGCGACCTGAACCCGCCGGAGGTGCAACCGAAGCCGGAGCGGCACGCCGGCCAAGCTCGGCGCGATGCCGGTAGTGGGCGGCCGACGAAAAAACATCGTCGCGAGATCGAAAGGCTATTGAGCCGACCTTGATGCCGGCCGATTCAGGACATCCGAGAGAATATTAACGAGGCGTTGTTCGAAGGCATGTCGACGACTTCCGCAAGCGTCAGACCACGCGCTTCCGCTTCCCCCACGACGTCGTTCAGGTCCCTTAAGCCCCAGCGCGGGTTCTGCGCCCGAAGACCGCGGTCGAACGCGTCGTTGGAGGGCGCCGTGTGGCGGCCGCCTCGTTTGAAGGGACCATAGAAATAAAGGACGGCGCCGTCGCCGCTCAGAATGCGCGACGCGCCGTCGAGCAGGCTGAGGCACGCTTCCCAATGGGCGATGTGATCATGTTGATCGAGACGATCGCCGAAGCGGTGCTGACCGGCCACGTGGTCCAAGTGACGTCCAGTTTGACCGGCGGCAAAATGTTGTCGGCGGCGATGCTGTCGCACGCCGGACCGTCGATATCACTCGGCTGTCAGGTTCGGGGCGGCAGGCGCGGCGCCAAATAGGCGGCATGTTCGCCGCTGCCGCTGCCGGTCTCGAGTATCAATCCGTCTTGCGGCAGGACGCGTTCGAGCACGGCGAGAATTGGATCGCGATTGCGAAGCGTGGCGGGAACGTGAAGCCTGTGATCGTTCATTTTCGTGGTTATATTGCCGGGTTACATGAGCGGCAAGAGGTCACATTTGCGGGATTGCCACGCGAAACGGTGTGACATGGCTGCGGCAATGTACTATGCCGCCCCCATGCTTGCGAAAGTTCGAAAATTTCTTTTGGAAGGTGGCGGCCGTTCGGATTCGGCGGACGGCCAGCACTCTCGCGACGAGCTGCAGTTGGCGGCCGCGGCCCTTATGGTAGAGGCGGCGCGGCTCGACGGCGCGTTTGATGACGCGGAGCGTTCGCACATTACGGCGATCCTGCAGGCGCGCTTCGAGCTGGATGCCGGCGAGACGCAATTGCTCATCGATGCGGCGGTCGGGACTGTGGATGCCATCCCGGAGATTTATGGCTTCACCCGGACGATCCGGGACCATTTTAGCCACGACGAAAGGATCGCCATGCTTCAGATGCTTTGGGAAGTTGCCTATATCGACGGCGAATTGCATGATTATGAAGCAAGCCTCTTGCGTCAGGTCGCCGGACTTTTGTATGTCACTGATCAGGAAAGCGGTAGTGCGCGTAAACGCGCCCGCGAACGCCTGGAAACATAAGGTATCGGGCCTGTCCAGGGTCGGGCGGTGCTAGCGTTAAACTAAAGACCGAGGGAGAGTTCCATATGACCTACATCGTCAACGAAAATTGTATCAAATGCAAATATATGGATTGCGTCGAGGTCTGCCCTGTCGATTGCTTCTATGTTGGCGAGAATATGCTCGTGATTCACCCTGACGAATGTATTGACTGCGGTGTTTGCGAGCCGGAATGTCCGGTCGAGGCTATTCTTCCCGATACGGAAAACGACGTCGAGAAATGGGTCGAAATGAACCGCGAATATGCGGAACAGTGGCCTAACATCACCCGCAAAGGTGAATGTCCGGCCGACGCGGACGATTTCAAGGACGAAACCGGGAAGTTCGACAAGTACTTCAGTCCCAATCCCGGCGAGGCGTGAGTCCGGCTGGGAATCACCCCAATTTTGTGATATACTAAGGATTGGTATCGCAAGGAGGCGAGTGGAGTTGCGCGTCCGCCCTGTCGGGGCCAAGGAATAGACGTAATGCTGTGGTCAACCGTGAGAACGAAGGCCGCAGCTTAATTTTGCGAAATATCCTGTGTGGCTTGATTGGCGGTAACGACAAAACGGGCGTTGTACCGTCCCGACGGCAACGGTGTTCTACGTATTTAGTGTTTAATCGATTATGAGAAGGACGGAATGAGCGATGAAAAATTGAAGATTTCGGCAGGCGATTACGTTGTCTACCCGACCCATGGCGTTGGCAAGGTGACCGGATTTGAAGATCAGGAAATCGCCGGCGACAAATTGAAGCTGATCGTTATAGATTTTCACAAAGACAGAATGATTCTGCGCGTTCCGGTGGAGAAGGCGGAGACTTCTGGATTGCGGCGACTGTCGTCGAAAGACGAAATGAAGATCGCTTTGAAGACCTTGAAAGGGCGCAGCCGTGTGCGGCGGACGATGTGGAGCCGGCGCGCGCAAGAGTACGAAGCGAAGATCAACTCCGGTGATCCCGTTTCCATCGCGGAGGTCGTGCGAGACCTGCATCGCAATGCCGACCAGCCCGATCAGTCGTATAGCGAACGGCAAATCTATCAAGCCGCGTTCGATCGTCTGGTTCGCGAACTCGCCGCGGTCGAGGAAATCGACGAGGATGCAGCAAGCGAGCAGCTCGAAACGGTACTGCAGGCTGCTTAACAACATAATTCGGCAAATCGTCCGTTAAGGATCGCGGTCTGAGATGCTACGCTCCTCCGATGACAGAGGACCGTAGCATCGTCACGTTTCGGCGGCCCCGGCGCATTTGGGCCGTCGGCGCGGTCCACGGCGATGCCGAGCGATTGGCGGCGCTGCATGACCTCATGCGATCGCGGTTGGCCTATGGCGACCGCCTCGTCTACATGGGCAACTATCTGGGATTCGGCGACGCGATATTCGCGACGATCTCGGAGTTGCTGCGTTTCCGCCGAATGTTCCTGTCCATCCCACCCTATATGGACGAATCCGATTGTGTGTATCTGCGGGGGGCGCAAGAGGAAATGTGGCAGAAACTTCTGCAGCTCCAATTCTCCAACCGGCCGGCCGAGGATCTGGCCTGGATGCTGGATCGGGGCGTGGCGGCGACTCTTGAAGCCTATGGCGGAGCGGCGGAAGAAGGGTTTGCGCAGGCGGAGGCGGGGGTTGTCGCGCTTACGGGTTGGACGGGGGCCTTGCGCGATCATATGCGCGTCGCATCCGGTCACGAAGCGATGATGAATTCGCTGAAACGGGCCGCGATGTCGCGCGCGGGTGGTGTATTGTTCGTCAATTCCGGAATCGATGTCAGCCGAGAGCTGTCGCAGCAGACGGATAGCTTTTGGTGGGCCGGCCGGAGCTTCGCCCTGATCCAGGACCGTTATGCGGGTTTTCGCCGCGTCGTGAGAGGCTACGACCCGGTTCATGGTGGACTTGCCGAGACGAACAACACCCTGACGGTCGACGGGGGATGTGGGTTCGGCGGGTCCTTGGCTGCCTTCTGCCTGACGCCCGAAGGCGACATTCTGGAGCGCCTAGAGTCTTGAAATTATTCCTTTCCTTTGACCGATAAAAATAATCGGTAAAAATACCGTAAAATTCGTTAAGAAGTTTAGGTATATTCTAAAAACCATAATTACATAATGGTTTTTTGAAATAACTTCAAACAAGACCATTTTTGTCTTTTTTATTTACGTCTGAAACACGGACGTGATATACCTTACTAAAATGATCGGGTAACTTTGCATTTCGGAAGAATATTGGATCCGTCATGGCATATATCGATGATCCGCATACACAGAGGGCGAACCTGAAATATATTCGAACCTCCATGCGCCAGCCGATGTTGGAGCGGGAGACGGAGTTCGAACTGGCGCGACGTTGGCGTAGCGATGCCGATGAAGACGCGCCGCATAAGCTGGTGCTGTCCTACACCAGACTTGTCATCAGCACGGCGTCGCGGTTTCGTAATTATGGCCTGCCGATGGGCGATTTGGTCCAGGAAGGCAATATCGGCTTGCTTCAGGCCGCCGCAAAATTCGATCCTGATCGCGAGGTGCGCTTTTCAACCTACGCGACCTGGTGGATTCGCTCCGCCATACAGGATTACATCCTGCGAAACTGGTCGATCGTCCGCACCGGGACGACCGCGGCGCAGAAGACTTTGTTCTTCAATTTGCGGCGGCTGCGGGCGCGGATCGCCGATACGCCGTCCGGCCGGCTCAGCAAGCAGGGCCGGTCCGAGATCGCGCGGGAGCTTCGCGTGAAACATCACGAAGTCGAGTCGATGGAAGGCAGGCTGAGCGGGAGCGACCGGTCGCTGAACGCGACGATCGCGGAAAGCTCGGAGGACAGCTGGCAGGATTTTCTGGCCGACACGCGTCCGACACCGGAAACGGTCGTCCGAAATCTGTGCGACACCGAGGTACGGTCCCAATGGCTTGCAACGGCGCTATCGGAATTGTCGCCGCGAGAGCAGATCATCATCAAGCGGCGGCGGCTGCGTGAGGACGGCGCGACCCTTGAAGAGCTGGGACGTGAACTGGGTGTCAGCAAGGAGCGTGTGCGCCAACTGGAATACCGCGCCCTGACAAAAATGCGGAAAACCATCACCCGTAAATTCGATACGCCGAACGATTTACTCGTCGAGGCCTGATTAGGCCGGGACGGCAGGCCGCGCTGTTCTGTATAATCGCCCGAAGTGACCCTGCGAAAGGGCGGCGAGGGGCGTGAGCGCCGGACAAAGGCAAATAGAAGATGCTATAGCGCAAGCGCAGCGCCGCCTTCAGGATGGGCGGGCCGGCGAGGCGGCGGCGTTGTGCGAAGAGGCTCTCCGGGTCGCGCCGGAACACCCCGCGCTTCTCAAGATCGGCGCCGTCGCCGCCTTTCAATCGGGTGATCCCGGCAAGGCCAAAAAAATGCTGGAAGCGGCGGTCGACCGATTTCCCGATGATCCCGAGGCGCACTTCAACCTGGGCGTCGTCTATCAAGCCGGCGGGTTGTTGGAGGCGGCACTCGATAGTTTCAGCCGGTCGACGAGACTGTCACCGGGGGCCGCGGCGGCGCACTACAATAGGGCAACGGCGCTGCATGAGCTTGGACGGCTGGAAGAAGCCGTCACCGCCTATCGCGATGCGGTCGCGGCGGAGCCCCGCAATGCGCCGGGGCATGCCGGTCTCGCCTTCGTTTTGCGGTCGATCGGCCGTTTGGAGGAGGCGGTCGCCGCCTACGAACAGGCGTTGGACTGCGATTCGCAAGACGCGCAAAGCCAATCCGGATACGGCATCGCCCTGCAGCTGCTCGGTCGGTTGGCGGAAGCTGCGGCGGCCTTGCGGCGCGCAGCGGCGCTCGATCCTGACTATCCCGACGCCTGCACCAACCTGGCCGATGTGCTGGTCGAGCAGGACGACCCGGAGGCCGCAATCGCCGAATGCGACCGGTTCCTGGCGCGCCATCCAGGTGAAACCGGCGTACTGGCGGCGAAAGCGATCGCGCTGAGTGAAAACAGCGCTTTGGATACCTTCAACCGGCTGGTCGACTTCGACCGGTTCGTCTTCCCCGAGCATCAGTCCGCGCCGCCCGGATTCGTGGATATCGCCAACTTCAACGATGCGCTTGCCGCGCATGTGCTGGCGCATCCGACGCTCGTCGACGCACCGGCCAGTCATGCGACACGATACGGCAAGCATACCGGCGAACTCCTCGGCGAGGCGGACGGGCCCGTCGCGGCGTTTCAAGCGATGGTGCGGGACGCCGTTGGCCGGTACCAGCAGCGCCTGGGCGGCGACCCGGCCCATCCATTCGTTGCCAGCTCGCTACAGCGTTGGCGTTTGACCGCCTGGTCGATCGTGCTGCAAGGCGGCGGCGGCTATCAGGCGGCCCACATCCACCCGTCTGCCTGGCTGAGTGGTGTTTACTATCCGCGGGTACCTGAAATCGTCGACGATCACGGCGCGGAACAGGCCGGCTGGATCGAGTTCGGTCAACCGAGCGAGGAATTCCACTGGTCCCGCCCACCTCCTCTCCGCGCCATCCGGCCGGAGTCCGGGCTGCTGGTTTTGTTCCCCAGCTACTTTTTCCACCGTACGATCCCGTACGATACAGACGGAACGCGGATCAGCGTCGCTTTCGACGTTCTGCCCGCACGCTAACCATGTTCGGGATTCCGTTCAGGTCTGAACGACGAGCTTGACCCGTTTTCGCGACGCGAGCCGGTTCGCGCCGCCGAGGCCGTTCAAGGTAACGAATCGTTCCTGCTGGAATTTGTCGACGGCCATTCGACTGCCGAATCCGGCCAGCGTATCGGAAGGCGCAACCGTTACGATTTGCAGCCGTTTTGGACGCAGCGCATCCGCCTGCACCGGCGAAAGCCTCCGAAAGCTGTACGTGGTGCGCTGGAAGGGCACCGACAGGCGCCGCATCGTCGCCGGCGCCGCCACGAAAACGAACCGGAAGATCTGCCGCGCTGAGAATCGAATGGCAATCAGCCGATAGTCGGCGCGGCCGTCGCGGGCGCGCACCCAACCGGTTGCCGCTTCGAAGCCGTTGACCTTGATTCCTTCAAGCGCGTTCAACGCGGCGCCGCGCGCCCAGACATTCGCCAGATATCCGGTCATGCGTCCCTGATAAGGCTTCGGCGCGGCGGTGAAGACTATAGCCGCCTTGTCACGCTTCGAAGCGGCGACGACCTGATCCGGCCTGTTCTGCAGTTTGAAACCGTTCGGCACGGAAAATTCGAACCGCAATTTCGAGTGCGCGAAGCGCTGGCCCAATATGTAGCCCTGTTCCGGCCCGTCCCCGAATATCATTCCGTCGAGCAGGTCGAGATAGGATTTCCGTAGTCTACGTCCGGCCGATTTGCCGCCCGACAGGGTGATCGCGCGCTGCACGCGGTCGGCGGTCCGCGGATGGGTGGCGGTGATGTCGAACTGGTCGACCTCGTCCGGCGAACGTTCGGCGATCCGCGCTTCGAGGCGGCTGTTGGCGCGCATGCGCTCCAGGAAGCTGGCCATGGCGCCGACGTCGTATCCCGCCCGCCGCAGGTAACGGACGCCAAGCATATCCGCCTCCAATTCCTGATCACGTGAATAGCCGCGCAGATAGAGGCCGGCGACCGTGCCGGCCAATTGGGTCGATTCCCGGCCGGCTACCGCGCCCAACAGGCCGACGCCAAGCTGCGCCAGCATCGCCTGGCTCTGTCGCTGTGCGGAATGGCGCGCGACCACATGGCCGATCTCATGCCCCAGAACGCCGGCCAGCTCGGCTTCGTCACCGGCCAACGCCATCAGGCCGCGGGAGATGTAGACGAACCCGCCGGGCAGCGCGAAGGCGTTCACGATCGGGCTATCGAGGAGTGTAAATGTAAACCCGAGGGAAGGCGTTTCCGTCGTCGCCGCCAGCCGCCCGCCGATGGACGCAACATAGCCGGCCGCGTCTGGATCGTCGTAGACGCCGCCGAATTGCGCCAGGATCTTAGGGTGTTCGCGCAGGCCGATCTGCTTCTCTTCCGATGGGTTGACCAGGATCAGGTCGCGCTGCCCGGTCGCCGGATTGACCGAACAGCCGCTCAATCCGGTAGCCAGACCGCAAACCGAAAGGCCGCAAAAATGTCGTCGCGATATCGTCATTTTTCCGTGTCCCGCAATAAACACGTGCAATATTGAATAGCTTCGGGACGGGTACAAGTGCCACTGAGGTCATTGGCGAAAGATTATGGCAAAACTTCGATTTGCTCCGGATGGGTCGCGTCGATCATCGGTCCGTTGCGCGATTTTATCCAACCGCGCACCCGAATTTTGCGGCCCTGCAGCGAGGCGAGAGGCATCCCGCTCGCCTCGAATGTGCGTCGCGCCCGGGACGGTACCGCGACCGTGAAATCGGTCCGCCAATTCTCACCGAAATTCAAATAGGTATATTTTCGCCTGTCGGCAACGTCGCGAACCGTTCCTTCGACGAGCTGGAAACTGCCGATTTCGCGATGAACGGACGCCGCCTGCCGGATCCGGTAGAACGGGTGACGCCAAATGCCGCGCCGCGCCGCGCGCGCGCCACGTTCGATCGCCAGCATTTCGGCGACCACGGCGCGATTGTCCTTGAAGCTGTAGACGCGGGCCATTCCGCGCCGCAGGATCTCTCCCTGAATCCAGATTTTCGCTTCGTCATGCAAATGCGCGAGTTGCCGGTTGTAGCGGTCGATCCGTCGGCCGCCGTAGGACAGCGTAACCGTCTTGTACAAGGCGAGCGTCAGGAGGGCGGATTTCGACTCGTCCGCCAAGGGCCAGATCGCAAAGTTCTTGCGGCCGAGCGGGAGTTTCGGCGCCTGAATTCCGACGAGCCGCACCTCGCGCCCGTCTTCGAGGACGAGCGTATCGCCGTCGACGATTTCAACGACCTTGCCGCGGCCGTCGACCGTTAGTGGGTCGGCCCAGGCGGGGAGACCGAAGAGTATCGCCAGAACGACGGGAAGGATGCGGGACCGGAACACGCGGGGCCATTTGCAATTGAAGTCGGTGCAGTCTAATACCAGAAATAGCGCGACCGGCGGCGTCCAAAATTTTATTCCGATCGTTGGAAAATGGCATGACCCGGAAAGATCTCTTCCCGGATATAGAACCCTACGAACGCGGGCGGCTTGCCGTCGATCCGCCGCATGATCTGTATTGGGAGCAGTCGGGAAATCCGGAAGGGGTGCCGATATTTTTCGCGCATGGCGGACCGGGCGCCGGCGCGACACCGGCGCATCGCCGGTTTTTCGATCCGGCGCACTACCGCATCATCGTTGCCGACCAGCGCGGCGCCGGCCGATCGAAGCCGCTTGGCGACCTGACCGGCAACACGACGGCACATTTGGTCGCCGATATGGAAGCCTTGCGCGTCCGGCTGGATCTTGAATCATGGTTCCTGTTCGGCGGTTCCTGGGGATCCAGCCTCGTCCTGGCATACGCAATCGCCCATCCCGAACGATGCCGCGGAATAATCCTGCGCGGCGTATTCCTGTGCGGCAAAGATGAAGTCGACTGGTTCATGACGGGTATGCGGCGCGTGTTTCCGGAGGCCTGGCGGCGGTTTGCCGAATATCTTCCGGAGGCCGAACGCGGGGACATGCTGGAGCATTACCACCGCCGCCTCGTCGACCCCGATCCGGACGTCCACCTGCCGGCCGCTAAGATCTGGGCCCAATACGAGGGCGCCTGCTCGACCTTGCTGCCGAGCGCGGAGGCGTTGGTGTCTTTCGCTGACCCGGTAAAGTCGCTCGGTCTCGCACGTATCGAGGCGCACTATTTCGTCAACGACCTTTTTATGGATGCCGGCCACCTGCTGAACGGTGTTGACCGGTTCCGGAAGATCCCCGGGGTCATCGTGCAAGGCCGTTACGACATGGTTTGTCCGCTTGCTTCGGCGGACGCGTTGGCTCGCGCTTGGCCGGAAGCGGAGTATGTGATCGTTACCGACGCGGGACATTCGGCGATGGAGCCAAGCATACGCCAGGCGCTCATCCAGGCGACCGAGAAATTCAAATCGTTCGGCATCTGACTCAAGTAATAAGTTGCCCCTGAGGGGCTGGATCGTATTATTCTGCCCTCTCGGGAGGAATGGCGATGTTGGCAAGGCGAAAGTTTCATGGAATTTGGGTGGCGGCCGCGGCGCTGGCGCTGCTGGTCGGCGCGCGCGCGAATGCGGGCGACGATCCGTCCTTCATCGCGTTCCATGTCGGCGGTTACGACGTGAACGACAACGAGACCGCAGGACAACTCAACATCGAATACCGTTCCGGCTGGGACGAATGGTACGTCAAGCCGTTCGGCGGCGTCATGGCGACAACCGATGCCGCGATTTATGGCTATGCCGGCCTTATGCTGGACATCTATTTCGGTCGCCGTATCGTTTTCACGCCCAACGTAGCGGTCGGTCTGTATTCCGATGGCGGCGGCAAGGATCTCGGGTCCGTAATCGAATTCCGCTCCGGGGTCGAACTCGCCTACCGCTTCGACAGCAGGGCCCGGCTGGGCGTCGCCTTCCACCATATCTCGAACGCGTCGATCGAAGACATCAACCCGGGTACCGAAACCTTGACCCTGGTGCTGTCGCTGCCGCTCGACAACCTGTTCGGCGACTGATTGCGTTTCCGACGCCGCCCCGCGTCGGTCAGTCCACGGAATAATGCTTGTTGGGCAGATATTTACGCGCCATAGTGCGGCGTGGTTTCAACAACGGAAGGGAGGTGATCCAGTGTATCATTGTCATTTGCGGCCTACGGTCGTCCGGAGCTGGATTGTCGCCACCGTGCGGAGTTGCTTCGCCTGATGCGACAGTTTCCGACCCGGGCTTAACGGCACCGAGGTCAGACAAGGGAAGGGCCGCCCCATGGGGCGGCCCTTCTTTTTTTGATGTCGGTATCGTTTTCCAGCAGTTTCCGGTCGAGCCGCTAACGCTTCCGGCCCATGTTCAGGGTCCAGTAATGGTAGCTCCGCACGATCCCGCCATCTTGTGCCAGGAAAGTGTATACGACGCCGGCATCGTCGATATCTCGCGCCAGCATGGCTTTGCGATGCGGCGGCGAGCCGATCCAGCCCTGGACGACGTCGCGCGGATTCTCCAGGCCTGCCGCCAAATTCTCCAACACGGTCTGGAAGCGATAGCCCGCCCGCTTTACCCGGTCGCCGACCGTGCTGCCACCAGGCGTGACGTGATCGAAGAAATCCCTTTCCGCCATATCGTCGGAGTGGCCCTGCGCGGCTATATTCAGTACGGGATCCAGCTTCAGGGGCTGCAACCGTTTGTGCGCCCGGTACCGGTTTACATGACGCAGGATTTCGCGGCGCCAGTTGCTCGCGGCCGGTCCGGTTGGATCGGCGAGGGTGATGACCCAGAAATGGTCGAGCGCTTCGCCGCCGCGCGCTGCGTAGCCGATCCCGGCTTCGCTCAGGTGTTGATTCAGCAGGAACTGCCGGCTGTCCCGGCGGCCCATCCACATGTCGATAACGGCGTTTTCGTTTGGATACCCCATCGCGACCTGCTGGGCGGCCTGGCGGAAGGCATAACCGGCGCGGCGTAACCGCTTCTCCAGCGTCAGTCCGGTTGCACCGCGCGTATCGAGCTTGCGCCGCGCCAGCATGTCCTTCGCCTGATCGCGGGCCAGCAGTTCCAGCCTGGCTTCCATGCGCAACGGTGCGAGGCCGTGTTGCGCGCGGTACCCGTTGATCAGGCGCAAAGCTTCCAAGGACCTGTCGGTCGCCGCCGTGGCCGTGTTCGCCTGCAGGGACACGACGATTATGGCGAGCAATCGAAGCAGCACCGCTAGTCCATTACATGACAATATTGGGCATCGCGCGGCCGGTCGCGTTGGCGCCCCCGGCAAGCTTGTCCCAGATCCGGTCGGCGATCGCGCGGAACGCCTTGCTGTGCGCGTTGTCCGGATCGCTGACCACGATCGGCCGGCCGCTGTCGGAGGTTTCACGGATGGCGATGTCGAGCGGGATTTCGCCCAGGAAATCCACTCCGAGACGTTCGGATTCCTCCCGCGCGCCGCCGTGGCTGAAGATATCGCTCCGCTCGCCGCAATGCGGGCAGGCGAAATAGCTCATATTCTCGACGATGCCGAGCACCGGAACCTCGACCTTGCGGAACATGTTGAGGCCCTTGCGCGCGTCCAGCAACGCGATGTCCTGCGGCGTCGAGACGATAATCGCGCCGGCGAGGGGGACGTCCTGCGCCATGGTCAGCTGCGCGTCGCCGGTGCCGGGCGGCATGTCGACGACCATGACGTCCAGATCACCCCAATTGACGTCGCGCAGGAGCTGCTGCAGCGCGTTCATCACCATCGGTCCGCGCCAAATCATCGGCGTTTCTTCGGGCACGAGGAAGCCCATCGACATGACCTTGATGCCGTAATTCTCCAATGCTTCCAACCGCTCGCCGTCCGTGCTTTCCGGCCGCCCGGTAATCCCCATCATGCGCGGCTGTGACGGTCCGTAAATATCGGCATCGAGGATGCCGACGCTGTGCCCGCCGGCGGCCAGCGCCAAGGCGAGGTTCGTCGCCACGGTGGATTTGCCGACGCCGCCCTTTCCGGAGGCGACGGCGACGATATGTTCGACGCCGGGCACCATTTGCTTGCCCCTCGCTTGCTGTGGGGCCGCTTGCTGCGGGGCGGCCTGGTTCTGCGGCGCCTGATTGTGCGCGGTAAGGACAGCCGTAACGGATAGGACGCCGGGAATCCCATCCACCGCCTCTTCCGCTTCGCGGCGCAGCGGTTCGTAGGCCTGCGCGCTCTGCGGGTCGATTTCGAGCGAGAACCCGACATTGCCGTCCTTCACGACAAGCCCCGAAACCATGCCCAACGACACGATATCTTCGTCCCGGTCCAAGTCGCTGACCGATTTCAGCGCGTTTAGGACCTGTTCTTCGCTTACCGTGGGCATATGGATGTCTCCGTAACTATGTTAACGATTGCCGCGATGGGGGTTTGCGCCCCGTAGGGTGCTGCCCTATATGTGTGTTGTCTTAATATGTGATGGTGCCGCGGGAAGAAAAGTACGCTACTTACTGCGCATCGTTATTGAAAGTATAAACGCCGGAATTTTAGGGAAGACAAGCCGATGCCTTGGTCGAATCAATCTGGTGGTGGCGGTAACGGACAGGGGCCGTGGGGCGGCGGAGGTGGCGCCGGCGGCGGAGGCGGAGGCGGTCGGCCGCCGCCCGATATCGAAGAGATGCTGCGCAAGGGGCAGGAACGAGTCAAAACGATCCTACCCGGCGGCGGCGCGTCGTCGAAAATTATCATTCTGTTGCTGGCTGTGGCCATCGTGGGCTGGCTGCTCACAGGGTTCTACCGGGTGTTGCCGGGCCAGCAGGGCGTTCGGCTCATTTTCGGCGAGGCGCAGGAAGACAGCCTGGCGAAGATGTCGCCGGGTCTGCACTACAACCTGCCGGCGCCCATCGGCGAGGTCTTTACGCCTCAGGTCGATGAATTACGGCGCGTCGATATCGGTTTTCGCGGCGCAGGCGACGTTACCAGGGGGCGGAGTACTGAAAGGGATGTGCAGGAAGAAAGCATGATGCTGACCGGCGACCAGAACATCGTCGATATGGATTTCACGGTTTTTTGGAATATCAAAAATGCGCGGGACTATCTGTTCAATATCCGCGGTCAGGAAGCCACGGTTAAGATCGTCGCCGAGAGCGCGATGCGCGAAGTGGTCGGGCAAACCCCGTTCGACAAGGCCGTGACTACCGAACGCGAGGCGATCCAGGATAAAACGCGGGCGCTCATGCAGAACGTACTCGATCAGTACAAGTCGGGTATCACGATCACCAACTTACAATTGCAGAAATCCGATCCGCCGTCGGAAGTTATCGACGCGTTCAACGACGTGCAGCGTGCGCGGCAGGACCGCGACCGGCTGCGAAACGAAGCCGAAGCCTATGCGAACTCGATCGTTCCGGTTGCTCGTGGTCTCGCGGAAAAGGACATTCAACAGGCGCAAGGCTATCGGGAGCAGCAGATCCAGGAAGCCAAGGGTGAGGCGGACCGGTTTTTATCGGTCTACGAGGCCTACAAAATTGCGCCCGAAGTAACGCGGCGGCGCATGTATCTGGAAACTCTTGGCGAAGTTCTCGGCAGCGCCCGCAAGGTCATTATCGACCAAAAGGGCGGCGGACAGGGCGTCGTTCCCTATCTGCCCTTGCCGGAAGTTCAAAAGCGGTCGGAAGAAGCGGCGCAGAAACCCGCTAATTAGACGCCTGTAAGGAATTCAAAATGAGCAAGACCCAACTTATCATCATCGGTATTGCGGTTGTTGTGATCGGTGTTATCGTGTCGCAGGCGTTGTTTACCGTGCATCAGGTGCAGCAAGCGATCGTGTTACAGTTTGGCGAACCGCGGCGTGTGGTCCAAGAAGCTGGTTTGGCCTGGAAAATTCCCTTTATTCAGAACGTGCAATTCTATGAGCGCCGCACGTTGAATCTCGATCCGCCCGAATTCGAAGTCCTGCTGGACGACAAGAAACGGATCAAGGTTGACGCCTTTGCAAGATACCGGATCGACGATCCGCTGGAATTCCTGAAAGTTGTGGGGACGGAAGCGACCGCGCGAAACCGCCTCGGCAACCTAGTGAATTCGTCTTTGCGGCGCGTTATCGCGAAGACTTCGCTTACCGACCTGCTGTCATCGAAGCGGGGTGGCCTGATGGAGCAGATTCAGGTCGAAGTGGCGAACAACGCGAAGAGCCTGGGTGTAACGATCGTCGATATCCGGATTGGCCGGACCGATCTTCCGACCGAAACAAGCCAGGCGGTGTTTAACCGGATGCGGACGGAACGCGAGCGCGAGGCGCGTGAACTGCGCGCGCAAGGCAAGGAAACCGCGCAAAAGATTACGGCCGGCGCGGATCGGGAGCGTACGGTCATCCTGGCGAACGCGAAGCGCAAGTCGGAGCAATTGCGCGGTGAAGGCGAGGGGCAGCGCAATCTCATTCTCGGTAAGGCGTACGGTCAGGATCCGGAATTTTTCCAATTCTATAAATCTCTCGCCGAATACCAGGAGAACCTGGTCGGTAACGACACCACCATGGTGCTGTCGCCTGACAGTGACTTCTTTCGTTTCTTTGGCAATTTGCAAGGGGCGGCGCCGAAATAGGGCCGTTAGTTGGCCGACTTCGCGACCGCGCTCGCCCTCGTCCTGGTGATCGAAGGGCTGTTGTACGCCATGTTTCCGGAGGCGATGCAGCGCATGATGCGCGTCGCGCTCGAGGCGCCGCCGACGATCCTGCGAAACGGCGGACTCGCCGCCGCCCTCTTCGGTTTTCTGCTGGTTTGGCTGATCCGCGGGTGAATGCCCGTGCCGGCTGCCGAATTTGCCTTAATTGGGCCAAATAATGGATATATTATGACATTCTCGGCATCTGGATTGATTCGCTTCCGGGCTTGCCCTACATGCGTTCCAATTGATGGCTCGATGGCGGGGCAAGGTTCGATATGGAGGTCGTAGTGAACGGTTTATTGCATTCGATTCGTCTGCGCGGCGCGGCGCCGTTGCGCTGGTTGCTTATTGTCCCGGTGGCGGCGTTGCTGGTATGGCAACCGGTTCCGGCCGACGCGCGGGGCGCACCCGACAGTTTCGCCGATTTGGTCGAACGCCTGCTGCCGGCGGTCGTCAATATCTCGACGACGCAGAAGGTCCAGCGCCAGGGCGAGGCGCACGAAGGCCCGCAATTCCAATTCCCTGAAGGCTCGCCCTTCCGCGATTTTTTCGACCGCTTCAACCGCCGGCCCGGCGGTGATCAGCCCGCGCGCCGCGTCACGTCCCTGGGATCGGGTTTCATTATCGATAAGTCTGGGTTGGTCGTTACCAACAATCACGTCATCGAAGGCGCGGACAAGGTGACCGTGATCCTGCACGATGGCGAAAAGTTCGACGCCGAGATCGTCGGCAAGGACAAGAAAACGGACCTGGCCTTGCTGAAAATCGATCCGGCTGACGAGAAGCTGACGGCAGTCGATTTCGGCGCCTCCGACAAGGCGCGGGTCGGCGACTGGGTTATCGCGATCGGCAATCCGCTCGGGCTCGGCGGCACGGTGACCGCGGGCATTATCTCCGCGCGTGGCCGTGATATCCGTTCCGGACCCTATGACGACTACATTCAAACAGATGCGCCGATCAACCGGGGCAATTCGGGCGGCCCGCTGTTCGACATGCAGGGCGCGGTGATCGGCATTAATACGGCGATTCTTTCGCCGTCGGGCGGCAGCATCGGTATCGGCTTTTCCGTTCCGGCCAATCTCGCCAAGAACGTGATCGGGCAATTGCGCGAGTTCGGTACGACGCGCCGCGGCTGGCTCGGCGTGCAGATTCAGACCGTTTCGCCGGAAATCGCCGAGAGCCTGGGGCTCGAAACGCCGAAAGGCGCCTTGGTCGCGGGCGTTCTGAAGAATAGCCCGGCCGAAGCCGCGGGCGTCAAGCAGGGCGACGTCATCATTGGCTTCGACGACCGCGACGTTCTGGAATCGCGCAAGCTGCCGCGCATGGTGGCGGAAACGAGCGTCGGCAAGGATGTCGCCGTGCTCGTATGGCGGGACGGTAAAAAGGTCGATCTGACGGTACGTCTCGGCGAGCTGGAGAAGGTCGATCAGGCATCGCTGACGACGCGCGGCAGCCGCCGCGATACCGGCAAGGACGATAGCCGCGAGATCGATGCACTGGGCCTCGCCCTGTCGCCGATCACGCCGGAGCTGATCGAAAAGTACAAAATCGAAGAGGATATGAAGGGCGTCGTCATCACCGACGTCAAGAAAGGAAGCGATGCCGAGGAGCGGCGGTTGCGGCCCGGCGATATCATCGTCGAGGTCGGTCAGCAGGCCGTCGCCTCGCCGGCCGATGTGGCCTCGCAGGTGGAAAAGGCCCGCGAAAAAGGCCGCAAGGTCGTGTTGCTGCTGGTCGATAAGGACGGCGACATGCGATTCATACCCTTGCGCATCAAAAAGGACTGACACCGGCGTCCCGTTTGGGGATGCGCGAGCGGCGCGGGCCATGGCCGGCGCCGTTTCGTTTTGCCTTGCAGGCCCCTGGCCCCTATTCTGCCGCGTCTTCGCCACCCGAACCGTGGCGTCCGCAGCCGTCCGAACATTCAGGATCGTCAGTGTGAGCAGCGCCGACTCGACATCCGTATTCCGTCTGAAGAACCAGGCGCCGATCTATTTGATGGGGCTGGGCCATGGCGCGACGCACTGGATATCCGCGACGTTCACGATCCTGCTGCCGTTGCTGACGGCGGATCTCGGGCTTTCCTATACCGAGGCGGGCCTGCTCTTTTCGATTTTTTATGTCAGCTCGTTCGCCGCGAATTTCGGCAGCGGCGTCGTTGTCGACGTAACCGGCCGCAAGGTCGTCTTCCAGATACTGTCCCTGGTCGTCGGCGCGGGCGCGCTCGCCGTATTCGGGGTGACCGGCCTCTATGTCGTTCTCGCCGTCATGGTGGCGTTGATAGGCGCAACCAACAACCTTTGGCACCCGCCGGCGATCGCCTTCATCTCGCAACGCTATCCGGACCACAGAGGCTATGCGCTGGCGATCCACGCGACCGGCGCCAGCCTCGGCGACATGATCGCGCCGTCCCTGGTCGGCCTGTTGCTGATTTCGTTTACCTGGCAGGGCGCGGCGGCGATCAGCACGTTGCCCGTGTTCCTCGTAGTGCTGATCTTCCTGATCTATCTGATGCCCATGGACCGTCCGGCGCCGGGCGAAGCGCGCCGCAGCGTCGGCGTCCGCGATTATCTTGGCGGCCTAGCGGCGCTGATCCGCAGCCGCGCCGTTTTGGGGCTCTGTCTGATGGCGGCGTTCCGGTCGACCGCCCAGGTCGGTCTCGTGATGTTTTTGCCGCTCTATCTCTACAACGTGCTCGAAGTGAGTCCCTGGCTCATGGGACTCGCCATCACCGGCATGCATCTGGGCGGCGTCATCGTCTCACCAATCGCCGGCACGATGTCGGACCGGATCGGCCGGCGTCCCGTCGTGATGGCGGGACTGACCGCCACGACCGTCCTGATCGTTCTTCTGCCCTTGATACCCGGCGCCACGACGTTCGTCGTCGCCGTATCGGTCCTGGGTTTCGTGCTGTACGCGGTGCGCCCGGTCATCCACAGCTGGATGATGGATCTGGCGCCGCCGGAAGTGGGCGCCTCCGCGACCAGCCTTCTGTTCGGCACCCAGGCCGCGCTGTCCGTCCTGATGCCGCTGATCGGCGGCTGGGTCGCGGACACCTACGGGCTCAAGGAAGTGTTCTACGTGATCGCGGGCATCATGCTGATAGCCAACGTGACGGTCGTGCTGCTGCCGCGGCCCGAAATTCGCGAATGAACGATGGTCGATTCGGATGTACGAGAAGGATTCAATATTCCTGTGCGACGTGTGAGCGAGGGACTATATTCGTAAAGATAACTTTTACGGAGGAGCGCGATGACGAAGAAGGCGCAACATGTTGTACCCAGTGATGGCAAGTGGAGTGTTCGTCGAGCGGGAGCCAAGCGAGCGAGTAAAACCTTCGATACTCAAAAAGAAGCAATAGACAGTGCCCGAGAGGCTGCACGGCGTCACGGCACTGAGCTTTACATTCATGGTAGGGATGGAAGAATTCGAGAACGTAGCTCATTTGGGCACGACCCTTTCCCACCTAAAGGGTAGTAAATGCCCAATTCTCGGTTCGAGAGTTCGGTTTTCGTAAACTGTCCATTCGACGACGAATATGCTCCGCTCCTTGAAGCCATACTCTTCTGCGTAGTTTACTTCGGGTTCAAGCCACGTTTGGCGAACGAGCGTCTTGAAACGGGCGAGAACCGTCTCGAAAAAATCGTTGAAATGATCAAGGAGTCGAAATACTCAATACATGACCTATCGCGTTGCACAGCAAAGCATCCTGGAGAGGTCTTCAGGATGAATATGCCATTTGAATATGGGGTCGACTTCGGATTTCGCCGAAGCGACGACGAAACTTTCAATAGTAAAAAATTTCTTATATTTGAGGACGAACCCTACGAACTGAAACGAGCTCTCTCGGACATTGCCGGTCAAGACATTGAATTTCATCGTTGCCGCTATGAACTGATAATCAAGAAAATCAGAAATTTTTTCCGTGTTGAGATGGATGTACAAGCGCCTGGACCCACTCGGCTAATTGCGGATTATGCGACCTTTCTCGGTTGGATGACCGAAAAGAAGATTTTCGAAGGCCATTCGGAAGACGAAGCGGTTAATTTACCGACGGCCGAGAGGCTCGAAGAAATGAATGTTTGGATAAGACTTGGGAAACCGTTCGAGTTTGATCCAGGGCACGAATAGCTGAGCTTAGCGACTCAAATACCGCTATTCGAATCTCGAAACTCATCACGCCGATAGCCTTGCAGGTACAGCAACGCCGTCAGGTCGCCGTAGTCGATGCGGGCCTTCGCGCGCTCGGCGACGATGGGCTTGGCGCGGAAGGCGACGCCCGTCCCGGCGGTTTCAAGCATGGCCAGATCGTTGGCGCCGTCGCCGACGGTGATCGCGTCATTCGGTGTGAGGCCCCGTTCCACTGCTAGCCGCAATAGGGCTTCGCGCTTGGCGTCGCGACCGAGGATCGGATCGGTCACCGCGCCGGTCAGCTTGCCGTTGTTGAATTCCAAGCGGTTCGCCTGGTCGTAGTCGAAGCCAAGTCGTTCGCGGATCCAACCGGTGTAGAACAGGAAGCCGCCGGAAACGAGCGCGCAATAGGCGCCGTTCGCGCGCATGGTCGCCACTAAAGTGG
>CAYLTU010000096.1:0-18930 GCA_964386465.1 uncultured Rhodospirillaceae bacterium
TGTTACCCATGTCTCCGGTCTACTCTGTTACCTATGTCGCCGGTTCGGACCCACCTTAATCCTCCCCCCTCAAGGGGGAGGAGAATAAACAATTGAAATTACGACTTTATCCCTTCCCCCCTTGTGGGGGAAGGTTGGGATGGGGGGTGATACGGCGTCTGGAAAATGTAATACGAGCGATTTACACAACCGGATGGGTCTCGCGAAACGTGGTGCGGTGCATGAGGCGGCGGTGGCGGTCGAGGTCGAACGGCGTCGCGGCATGCAGGATGCGGCGGTTGTCCCACAACACGGCGTCGCCGACTCGCCAGACATGGCGGTAGACGAAGGCGGCCTGCGTCGCATGCGCCGTCAGGTCGGCGATAAATTGCAACCCCTTCTCTTCGGGCCAGCCCTCGATCCCCAGCGTCACCTTGGCGCCGGAATAAAGCGCCTTGCGGCCCGTCACCGGGTGGCGGCGCACCAGCGGCCGGGCCACGGCGTCCGGCACCGGCGCCTGACGGCCCGCATCGTAGGGCCTGTCGCCGGACTGCTGTTGCAAATAGGCGCGCAGCCCCGCCACCGAATGGACCGCGATGAGTTTCTCGTAGGCCGCCCGGTCTTCCGGAGACAGCGCGTCGTAGGCGGTGTACATGCAGGCGTACAGGGTGTCGCCGCCCTCCGGCGGAATCTCCCTGGCGTAGAGCATCGAGGCGCGCGCCGGCACGTCGCGGTGGATGTGATCGGTGTGCCATTCCAGGTCCTCGCTGCCGAACCGCGGCGCGAAGGTCACCGGTCGCGCGCCGGTATTGCCGACGACGAAGATCTCCGGATGGCCGTCCAGCCGCGCGTCGATATTGCCCGTCGGCTCGAGCGGTCCCAGCGCGGCGGAGAATGCCAGTTGTTGCGCCGGCGTCATGGTCTGGCCCGAGAAGACAAGCACGCCGTAGCGTTCTAGCGCGGTCTCTATCGCAGAGATCGTTCCCCCGCCGGGCAGCTGGCGCATGTCGGCGCCGGTGACGGTCGCGCCCAGCGCGCCGCCAAACGGCGTAATGTCGACGGGCACTACCCCAACGCCTCGCGCAGCGCCGCCGTGTGGTTCGTCGCGGCGAGCTGCAGGAAACGCAGATCGGTCTGGGTTGTGACGAATTTTACACCCTTGCGGATGAAGTCGATCTGGCGCGGGATATCCCGTTCGCCGCCAAGCCCCGCAACTTTGCCATGCGCCGCGCAGGCTTCGATCACACGGTCGATGGCGGCGACATGTTCCGGAGAGCCGAATTCGCCAGGCATGCCCATGTCGAGCAGCAGATCGTTGCTGCCGACATGCACGACGTCGACGCCGTCGACCGCGGCGATCGCTTCTACGTTTTCAAGTCCTTCCCGTGTCTCGACCATGCAGGCGACCAGGGTCAGGTCGTTGATCCGCGCCGTCGCCTCGCCGACCGGGATCGGTTCGTAGTCGAAGTTCGGGAAAGCGCCCCCGGCGGAACGCCTGCCGATTGGCGGGAACTTCGCCCGGTCGACGCCGCGCCGCGCGTCGTCCGCCGTGTTGACGTCCGGAAAGACGATGCCCGTGACGCCGTTGTCGAGCAGGATCGCCGTATTGGCGTCGTCGCAGCTGCGCACACGGACCAGGGGCGCGATGCCGCAACCCAACGCCGTGCTGGCGATATGACCGACCGTCTCGACACCGAACAGCGCGTGCTGCATATCGATGAACAGGAAGTCGTGACCGGAGGATTTCGCGATCCGCGCCACGTCGCCCGACCGCGCCAGGCGGACGCTCATACCGAGCGCGACCTCGCCCGCCGCCATGCGCGCCTTGACCGGATTTTCGTTCGCCGGCATCGCGCCGCCTCTACTTCACGGACGAGAAGCTGGTCGGCTGCAGCATGTAGTTCACGACCTTGGCGACGATCTGGCCGTCCTTCTCGGTCTCCGCCCGCTTCTCGAGCCATTCCGGATCGGCGGCGAATTTGCTCCATTTCTCCTCGCGCTCGGCCAGGCTTTCCCATTCCAGCAGGTAGTAGAGGTCCTGGTTGGAATCGCCGACCAGCATGGTCCAGAAACCCGCCTGGCGGATGCCATGCCGCTCCCACAGCTTCAAAGTGATCGTATCGAAGCGGTTCAGCAGCGCCGGCAACCGGCCCGGCACGCAATGATAGATGCGCAATTCGTGAATCATGATGTTCGCCTCCCTGTGTTGATCTGCGGTCAGTTCTAGTCCGTCTCGGCCCAAATGGGAACGGGTGGGCGACAAAGGCTGCGGCCATTCGACACGCATGTGGGACTATCGCCAGTGGTAAACTCCTAACCACAATGGCGAGAAACCTAAATCACCGGCGCGTGGCCCTGTTCGCGGCCGTCGTACTGGCCCTCCAATCGTTGCTGACCGCCGAAATCCTTGCGGCGATCGCGGTCGACAGCGGCACTTTCTCCGTCGTCACCATCTGCACCGGTAATGGTTTCAAGCGGATCACGCTCGATACCGAGAACAATCCGGTCGCGCCGCGGGACGGCCGGGACATCGATTGCCCCACTTGCACGCTGGCGTCCTGTTCCGCGCTTGCGTTACCCGCGGAATCCGGCACCGCCTACCGCCCACCGGCGAATACCATTGCGGCGGAAATTCCGGCGACCAGCCCGCTCGATAGCCAAGGTCCTGACGCTCCGAACAGCCGCGCTCCCCCGGCACATACGCGACATACCAAAACTTGACGCGATGTTCGGCGCTCCTTTGCGGGCCGCCGTGTTTTCGGAGGACAGAAATGAAACGACTGACTTTATTCGCCGCGGCAATTGCCGTTTCGGCGACGATCGGGTCCACGGCATTCGCCGCGGAAGTAAAAATCGGCGCACTGACCATAGAAGCCGCCTGGGCGCGGCCGTCGATCGGCAAACGGGGCAACAGCGCCGCCTATATGACGATCATCAACAAAGGCGGCACGCAAGACAGGCTGATTGCCGTCGCTAACCCGCAAGTCGGCAAGGCGACGCTGCACACTCATATCCGCGACGGCGAAATCATGCGGATGCGCCATGTGAAAGACGGCATTCCCGTCCCCGCGCATGGCACCGTCGCGTTGAAGCCCGGTGGCTATCACGTCATGCTAATGCGCCTGAAAACGCCGATCGAGAAAGGCGGCATGCTGCCCCTGACCTTGACCTTCGAGAAGGCGGGCACGGTGACCGTGCACGCCGAAGTGACGATGAAACCCGCGATGAAGGGTCACGGCGCCATGAAGATGCAGCACAAGCCGAAATAGCCCGGCGCGCCGCCCTCCTACAGCCGCGGCAGCACCTCCTCGACGACGCCCCTCATCAAAGCGTCCGGGCGCGCCCAGGTGCCGTGGTCGCGCCACCAGATGGCGTCGATGTCGCATGCGATCAGCGCCTGAACCCGCTCCGCGACCTCCGCGCCGGAACCGAGCGCGATCATCGCCGCGACCACCTCATCGGGGATCCAGGCGGTGGCGCGCTTGGCTTCCTCCCAATCCACCGCGTGGCCGAGGTCGGGATAAGGCTGGGGGATATTTTCGGGCACCGTCGGCGGGGTCACACCGGCGCGCTCGAACAGCTCGCCGACGAAACGGTGGCGGGCCAGATTGCCGACACAGGGCCGCATCAGGTCGATGGCGCGCTGCCTGTCGTCGTCGACGCAGGCGGTCAATACCAGCGTGCGTTGGACGTCGCCGCGCGCGCGTCCGGCCTTCGCCATGCCCGCCTCGACATGCTCCAGCGCCCATTCGACGCAGCCGGGATGCGCGCCGGCCATGATCAGCACGCCGTCGGCCACCTCTCCCGCAAGCTGCAGCGCCTTCGGCCCGCTCGCCGCCATGATGATCGGAATATGCGGGCGCGGCGGATCGAGCTCGATCTCCAACCCGCCCAACTCGGTGCGCGCGCCGCTGAAGATGCCGCGCCACAGCGCCGCGGACTCGCGCATCAGCTTCAGGGTCGCCGCCTTGCGGCCGATAATGTAGGCGGAGCTGTAACCGGTGCCGTAGGGCACTTCCGCGCGGCCATTCGACACTTCATCCAGCGTGACGGCGGCGCTGCCAACCGTGACCGGGTGCCGCGTGATCGGATTGGTCACGCCCGGACCGAGGCGGATCTTCGACGTCTCCAGCGCCGCGCAAGTCAGGTGCATGTAGACGTCACGCCACAACCCCGCGAGCAGCGGCGTATCCGGCACCCACATGAAGTCGAAGCCGGCTTCCTCCACCTGTTTCGCGTACGCGCCCGTTTCCTGGGGCGTGCCGACCATGGGAACCCGAAGGCCGTGTTCGATGCTCATGGGCTTCACTCTTAAAACATTGTTGGGAAGAAACCGCACGATAGCCCATCGACGGCACGGGCGCGAATTGGACAAGGCCATCGTAAAACCCGAAGCTAGCGGCACAAAGCAGCTGGGAGGATCCGATGACAGATAGTCAGGTGAACAGCCTTAAGCTCGCCGAAGACATGATCGCGATCGATCCGGCCTCGCTGTCGCTTGACGATATCGCGCAGCTGGAGCGCCTGATCCTGGATTACGCCGCGGTGGCGATGTGTGGCTCGGTGCAGCCTTGGGGACGCAAGCTGCGCGACTGGGCGCGCAACCAGAACACGACCGGCAGGGCGCGGCTGATCGGTTCCGGTGCGCTGGTCAATGCCGCTACCGCAGCGCTGGCCAACGGGACGTCCGCGCATGGCTACGAGTTGGACGACACGCATGAGGGGTCGAACAGCCACCCTGGCGCCGTCGTCATCTCGGCCGCCCTGGCGGTCGCTGCCGAGACCGGCGCGCAGGGACGAGATGTGCTTGCCGCGATCGCCGCAGGCTACGAAGCGATGGCGCGCATCGGCCGCGCCTCGACCTCGCCCGAGGTGACCGAGCGCGGCTTCCACGCGACCTGCCTGTTCGGACCGTTTGGCGCGGCGACCGCCGCCGCCAAGCTGAAGGGTCTCAATGCCGACGGACTGACCCGCGCGTGGGGCCTGGCGCTGTCCATGGCCGGCGGCGCGCAGCAATTCGCGCACGAGCCGCAAGGCACGATGGTAAAGCGGATGCATGCGGGACTTCCCGCGATGCACGGCGTCCTCGCCGCCGACCTCTCCGCGCTCGGCGTCACCGCGCCGGCCCAGCCGCTGGAGGGGCCGCTCGGTTTCTATCACCTATACAGCCGAAACGTTCAGCCACAGCATTTGCACCGCGCGCCCGGCGCGCCGCTGCAGATCCACGCGGTCAGCTTCAAGCCCTATTCCTGCTGCCGCAAGTTCCACGCCATGATCGACGCGCTGGAAATCGCCACCGACGGCTTCGCGCTCGATCTCGAGCGGATCGAGAAGATCGATGCCTTCTCGCCCGGCAACGCGATCAAGAAACACGCCATCCGCCGGCCCGACTCCGTTATGGCGGCGCAATACAGCATGCCCTACATCGTCGCCGCGAGCCTGACGAAAGGCCCGCGGGACTACGGCGCCTATGAGGCGGAATACCACGACGACCCGCAAATCCTGTCGCTGATCGACAGGATCGAAGCGCACCACGACACAGCACTCGACGCCCACCTGCCGGAAAACATGGGCGGCGGCGTGACCCTGCATCTCGGCGACGGCACCGTGCGCAAGGCCGAAGTCATCGAAGCGCTCGGCTCTCCCGGCAACCCGCTCTCCTTCGATGGCATCCTCGCCAAGGCCCGCGCCGTGACCGCCCTGATCGGCCCGGCGATCGATGTCGACGCCATTGCCGAAACGGTACGGCGCTTGCCGGACATGGACGATGTCGACGAGTTGACCCGGTTGCTGTCCGTGCCGGGTTACGACGTGGCGACCGCGGCGGCGGAGTGATCCAAGATCGGCCGTTTCAGCGGATCGCGTTACCCGCCGACCTGAATCACCAGCTTGCCGACAAACTCTTTCTTTTTGAAATCTTCCTGCGCGCGGCCGAGCTCGGCGAGCGGATAGGTCCTGGCTAGCAATGGCTTGATCGCTCCAGCGAGAACGTAGTCACGAACTCGGGCGAAGTCTTGGCGCGTACCTTGCGAAGCACCGAATATATCCAGATGGCGCAGGTAGATACGGCGCATATCGATCCCGACTTCCGCACCACCCATCGCACCGCAAACGACGTAACGGCCGAAGTCCCGCATTACTTCCAAAAGATCCGGCAGCAACCCGCCTGCTACGGTGTCGGCGACGACATCGATCGGTGCGCCTCCGGTCGCTGCCGATACAAGCGGCTTGATATTGCCTCGATCGCGGGGGATCGCAGCTTCCGCGCCGATTTCGGCCACCGCATCCGCCTTGCCCGCGCTGACCAGCGCGTAAGGGATCGCACCACGTGCGCGGCAAAGTTGGATGAGGCCGGACCCGACCCCGCCGGACGCACCGGTCACGAGCACACGCTCGCCTTCCCGAACGCCCGCCCGGCTCAACATATGCTCGCCGGTCACATATGCGCAGCAGAACGTCGCCAACTCCGCGTCGCTTAGCTCCGTCTCGACCGCGTGGGCGTTGACCGACGGAACCGCCACATATTCCGCAAAACCGCCAGGACGCGCGGAACCGATATAGTCGTAACTTGGCACGTCGTCACTGTCGTCGGCATAAATACCGAAGTCGACCATCACGCGCTCACCAATCCGGTCCGAACTAACCCGTGATCCTGCAGCAGCTATGGTTCCTGCGATATCCGCACCCTGTATAATCGGAAAAGTGATCGGGTCGCCGAAAGAAGCCACCGCGTCCGGATCGCCGCCGCTGCCATAGGCGCCTTCGCGGACCCAGATATCGGTGTTGTTGATTCCGCAAGCACCGACATTGACGAGCACTTCCCCCGCCTCCGGAACGGGGACCGGCCAATCGTCGCGGTATTCGAGCCTCTCCGGGCCACCGTGACCGGCCAGCAGCATGGCGCGCATTTTCGTCGGCACTCCCATAGTGACACCCCTCTCCGATTTCCTTTATCCACCCCGTCGAACCAAAAGTGTGCGATAGGTTGAAGAATCACGGTTCCCCTTAGTACCGCCGCCTTGACGGTTTATATCGGTACCGCGCCGCGTACAACGGTGCAGCCCAGCACTCGGACATGCGCCTGCAAGATAAAAACGCGGGCAGGATCTCAAGCGGCCCTTCAGCGACCCAATTCGTGTTCGCCACGTTGGGTCCTTTGCATCAGGTCATTTCAATCCGGGTCGGCGCGCCGGACAAGCGAGGCCAAAACCGCATTGATCTCCGCCCCGAAGATGAAGATCGCGCCGAGATAACAAAAGAACAGCAGCGACAGGATACCGGCGAACGCGATGTAGCCGGCAAGCCCGAACCCGTCATGATCGAGGAACCGCTGCGACGCGCGCCGGGCGACGACGAAGACGGCGGACGGTATCGACCGGCCCGCAACCTCCGGCGGCCTTCCGTCTCGCGCTTGTCGTCGCTCATTTTACCCTTCCCGCTTTTTGCCCCGCGACCCGAATGCTATGTTACTTCCCTCCACAACGACAATATCGTCAAACACAAGAGGATATGATGCCTGTGATAGGGGAAAGTACCGAAGCCCCGGCATTCGCGATGACCAACCAGAACGGCGCCGCTGTCGGGTTGGGCGATTTCGCCGGGAAATACGTGCTTCTGTGGTGGTATCCGAAAGCCGATACCCCCGGATGAACTGTTGAAGGCAAAGGGTTCCGTGATCGAATCCAAGAATTCAGCGACAACAACGCCGTGATCCTGGGCGTCAGTTTCGACACCCCCGCGGCCAACAAGGCGTTCAAGGAAAAGTTCGACTTTCCGTACGATTTGCTGAGCGACGAAGGCCGCTCCGACTCCATCGCCTTCGGCGCGGCGGACTCCGACTCGGCCCGGCCGAGCCGCGTCTCGGTGCTGATCGGCCCGGACGGCAAAATCGCCAAAGCCTACGGCACGGTCAAACCGGCCGACCACCCGGACGAGGTCCTGGCGGACCTGAAGAGCCTGTCGTAGGGCGGGTTGCGGGTTAAATCGGATCGGCGGGACGGGGTGCGCCTCGTGCCACCGGATTCGGTTTAGGCGAAGCCTACCGGTTCGACGCCGAGCCCCGGGGCCGTCGGCACCGTCATCTGCCCGTCGACGATCGGCGGCGGCGGCGCGACGTCCTCGGCGAAGAAGCGCGAGGTGCCGAAACCGCAATCGGGGATCGGCGGACGGTGCAGGCTGGCGATGTGCAGCGCCGTCGTCACGCCGACCGCCGTTTCCAGGCTGTTGGTGATGGTGCAGCGCACGCCCTTCGCCGTGGCCAGACGGATGATTGCGAGGGTCCGGTCCGGCCCGCCGAGCCGTTGCGGCTTGAGGATCAGCGCGTCGACCGCGTCCGCCGCCAGCAGTGCGCGGATCGAGGCCTCGTCCAACGCCCCCTCATCGGCGGCGATCGGCACCGGGCTGGCGCGGCGCACCCTGGCCAGCGCCGCGTCGTCGCCGGCCGGAATCGGCTGTTCGACGTAATCGATACCGAAATCGGCGAAGTCGGCCAGATGTTCGGCCGCCCAATCCGGATGCCAGGATTCATTAGCGTCGAGCCGCAGGGTCGCATCGGGTGCCGCACGCCGGATCGCCCGCACGCGCACCAGATCCTTGAGACGGTCGGCCGAACATTTGATCTTCAACGTCCGCGCGCCTTCGCCGACCAGCCGCCGCGCGGTCTCGGCGGCGGCCCGTGCCTCGCCGTCGGTCACCAGCCCGTTCACTGGTACCCGCAGGGCGGGCGCCTCATTGCCTTCGGCAAGAAAAGCGGACAAGGATTGCCCGTCCCGCACCGCTCGGGCCGACAGCCACGCCGTCGCGATAGCGCAGCGAATCCGTTCATAGGGCACGCGCCCATCGACCTGTTCGAGGAAATTTTCTTCGCGCGAATCGAGGCCGTCGACGACAGCCGCCGCTTCGGCCATCCACGCCGGACCGTCCACGGCCTCGTGCGGCGGCGGCGCCATCTCGCCCCAGCCAACCGCGCCATCCAAGTCGCACCGGGCTAGCAAGCCGCCGCGCGTCAGCTGTTCCCCCTTGGCCCAGCGATAGGGAACTTTCAGCGGCAAATCGTAGGCAAAGAACTGCATGGCGCCGATGTTAGCGCGCCGGCGCCACCCGGTTCAAAAATTCGACGACCGATCCGGCGAAGATATCGTTGCGGTCGCCGGCCACCATGTGCGCGGCGTTCGCGACATTGACGTATTCCGCGTGCGGCACCTGCTCCAGGAAGCTCCGCGCGCCCTCCTCGCTCAACACGTTGGACAGGCCGCCGCGCACGAGTAGCGTCGGCAGTTCCAGCGTATCGGCGCAATCATGCAGGCGCGCCCGGTAATCGGAATTGATGCGCTGACCGGCGCGGCGCTTCGGATCCCAATGCCAGCGGTATTTGCCGTTGGACCCGAGACGCACATTCTTCGCCAGCCCGTCCAGGTTGCGTGGCCGCTTGCGGTGCGGCTGGTAGTTCGCGATCGCCTCGGCGACTTCCTCCAAGGTATCGAAACCGTCCGGTTTCTGGCTCATGAATTCCTGGATCTTGCGCGACCCTTCCGGCTCGGTCTTCGGCGCTATGTCGACAAGGACCAGCGCCGCCGCGTCGACCTTGTTCAAGCCGATGGACAACAGGCTGGTGCCGCCGCCCATCGAAGCGCCGACCAGGATCGGGTTGTCGCTGCCGAGCGCCCTCGCGACGCAAACCAGGTCCTCGACCATGCAGTCGGGCGCGTAGTCCTCCGCCGTCTCCGCCCAGCCGGAATCGCCATGACCGCGCGCGTCGTAGGCGACCGCGTGATAGCCGCTGTCGCCGAGCGTCTCGCCCGCACCCTTCCAGGCATGCCGCGTCTGCCCGCCGCCATGCAGCAACATGACGAGTTGCCCCTTGGGATCGCCCCAGGTGTCGCCGGCGATGGTCACGCCGCCATGTCCGTCCCATCGATGCATCGGGACAGGTGTCCCCGGCAGCCGTTCTCCTGCGCTCATGCTTTCGCTTCCCCTTGTTCGATTGAAAACCACGCTACGATCGAATCTGGACATTGCGTCCGCTGCCATTTTACCGACCGCGGCGCACCTGTCGAGTTGACGGCTTGAAATCGCCGTTGGACCGAACGCATGGTTTTTACGCGCAATCGATGAGCCAACCGGCTGCCGCATGCTACGATTTCATGCAGACATGGAGCCCGACCGTGAATCGAAGGAAGTTTGTTGCCGCCCTTCTTCAGGGGCGGCGCAGGGGTCAGACCGCAACACTCCGACACGAAAACAAGCTATACCCGGGACCGCCCACATCGTCCGCCGCAAGTTTCTGCGCTGCCCATCCCGAACATCCAAAGCCATTGGGAGAATGCCGCATGTCAACCACGAACCACGAAGGCTACTTCGATCGAGATCTCGCGACCATCGATCCCGCCGTTCACGCTGCGCTTGCCGCGGAGGAAGACCGGCAGCGCGATGGCGTGGAATTGATCGCATCGGAGAACATTGTCAGCCGGGCAACGCTGGATGCACTCGGCACGGCGATGGTCAACAAGACGGTGGAGGGCTATCCCGGGCGCCGCTACTACGGCGGCGCGGTTCATGCCGACACCATCGAACGGCTCGCAATCGAACGGACCAAGAAACTATTCGATTGCGCCTACGCAAACGTCCAGCCGCATTCCGGCAGCCAGGCAAATCTGGCGGTTTTCCTCGCCTTCCTGCAGCCGGGCGATACGGTTTTGTCGATGGACCTTTCCGCGGGCGGACATCTTAGCCATGGTTCGCGGGCCAATCTCACCGGGAAATGGTTCGATATCGTCAGCTACGGCGTCCGCGAGGACAACGGGCTGATCGACTATGACCAAATTCAAACAATTGCCGAAGGTTGCCGCCCGAAACTGATCATATGCGGCGGCTCGGCCTATCCGCGCGCCATCGATTTCGCCTGGTTCCGCGCCATCGCCGACCACGTCGGCAGCATCTTGCTGGCCGATATGGCTCATTTTGCGGGGCTGGTCGCCGGCGGTATCCATCCGAACCCGATTCCCCACGCACACGTCACGACCGCGACGACCTACAAGAATCTCCGGGGCGTTCGCGGCGGTCTCATCATGTCCGACGACCGGTCCCTGGAGCGCAAGTTGAACGCCGCCGTCTTTCCCGGCGTGCAGGGCTCCGTCATCCTCAACGCGGTCGCCGCGAAGGCGGTTTGTCTGGGCGAGGCTTTGCGGCCGGAGTTCAAGCAATACGCAAGCGCGGTGTTGGCGAACGCCCGTACCCTGGCCGCGACCTTGGTGGCGCGTGGGATCGATATCGTGACCGGTGGCACGGACACGCCGCTGATGCTGGTCGATCTGCGGCGGCAGGACCTGACCGGAGATTTGGCCTCGGACAGCCTCGAAAGGGCCGGCCTAACCTGCAACAAGAACGGGGTGCCCGGCGACACGCAACCGCCAACGGTAACTTCTGGTCTTCGGTTTGGCGTTTCGGCGGGAACGACCCGGGGGTTCGGCGCGGCGGAATTCGAGACGGTGGGCCATTACATCGCCGATATCCTGGACGCGCTAGCGCAGGGCGGAAACGATATGCCCAGCCTGGAGAAACATGTAGAGCGAAAAATATCCGAACTGACGGCCGCGTTTCCGATTTACATCGACCGCAACTAGTGCCCTGATCGTGAAATTCAAGGGATTGAATTTCGCGTGAATCAGCACACTAACTATTTGATTCTAGTGTGATTCAGATCCCAAATTTCGTCGCATTCAATGCGACGAACTTCAGAATCATCACACTAGTGTCCGGGCGACGAGGTTCGCGCTCCATCATATCGCCGACAGAAGCTATATTGCCGGCTGCCGTAGAATTGGAAGTTACCGGGGAGCCTACCAATGCCAAACCAAACCGAACCTCTCGTGATCGTCGAATGCGATGATCAAGCCGCCATCCTGACCCTGAACAGGCCGGCGAAGAAGAACGCCATGAGCGACGCCCTGCTCAACGAACTCATCGCGGCGATCCGGAACGCCAACAAGGATGACGCCGTCCGGGCGATCGTGATCAAAGGCGCCGGAAACTGTTTCACCTCAGGGCGGGATACGTCGCAGTTCGAACAGGCGGCCCTGCTGCAGGACATGTCGGTCGACGCCGCCGTCGATATCTTCCTGGAAACCCTCTCGCTGCTCATCGAATCGCCGAAACCGACGATCGCTGCCGTGCATGGCATGGCGCTCGGTGGCGGGCAGGCCATGTCGCTCGCCTGCGACTTCGTCGTCGCGGAGCGCGACGCGCGTTTCGGCAATGTCGAGATGGCCTACGGCTTTCCCGCCGCCATGAACATCGCCCTGCTGACCCGCCAAATCGGCCGCCGTCGCGGCCTCGAAATCGCCATGACAGGCGACCTGTACGGCGCCGAGCAGTACCATGAGTTCGGCCTGATCAATCGGCTGGCGGAGCCCGGTGGCCTGGCGGAGACCACCACAGCCTTCGTGAAGACCCTCACCGAACGCATGCCCTGGGCGATCAAGCGCACCAAATCCACCTACCGCCTGGCCGAGGACATGGCGCTGCATGGCGCATTGAATTTCGGCAACCAGCTGAACCAGCTGCTGCGGCTGAACGGCCAGATCGCACCGGTCCACAGCCACGACGCGGATATCAAAAGCAACCTGAAAACCGATATCGCGGAACAGGATTAGAGCCAAATCATGACCGATAGCAAAGATAAGGCCGTGAAACCCGGACCCTATGACGGCGTGAAGGTCGTCGAGCTCGGCGCGCTGATCGCCGGGCCTTCCTGCGGCAAGTATCTCGCCGACCATGGCGCCGACGTGATCAAGGTCGAGCGCTATCCGTTGGGCGACATCTCGCGCCATTCGAATCGCACTAAATCGATACGCAGCCCCATGTTCCTGCAGCACAATGCGGGCAAGCGCAGCATCTGCGTCGACATCAAGCAGCCGGAGGGGCTCGACATCGTCCGCGGCCTGATTGCCAAGGCGGATGTCGTAATCCAGGCCTTCACGCCCGGTACGATGGACCGGTTCGGTCTCGGCTACGAGACCCTGAGGGAAACGAACCCCGGCATCATCCTGTGCTCGATCAGCGGCTTCGGCCAGACCGGCCGCAACGCCAACCGGCCCGGCTACGCGCATCTCAGCCATTCGATGACGGGGTGGCTTGGCATGCAGTTCCTACACCGCGAACCGGCTGAAGTACCGCGCGGGCCCGGCATCGCCATCGCCGACACCACGACGGGGTTGACCGCCTTCGGCGCGGTCGGCGCGGCGCTGTACCGCAAGGCCATGACCGGCGAGGGCGACCAACTCGACATCGCACTGTTCGACAGCCTGTACGGATCGAACGATTCCAGTATGCAGGCCTACCTGACGAGCGGCGAAATCGACGTCTGGTACCATCCCGTACACGCGACGAAGGACGGTTATGTCACGGCGCTGGCCGGTCCCGATCACGCCTCCTGGCGACGCATCTGCGTCGCCATGGGCCAACCGGAACTGGCCGAGGATCCTCGATTCTGCGACCAGAAGAGCCTGACGGCGCACCTAGACGACGCGGCGGCGGCCATGCAGGCCTGGCTCGCCTCGACGACATCCGAAGACGCCGAACGGCTGCTGACCGAGAACCATGTCCCGTGCGGCATCGTGTATACCGTCGACCAGGCGGCACGGCAGCCGCAGGTGATAGACCGCGGCCTCACCGTGACGGTCAAGGATCCGCTGCTCGGCCCGCATGAGCAGGTGAACTCCGCGTTCAAATATGAAAACGCGGACAGCGGCGTCCGAGGACCCGCGCCGATGCTTGGCGAGCACAACGAGGAAGTCTTGCGCGAGGAGCTCGGCTACGACGACGAACGGATTAGCCGGCTGACGGCGGACGCGGTGCTGCGGGAGGAGCGGATGTAACAGTCAGTCACGAAACTCCGCGTAAACAGGCGTGCCGAGGTCCGCTACTGCAGCTGTCGAAACTTGTGATAACGTGTCAGCATCAATCAGCTTATTCTTTCTCCACGGTCAATGGACGGGTTTCGCACCCTTGAGGTTTGGACTGAAAAGCATTCTTCGCAACTTGGCTGCCGTGACGTTTCGCACGCGAAACGCTGCGTTGTGCCTGCTCTTCGCACTAGGACTTTCGGGATGCGTCCATTTCGAGGTGCTGCAAGCCCGTCAGGAGGCGGAGCAGCTCTACAAGGAAGGGCGGACCAAAGAGATCGTCGCGCTCGTCGAGAAGATGATCGTCCGAGTCGAAGACGAACTCGGCCCCGAGCACTGGTATATCGGCGAAGGATACGACGTATTGGCGCGCCTGCACGCCTACGTCTACAACGATTGGGATCTGGCGCGGGACTATTTCGAGAAAGCGCTGGCGATCCGCACCAAGGCCCTCGGACCGGAACATCCCGACACGCTCGAAACCGTCAACTTTATGGGCTACCTCCACCAGGTTAGAGGAGACCTGCAGCAGGCCGAGACCCTTTTCCAGAAGGCGCTGGCGCTGCGCACAAAGGTACTTGGCCCGAACCATATCGACACCGCCGATTCACAGGTTTATCTCGGTGGACTTCACATGCTCCAGGGGCGTTACGCCGACGCCGAAAAACTACTGCTGGCCGCGGCGCCGAACGAAGCGCGCGAGATCAGCGGCCGGCATCCCACGCCGGCGGAGGCCTACCGGCTGCTCGGCACCCTCTATTCCGGCTGCTCGGCACCCTCTATTACAGTCTCGGCGACCTGGAACGGGCGGAAAAGAACGCCCGAACCTCGTTGGAAATTCTTGAAGATGTGTTCGCGCCGGATCATCCAGAGATCGCCGGCGGCTACAACGCGTTGGCCTTGATCGCCTACCGGCGGCGCGATTTCGACGAGTCACTGACCCTCGCGAAACAGGTTCTACGAATTCGAGAGAAAAAGTTCGGACGGCAACACGGATTCACGGGCGATAGCTTGCTGTTCCTCAGCCGAATCGAACAAGCACGCGGAGACAAGAGGCAGAGCCGACGCTACATGCAGGAAGCGATCGAAGTTTTCCAGAAACACCTGGGATCCGACAATTACCGCACGCTTTCCGGCAAACTCGCATTGGCCTGGTCCCATGCCGGCGCGGGCGAATTCGACGCCGCGAAAGGACTGTGCGAGGAAATCCTGGTGTCACCGCGGCTGCACCTCACCAAGGAACTCGAATGGAATACGCTGCTGCTGTACAGCGTGATCCTGGAACGCAGCGGCCATCGCGACGCCGCCATCCTGTTCGGCAAGCGGGCGGTCAATATCGTGCAAGGGCTGCGCGCCGGCATCACATCCATGGACGATGCGCTGCAGAAGCTTTACGTGCGGAAACGGGACACCGCGTTCCGGACGCTCGCATCCTTCCTGGTCGAGGAAGGCCGTCTTCCCGAAGCGCAGCAAGTCGTCAAGATGATCAAGGAAGAGGAACATTTCGGCTATGTACGCCGGGATGCGGCAAGGGGTTCCGTGCGCGAGAGCACCGCCACATATACGGCGAGCGAGAAAGGCGGGATGACCCGCTACGACGCGATCGGCCGGCAATTGGCGGCGATCGGGGCCGAGTACGACGATCTGTTGCGCAAGAAGAAGGCGGGCCTGGTCGAGGTCGACCCGGCGCGACTGAAGAAATTGCGGGAGGATCTCCGCGTCGCCAAGCGCGCCTTCCGTGCCTTTCTGGCAAACCTCGTAAAGGAAGTCGAAGCCGGCAGCACGCAGCGGGCGATGCAGATCGGCGAGAAGAACCTAAAATATCTCAAATCGCTGCAAGGCACCTTACGGACCCTCGGCGACGGTACGGTCCTGATCCACTACCTCATCACGGAACGGAAGCTCCATATCATCGTGACCACCAGCCGCGTGCAGATCGTCCGCACGGTCGAGATCGATAGGGCGGCGCTGAACGTCCGTGTTAACGAACTGGCCGAAGATTTCGCCGACTTGCAGTCGGACCCGATCCGCGGTTCCCAGGCGATCTACGATCTGATCCTGGCGCCGATCGCCGAAGACCTCCGCCAGGCAAACGCCAAGACGCTGATGTTCTCGCTGGACGGTGTGCTCCGCTACCTCCCCATCGCCGCCCTGCACAATGGAAAGCGGTACCTCATCGAGGATTACGAAGTCGTTCTCTACACGGAGGCCGCCAAGTCGAAGCTGACGGCGGCTCCTCCGAAGGTTTGGAGCATGGCCGGGCTGGGCCTGACCCGGGCGGTAGAGGGTTTTGCAGCGCTGCCGGCCGTCGCCGACGAGTTGAACGCGATCGTTCGCACCGACAGCGAAGACCGCGACGGCGTCATGCCGGGGGTGATCTATCTGAACGAAAATTTCTCCCAGGAGGCGATCGAGAGCGCCCTGGAGGACGAGTATCCGGTCCTGCACGTCGCCAGCCATTTTGTTTTCAAACCCGGTACCGAACGTGATTCCTACCTACTCCTTGGCGATGGCGGCCGGCTGAGCCTGGCCGAAGTGCTCGACAACGATCTGGATTTCAACAGCGTCACCCTGCTGACCCTTTCCGCCTGCCAAACGGCGCTCGGCAGCGCCGGCGCCGACGGGCGCGAGATCGAGGGATTCGGCTGGCTCGCTCAGCGTCAGGGCGCGAAGGCCGTTCTTGCGACGCTCTGGCCCGTCGCCGACAAGAGCACCGCCACCTTCATGAGCACGCTCTATCGCCATATGCAGACCGGCGCGCTGACCAAGGCGGCCGCCATGCGCAAGACCATGATCGAGTTCATCCGTTCCGAGGATTTTAGCAGACCGGTGTTCTGGGGGCCGTTTATTCTGATGGGCAATTGGCGTTGAATAGCCGGTCGCGGCGCGTCATCTCATGATTTCGGGTGTTGCGTCGAATTTTACCTTCGGTTTCCGTTAAGGTATTTGCGGTATCGAGACCTTGAAATACCTATAGTAAGGAATGCGGAATGCCGCAGCCGAACACGGCGGCTCGGCGGCTAAAAGGAGGAACGGTATGAGCGAATACGATCTGGTCGTGATCGGCGGCGGGCCGGGCGGTTATGTCGCGGCGATCCGCGCGGCGCAGCTCGGCATGAAGGTGGCCTGCGTGGAGAAGCGCACGACCTTGGGCGGCACCTGCCTCAATATCGGTTGCATCCCCTCCAAGGCGCTGCTGCAAAGCTCCGAGAAATACGCCGAGGCCTGCCACGACCTCGAAAGCCACGGCGTCAAGGTGGGTGCTGTGAAGCTCGACCTGAAGGCGATGATGGCGCGCAAGGACAAGGTCGTGGGCGACCTGACCGGCGGCATCGCCTTCCTGTTCAAGAAGAACAAGATCGAGCACATCTCGGGCACGGGCACGATCGAAAGCGCGACCGCGGTGAAGGTCACGCCGGACAAGGGCGACCCGCAGACCCTGCAAACCAAACACATCCTGATCGCGACCGGTTCGGAAAGCATGCCGCTGCCGGGCGTCGAGGTGGACGAGAAGCAGATCGTCTCCTCGACCGGGGCATTGGCGCTCGGCAAGGTTCCGAAGCACCTAGTGGTGGTCGGCGCCGGCTATATCGGGCTGGAAATGGCGTCGGTCTGGGGTCGGCTCGGGGCGGAGGTCACCTGCGTCGAGTTCCTCGACCGCATAACGCCGGGCATGGACGGCGATACGGCCAAGAATTTCCAGCGCATCCTGAAGAAGCAGGGCATGAAATTCCGCCTCAAGACCAAGGTGACGGCCGCGAAGAAGACCAAGGCCGGCGTCACTTTGACGGTCGAACCGGCTGCGGGCGGCGACGCCGAGACGATAAAGTGCGATGCGGTGCTGGTCGCCATCGGGCGCCGGCCCTACACGGAAGGGCTCGGGCTGGAGGCCGTCGGGGTCGAGACCGACGACCGCGGCTTCATCCGCATCGACGACGAATTCATGACCTCGGTGCCCGGCATCCATGCCATCGGCGACTGCGTGCCCGGCCCCATGCTGGCGCACAAGGCGGAGGACGAAGGCGTCGTCTGCGTCGAAATGATGGCCGGCCAGTCGGGCCACATCAACTACGACGCCATCCCCGGCATCGTCTACACTTGGCCGGAAGTCGCGGCGGTGGGCAAGACGGAGGAGGCGCTCAAGGAAGCGGGGATCGAGTACAAGGCCGGCAAGTTCCCCTTCACCGCCAACAGCCGCGCGCGCGCGAACGACAACACGGACGGGTTCGTGAAGATCCTGGCTGACGCGAAGACGGACGCGGTGCTGGGCGCGCACATCATCGGGCCGGATGCCGGAGGGCTGATCCACGAGATCGTCACCGTGATCGAGTTCGGCGGTTCCGCGGAGGATGTCGCCCGAATCTGTCATGGCCACCCGACCCTCAACGAAGCGGTCAAGGAAGCGGCGCTCGCCGTCGACGGCCGGCCGATCCATATCTGAACGGCCGCCGCGCGCCGCCGTGACTCAGCTTCCGAGTCCAACGGAGAAGCCGAAACGGTCCTGGCTCGCCCGCATGGCGATCCTCACCTTCGGCTGGGCCTTCATCGTGCTCGGAATCCTCGGCCTGTTCCTGCCAATACTGCAGGGCATCCTGTTCCTCGCCATCGGCGGCATGCTGCTGTCAATGGAATCGCCCTGGGCGCAGCGGCTGATCGAGCGCCTGCGCACCCGTTACCCTGCGGTGGATAAAGCGATGATCGCCGCGCAGAAGCGTACGAACAGCATCGTGGCGAAGATCAGAAGCCGGTTCGGGTAAGGGTCGCGTCGCCACGGCTCGCGCGCCTTGGTATAATGGCCCGTGAAGAGGCATTATTTCACCTTATCCGAGGCACCTCACATGAACGACCAATCACCCGAAGACCACGCATCACTCGTCGCCGCGCATCATGCCCGGGTACAGGCGCTGCTCGATGGCGACCTCGACGCGTTGAGTAAGGTCGTCGGCGAAGACCTGGTCTTCATATCCGCTTCGGGTCAGACCAGGACCTGGCCGGAAGTGGTGACGTCATTTGAGACCGGTTCGTTGAAGATGCGGCGCATGGACTCCGC
>CAYLTU010000097.1:0-18683 GCA_964386465.1 uncultured Rhodospirillaceae bacterium
GATTGGAAGCGGACGACGGCGTGCCACCGACAATGCCCTTGCTTCGACACCTGGATCCGTACGGCAATTTGCCGGGCTCGCCGCCCTTCGAGCGCACGGCGATGGCGAGCAACCAGCGCTATTCCTATCCCGCCGTCGCGCGCAGCCGGACTTACGACAGCGCGGTGATCGGGACGTCGACGACACGTATGCTCGAACCCGGCGTCCTCGACAAGGCGCTTGGCGGACGCTTCGCAAACCTCTCGATGAACAGCGCCACGGCGTATGAGCAGGCGCGTCTCTTCGGTGTCTTCCGCCAGGCCCACCGGGTGCCGAAGACGGTGCTGATCGGGCTCGACAGCGTGTGGTGCACGATCGAGAAGACGCAGACAAAATACACCTTCCGGCGCTTTCCGGAATGGATGTACGACGCCGATCCATGGAACGACATCCCGCACATGTTCGAGTTCAAGAGCTTCGAGAATGCAGGGCGGCAGGCGGCCTACCTGCTGGACTTGAAGGCGGCGAAATTCGGGCCGGACGGCTACGCCAATTTCCTGCCGCCGGACAGCGGGTACGATCTGAGCAAGGTCCGGCAGACGATCTATGGCGGCCCGGAACCGAAAACCAAAGCCGTGCCGGCCTCGCCCGTTACCATTCCGGCGCCGGAGCGGGCAAAATGGCATTTTCCGAGCCACGCCTATCTGCGTGACATGCTTGCGGGCCTTCCAACCGAAACCCGGAAAATACTGTTTTTCGTTCCCTACCACGCCTACGCGCAGCCGCTGCCGGGAACGAAGTCCTATCTCCAATGGCAGGAATGCAAGGCCCGGATCGGGGCGATGGTCGCGCCGTTCGACAACGCGGCGCTGCTCGACTTCATGATCGTCTCGCCGTTGACGACGCGGGACCGGAACTACTGGGACACGCAGCATTATACGGCTTCCGTCGCCGAGGAAATCGTTCGGATGATCGCGCTGGGCGCGCGCAACGAAGCGGCGGCGGACGGTGCGTTCCGCATATTCGATCGGATGTAGCGTACTCTCCATTGCTCACCGGGAAGCGGCATCCTAGAGTCGCGCGAAAACCGGAACGAATATTCGAAGGGAGGGGAGGCATGCGGGCATCCAGCAGGTTACGTGCATTGATCGAGGGCGACGGGATCGTCGTGGCGCCCGGCTGTTACGATGGGCTGTCGGCGCGTCTGGTCGAGGCGGCCGGCTTCCCGGCGGTCTATGTCACCGGCGGCGGGATGGCGCGCAGCACGGGCATTCCCGATATGGGGTTGATCAGCCTGTCCGAGATCGCCGCGCGCCTGGCGCAGATCGTCGATGCGATCGGGGTTCCCGCGATCGCCGATATGGATACCGGTTACGGCAACGCGCTGAACGCGCGCCAGGCGATCAAGGCCTTCGAGCGCGCCGGCGTCGCGGGCTTCCATATCGAGGATCAGACCTTCCCGAAACGCTGCGGCCACTACGACGACAAGAGCCTCGTGCCGACCGAAGAGCTGTGCCAGAAAATCCGCGCGATCAAGGATGCCTCGGAAGACCCGGACACCGTGCTGATCGCCCGCACGGACGCCATCGCGGTGGAAGGCTTCGACGCCGCCATTGACCGCATGCACGCCTATATGGAAGCCGGCGCCGACGTGGCCTTCGTCGAGGCGCCGACGACCGAGGCGGAGATCGAAGCGGTCGCCGAGCGCATTCCCGGACCCAAACTGATCAATATGTTCCTCGGCGCCAAGACGCCGCTGCTGCCCGTCTCGCGGCTGGAGGAGATCGGTTACAAGATCGTCATCATCCCGAGCGATACGCAGCGCGCCGCGATCAAGGCGATGCAAAAGGTGCTGGAGACGATCAAGCGCGACGGCGATTGTTCGGCGATGGCCGACGAGATGGCCTCGTTCCAGGATCGCGAGGCAATCGTCAACACGGCGCACTTCGTCGAGATCGACCAGCGATACGCCAGCTGATGTCCGATAGCATCAATTCGTTCAAGACCGCGCGGCGGCTGTCGGTCGGCGGCCAGAATTACGGTTATTTCAGCCTCGATGCGGCCGAGGACGCCGATGTCGGCGACGTATCCAAGCTGCCCTATTCGCTGAAGGTCCTGTTCGAGAATTTGCTGCGGCACGAGGATGGCATCTCGGTAACGCGAGACGACATCCTCGCGCTGGGTTCCTGGACCGACACCTGCCGGGGCGGGCACGAGATCAACTTTCATCCGGCCCGGGTGATGATGCCGGATTCGTCCGGGGTGCCGCTGCTGGCGGATTTGGCGGCGATGCGTGACGCGATGGTGCGGCTCGGCGGCGACCCCTCGGCGATCAACCCGGCGGTGCCGCTCGATTTCACTATCGACCATTCGGTCGTCGTCGACGTCGCCGGTGCACCGGACGCGCTTGAACAAAACATGGCGAACGAGTTCGCCCGCAACGAGGAGCGCTACCGGTTCCTTAAATGGGGGCAACAGGCGTTCGAGAACTTACGCGTCCTGCCGCCGGGCGTGGGCATCTGCCATCAGATCAATCTGGAGTTCCTTTCGCGCGTTGTGTGGACGGAATCGCGCCGTTCCACGACCCTGGCCTATCCGGACTGCCTTCTCGGCATGGACAGCCACACGCCGATGGTCAACGGGCTAGGCATACTCGGCTGGGGCGTCGGCGGGCTGGAAGCGGGCGCGGCGATGCTGGGCCAGCCGGTGTCGATGCAGGTGCCCGATGTCGTCGGCTGCCGTCTGATCGGCGAACTGCGGGAGGGCGTCACCGCGACCGATCTCGTACTCAGCTTGACCAAGGTGCTGCGTGACCGGGGCGTGGTGCAGAAGTTCGTCGAGTTCTGCGGACCGGCGCTCGACGGCCTGCCGGTCGGCGACCGCACCACGGTCGCCAACATGGCGCCGGAATATGGCGCGACAATGGGCTTCTTCCCGGTCGACCGCGAGACCACGGCCTATCTGCGCGCGACCGGACGTCCGGAAGACCAGGTCGCGCTGGTCGAGACCTATCACAAGGCGCAAGGGATGTGGCGCGATGCCGACACCCTGGAGCCGCTGTTCAGCGAAATCGTCGAGTACGATCTAAGCATGGTCGAGCCGACCATGGCGGGACCTTTCCGGCCGCAGGAGAAGACGGCCCTGACACAGGTGCCGGAGAGTTTCCAGGATGCCCTGCGGAACATGACCGACGGCCTGGGCGAGACGCCGGTCGCCGGACGCGACTTCTCGATCCGCCACGGCGACATCGCCATCGCCGCGATAACCAGTTGCACCAACACCTCCAACCCCGGCGTGATGATCGGCGCCGGGCTGCTGGCGCGAAACGCGGTTGAAAAGGGGCTGAAGGCGAAGCCCTGGGTGAAGACCTCGCTTGGACCCGGGTCGCGCGTCGTGGGCGACTATCTGGCCCGCGCGGATCTTATGGCGCCGCTGGAGGCGCTCGGCTTCCACATCGTCGGTTATGGCTGCATGACCTGCATGGGCAATTCCGGGCCGCTCGACCCCGCGATCGCCGACAGTATCGACACAGGCGGCGTGGTCGTGGGGGCGGTGCATTCCGGCAACCGCAATTTCGAGGGCCGTGCCCATCCGCAATGCAAGGTCAACTACCTGGCCTCGCCGCCGCTGGTCGTCGCCAGCGCGCTGGCCGGGTCATTGAACGTGAATCTGGCGACCGATCCGCTGGGCGAGGGGAGGGACGGGGCGCCGATCCATCTCCGCGATATCTGGCCATCGCCCGGTGACATCGAGGAAACGCTCGGGCGGTGCATGTCGCCCGGGATGTTCCGCGACCGCTATGCCGATGTCGAGGCGGGCGGCGGCGATTGGCGCGCGCTGGAAGCGGCGGTCGGCGACATCTTCGCGTGGGAACCGGGCAGCACCTACATTCGGCGGCCACCATTCTTCGACGACATGACGGAGGCGCTGCCGGAGACGGGCGATATCGTCGGCGCGCGGGCGCTGGCGATCTTCGGCGATTATCTGACGACGGACCACATCTCGCCTGTCTCCGCCATTCCACCGGACAGTCTCGCGGGCGAATATCTGCAGGAACAGCAGGTCGCCCCGCGGGACCTCAGCTCCTACGCCCAGCGGCGTGTCAATCACGACGTGATGTTGCGCGCCGCCTTCAACCAGATCCGCATCCGCAACGAAATGCGGCCCGGGACCGAGGGCGGCCTGACCCGCTACATGCCCGACGACACGCCGATGACCATCTTCGAGGCGGCGCGGCGCTACCGCGATGCCGGCGTGCCGATGGTGGTGATCGGCGGCAAGGATTATGGGCAGGGCTCGTCGCGCGACTGGGCCGCGAAGGGGACACGGGAACTGGGCGTCCGGGCCGTCATCGCGGAGGGGCTGGAGCGCATCCACCGCTCCAATCTGATTGGCATGGGCGTACTGCCGCTGCAATTCCCCGAGGGCGCGACCCGCGAGACCCTGTCGCTCGACGGCAGCGAGACGTTCGACCTCACCGGTATCGAGGACGGGATGGAACCTGGCATGGATGTGCCGTGCCGAATCACTCGCACCGACGGCAGCGGCGAAACCGTCGCGTTGGTCTGCCGCCTCGATACCAAGGTCGAGGTCGACTACTACCGCCATGGCGGCAGTCTTCATTACGTGTTGCGCGGAAAGCTCTCGGCGATGGGATAGCGCTTCGTTTCGCCACCGCCATTATCGTCTTCTGCGGTGCCGCCGCGGCTGAGGAACGGCGGCGCGTCGATTTGGAACTCGTGCTGGCCGTGGACAATTCGTTGAGCGTCAATCAACGCGAGTACGATCTGCAAATCAGAGGGATCGCTGATGGATTCCGTGATCCGGATGTCGTCAATGCGATCCTGTCGCACGACGGTGTCGCTATTTCGATCGTACTATGGTCGAACCATAGGCAACAGGAAACGGGCATCCGCTGGACGTTACTCGACAGTATGGAGTCGGTTTTGGCCTTCGCCGACCGCGTTGCGGCGGTGCGAAGGATCGAAGTATCGGGCGGGACGGGGCTTGGCTCAGCGCTCGCCTACGCGCTGCGGTCGATCGATGCGAATCGCTTCGCTGGCGAGCGCCGCGTCATCGATGTCTCCGGCGACGGTCAGAACAATATGGGTGTTTCACCGGCTGAAATCCGCGATAGGGCCGTTGCTCTGGGGGTAACGGTCAATGGGCTGGCGATCCTCGATGAGGAGCCGTGGCTCGACCGCTATTACGCGGCGAGCGTCATCGGCGGTCCCGGTGCGTTCCTGGAAGTCGCGGCGGACTACGACAGTTTCGCCCGCGCGATGCGCCGGAAACTGCGCCGCGAGATCGGGAATTCCCCGGTTGCCTCGCGCTAGATTTTCGTAAGTACGGTCGCGAGAAGGCTCAGGATTCGCGCGCGCCACCAGCCGCTACGTATCGCCTTCGTCTCGCGCACGGCGAGTTCGAACACCTGCCGCGCCCTCTCCGGCATCCGCGCGTCGGAGAGTTCGCGCGCGGCCCGTGCGAATGTAGCGGCGCGATCGAAGGCGCTTTCGATTTTGTCTGTCGCCATAACCGCTTGGGAAAAGGCATCGACGGCGGACCCGTCCAATTTAACCGCGAGCTCCCAAAGCGTTTGCGCCTTGAGGGTGGGATCCTTCTGCTTGGCGATGTTCGCGAGCGCTTTTTCGGGCGCCGCAAGATCGGTCCAACCGGCCGCAATCCGTGCCAGCGCCGTATCGGCGGCGAACACTCTATCGATATCCAGAACCGCCGTTTCGGCTCTCTCTAAAAATTCCGCGGCGATGTTTGATCGGCCACGCCCGATCTCGGCGGTCGCGATCTTGGTAACGGCCAGGACGTATAGCTGCGGCGTACGCAATCGTTCCGCGGTCGCTGTCGCTTTGGAAGGCTTGCCCTGTCTCGCCAGCATTCCCGCAAATTCCACCAACGCGATCTGGTCGCGGCTGGCGTCCCCGATTCGGCCGAGCATCTCGGAGGTTTCCCTGGATAGGCCTGCCCGGGCGTAGGCCGAAGCTACGGCGCCGAGCGCAATCCGCGAAGGGTTGTCGAAATCGTCGAGGAGCGATCCGATCGTCCGGAACGCTGCATCGACATCACCGGTCGCGCCGCGTTCGCCCCGGTTCGCCAGCAGTTCCGCGGCGATCTCGATCGCGCCGCCCCTGTCTTCGAGATGCGGCAGCAATGTCAACAGGGCATCGCGTGCTTGCGGCGCGTCGGGGGTCGCAATTGCAATGGCCAGCAGGGCACGAGCGCGGTTCCAAGGGTCGGGGATGGTTTCCGTCAGGCGAAACGCTTCGGCGTGATATCCCGCCTCGGCCAGCGAAGCGGCGGCTTCCCGGAGTGAGACCAGGACGAGCCGCAGGTCACTCAACTGTTTGATGCTCGCTCGCGCCGCGGCCATTCGTCCGGCGGCGGCCTGCGCGCGAATGACGTCACGCAGCGCCCAGTCGCGATAGTCCTCTCGCCCGATATCTCGGATCGCCGCCGTCGCCCCTTTCAAGAGGCAATCGACATCGGGGTTGCGGAAGCAGGCTTCGGCGCCTTCGGGCGGCAGCGCCGCCAGAACCGGTTTCTCGCTCAGCAACAGGTCGCGGGTCGCCGCGCTGCCCTGGAGGGCGCTGCGCGCCCTCTCTACCTGTTCGTCCCTGGCGCGGGCGAGACGCCTCTTGAGCGTTGCGGCGCGGCCAACGGTCTCCATGTGTCTGAGAAGCGCCTCGTTCGCCGTGCCGTCGACGGGCAGGCCGCTTTGCGTCTGGTAGGCGCGGATGGCCTGTTGGGTTTCCGGCGTAATCCGGCCGGCGGCGGGACCGGCAAACAAGTCGAATTCGATTAGAAGATGCTGGACCTGCTCGATCAGCGGTGACCATTCGAACAGCGAGCCCCGGGCGGAGCGGTGTTCCACCGGGGCGAATGTCCGCGCGGCCTGTCCGGGCGGCGGCAATGCCGCAAAGCATGCCGCGAGCAGTCCAGTGAAAACGGCGAGGTGTTTCAGTGTCATTCGGTTCAAAGACGTGCGCCGATCACCGCGAGGTTACCATAGATCGCGGTAGGTTGTCGCATACCCGATTTTCGCGCGAGGCGATACAAGTGAGTATTGAGAACACGCGCCAACGCGGACATAATAAGGTGAATTCATTGAGAAATAATAGGTTTGAACGTGTTGGAGTTCTCCCAGTTTGACTATATCGGCGTTGGTGGGTTCGCCGCGCTCTGGATCGGCTATACCTATTTCGCCGAGCATAGCCGCGCCGCCAGCGGTAATCTCATCGACGGGATGGCCGTGCGGCGCAAGGAATGGATGCGGGCTATGCTGAAGCGGGACAACCGGATGGTCGATATCCAGGTCATCAACGCGCTTCTGCGTTCGGGCCGTTTCTTCGCGTCTACGTCGATACTGATTATCGCGGGCCTGTTGGCGGTGCTCGGCGCGTCGGAGAAGGCGATCGCCCTGGTCATGGATCTTCCCTTTGCGCTGTCGACATCGCACGAAGTTTGGGAAGCTAAAGTTTTATTTATGATTCTTGTCTTTATTTACGCCTTCTTTAAGTTCGTTTGGTCGATGCGCCAACTCAACTACTGTTCAATACTGGTCGGCGCGGCGCCTCCTGCGTCCGATTTGCCGGAGAATTTCGAAGCGATTGGCGAGTCGATCGCGACGCTGGCGTCGCTCGCCTCGAAACATTCGAACCGCGGTATCCGGGCCTATTATTTCGGTTTGGCTGCCCTCGGCTGGTTCGTTCATCCGTGGGTTCTGTTGGGTGCTGCGATTTGGGTGGTGATGGTTTTGTACAGACGTGAATATCTCTCGCGGACAATGCGGTTGATCCAGGGCGTTTCGCTGTGACCCGGATCGAGCCGAGGAGGCGGTAGGTGTTTCCAAGGGCAGATATCCTGCTGACCGTCGACGAAATGTATGCCGCCGATAGGGCTGCCGTCGAAGCCGGCGTCGCCAGCGAAACCCTAATGGAGAACGCGGGCGCGGCCATTGCCCAGGCGATTCGGGACCGTTGGGAGCCGTGCCGCGTGGCGATCCTTTGCGGCCCGGGAAACAATGGCGGTGACGGCTTCGTCGTCGCACGCTTGCTCGGCGAGGCCGGTTGGACGGTAAAGCTCGCGCTGCTCGGCGACCACGGCGCCTTGAAGGGCGATGCGAAATTGAACGCCGGCCGCTGGACCGGGGCCGTCGAACCGCTGTCGCCTGCTGTTCTGCATGATGTGGAACTGGTCGTCGACGCGATTTTCGGCGCTGGACTGGCGCGCGATGTCGAAGGCCCCGTCCGCGATGTGATCGAGGCGATCGGCGACCGGCCGACCGTTGCCGTCGACGTGCCGAGCGGCGTGCATGGCGACAGCGGCGCGATCAAGGGAACCGCACCGCGTGCCGATCTGACCGTGACGTTCTTCCGGCGGAAACCTGGGCACCTGCTGCTGCCGGGGCGGGCCTATTGCGGTGAGATCCTCGTCGCGGATATCGGTATACCCGATACCGTCCTTGACGCAATTGCCCCGTCTCAAGCGGCCAATGGTCCGGGTCTTTGGGCCAAGCGCTTTCCATGGCCGCGGCTCGAAGATCACAAATATAGCCGTGGCCACGCGGTTGTTACGGGCGGGCGGCACATGACGGGCGCGGCGCGGTTGGCCGCCCGGGCCGCGCAGCGCGTCGGCGCCGGTCTGGTTACCGCAATCGTCCCGTCCGACGCATTCGTCGTATACAAGATCGCCCTGTCCTCCGTTTTGGTCCATTCGTTTCTCGATACCGCCAGCTTTGCCGAATTCGTAGGGGAGCGGCGTGTCTCCGCCTGCCTCGTGGGACCCGGTAACGAGATCACGGGGGGGACAAGGGAACGGGCGCTGGCCGTCCTGCGCACGGGCAAGCCGGCCGTTCTCGATGCCGATGCGCTGACGGTGTTCGACGACGCGATCGAGTTGCTTTGCAATTCAATAAGCGGACCATGCGTGCTGACGCCCCATGACGGTGAGTTCGCGCGATTGTTCGATACCGCCGGAGACAAGCTGGCGCGGGTCCGCCGCGCCGCGGCGTTAAGCGGCGCCGTCGTCGTTTTGAAAGGTGCGGATACCGTCATCGCTGCTCCTGACGGCCGCGCGGCGATGAATGACAATGCGCCGCCTGATCTCGCGACCGGCGGGTCGGGCGACGTGCTGGCCGGTTTCGTGACGGGCTTGATGGCGCAAGGGCAGGATCCCTTCGACGCCGCCTGCACGGCGGTCTGGCTGCACGGCGCGGCGGCTCGGGAATTCGGACCCGGTCTGATCGCCGACGATTTAATAGAAACGCTGCCTGCTGTATTACTGCGGCTCAAAGAGGATGGAAAAGTACAAAACCATGGGTGAAACAAGTTCGTTATTCAAACGTCTGATCGGCGCCTGGAACGACATCGCGGGGTCCGTTACGTCCAGTACGCGCGTGTCGCCGGACCTGTCGTCACAGGATGACGCCGACAGCCTGCGGGACCAGATGGTGGCCTGCCTGGAGGCGCGCGGCGGTGAGGTATCGGCGCGCGCGCGCGCGGCGGCTTTGGGGCACACTTATTTGGAGTTGGAGCCGGAAGGCCGGCAGCGCTTTCTGCGTATCGTGGCCGACGAATTCGGTCCCGACCAGGACGCTATCGACGCATCAATCGCCGCGCTGAAGGACGCCGAGCCGGAGAATCGGTCCGCCGTACAGGAATCGCTGCGCGAGGCGCTTCGCCCGCCGCGGCTGCGGTTGATGACCCAATTCAACGCATTGCCGGAGGGAGTCAAATTTCTCATCGATCTGCGTTCCGATCTGATCGATCTCGCGGACAACGCCGAAATGAAAGCGCTCAACGATGATCTTCGCTCTCTTCTGGCATCCTGGTTCGATGTCGGGTTCCTGGAACTGCGGCGCATCACCTGGGAATCACCGGCATCGCTGCTTGAAAAGCTGATCGCCTACGAAGCGGTGCACGAAATTCGCAGCTGGGACGATTTGAAGAACCGGTTGGAAGCCGACCGCCGGCTGTTTGCCTTCTTTCATCCGCGCATGCCCGACGAGCCGCTGATCTTCGTTCAGGTGGCGCTGGTCAACGGCTTGGCGGGCAACGTCAATGCGCTGCTCGACGAATCCGCGCCGGTCACCGATCCCGCCGAGGCGGATACGGCAATATTTTATTCGATCACGAACGCACAACGGGGGCTGGTCGGCATCAGTTTCGGCGGCTTCCTGATCAAGCGCGTGGTCGATGAACTGCAAGCCGAATTCTCGAAGTTGAAGACATTCTCGACGCTGTCGCCGATACCGGGCTTTGCACGCTGGGTGCGTCGCTCGGTGCAGGAAGGGGCCGACGTGATGAGCGAAGACGAGCAGGCGGCGTTGAACGAGCTGTTCGAGTTGGAGGATGGTCAGTCCGCTCTCGTCCGAATTTTCGACGAATCCGACTGCTTAGCGGACGAGGCCAAACAGGCTGTGATTGAACCGATTCTTACGAAGCTATGCGCCCGTTACCTCTTGCGCGAAAAGAATCGGCGCGGGCGCGCGGCCGATCCCGTTGCGCATTTTCATCTGACCAACGGCGCGCAAGTGGAAAGGGTGAACTGGCTGGCCGATGCGTCCGCGCAAGGCCTGTCGCAATCCGCTGGGATGATGGTGAACTACCTTTACAACCTTTCGAAGATCGAAGCGAACCATGAGCGATACACGGGTGATGGTAAGGTTTCGGCGTCGACTACCGTTAACCGCTTGTTAAAGAAGTAGAAGTTGAATGGTTAAAGACCATTCCAACGTTTCGGCGTCTGAAAGTAAAAGTGGGGTCAAATCAAATCGAGTTGGAAAGGTTTATTTGCTTAAAACATGCGATCAATTTTCTGTCTGCTTTGATCGCGAGTTTAAGGTAATATAAAGATAGAGTAAGTCAAGAAACAAACATTCAAAGTAAATAAAATTATAATTAACTGAACGTATATTTTAACACTTACTTAACATTATTTGATCGTGGAAGTTTATACTTGATCTAATATTACAAACTAGGCTATAGTGCTTTGTAGGGGTCCAACGGGTTGTAGAATGTTATGAGTATGCAAGACAGTTTCATTGATGGAATTTCCAGATTGCGGCGGCGGAAGGCGCCTGTCGCGGTAGGTGAAAAGTTCGAGCGTGTCCATCCGGACCGTACGGTCGAGACCGCAAAAGTTCTCTCTGTTGTGAAAGACCCGTTGGGTATTCCGCACGTTCGGTATGCTGTAACGATCAAAAAACCGTTGCGCACGAAATCGTTCCGCGAAGGTCCGCGTCTGCTGGCGCTAGAGGCCTTCTCGCAGGCCTTCTCGCAGGCCTATCGGATGCGTGCGAGTTCCTAGCGTCCTGATCGTGAAGTTCAACGTGTGAATTTCACGTGTATCAGCACACTAACTCTTTGAATTTAGTATAATTCTGATCCCATATCTTGCGCGAGTAATGCGACGAGGCTCAGTTTCATCACACTGGCGCGGATCTAGTCCCTTTTATTCCAATGTACATGCGGTACGGTTTGCTTGACCGCATACGTCGCTATTCCTATACAAGGGCGCTTTCGGTGAGGCGCCTTTCAAGGCGTTGACGCGCGGGCGTGGCGGAACTGGCAGACGCGCCAGATTTAGGATCTGGTGGAGAAATCCGTGGGGGTTCAAGTCCCTCCGCCCGCACCAACGCGTCGGACCGATTTTTCGACGGCCTGTATGGCCGTTCAACCATTCGTGACGCAGGCAGGGTTCCATGCAAGTAGTCGAGATAAAAAACGAAGGTCTTCTTCGCGAGTATACGATCACGCTCCTCGCCTCCGAGATAGAGGAAAAGGTCGATACCCGGCTTGAGGACATGCGCAAGACGGCCAATATACCAGGGTTCCGTCCAGGTAAGGTGCCGACGGCTCTTCTCAAGCAACGTTACGGCAAGAACGTGATGGGTGAAGTGCTGGAGCAGGCGGTCAGCGAGTCGTCGCGCCAGGCGATCGAGGACAACACTTTGCGGCCCGCCATGCAGCCGAACATCGAGATCACGAAGTTCGAAGAAGGCGAAGACCTCGAATACAAAATGGCGGTCGAGGTCATGCCGGATATCCAGCCGATGGACTTCTCGAAGATCGAGGTCGAACGGCTGGTTTCCAAGGCGGAAAAAAAGGAAGTCGACGAGACGATCGACCGGCTTGCCCAGCAATACCGCAATTCGGAGCCGATCAAGCGGGCCCGCAAGTCGAAAATGGGTGACGTTCTCGTCATCGACTTCAAGGGCATGGTCGATGGCGAAGCGTTCGATGGCGGCAGCGCGGAAGGCCACCATCTGGAGCTGGGGACGAACCAGTTCATTCCGGGATTCGAAGATCAACTGGTTGGCGCGAAGGCGGGTGAAAGCCTGTCTATCCCGGTTACCTTTCCCGAGGAGTACGGCGCGGAGACGCTTGCCGGCAAGGATGCGGTCTTCGACGTCGAGGTCAAAGAAATTCGCGAGTTGGTCGACACGGTCGTAGACGACGCGTTCGCCCAGACCCTTGGCCAGGAAACCTTGGAGGACCTGCGCAAATCGATAGAAGAGCGGCTCGAACAGGATTACGCGTCCCTGTCGCGCGAACGGTTGAAGCGCGACTTGCTCGACGTCCTTGAGAAGGAGCACGAGTTCGAGGTGCCGCCTGGCATGGTGGACGAGGAATTCAACTCGATCTGGACCCAGTATGAGGAAACCCGCAATCAGGAGGGTGCCGAAGAGGATAAGGAAGATGAAGGCAAAAGCGACGACGAGCTGAAGGAGGAGTACCGCAAGATCAGCGTGCGCAGGGTCCAACTCGGCCTTTTGCTTACCGAAGTCGGCAACACGAACAATATCGAGGTTTCGGCGGAGGAAGTTAAACGCGCATTGATGACGGAAGCACAGAAATATCCCGGACGCGAAAAAGAATTCATTGAAATGTACAGAAACAGTCCTGAAGCGATGGCGACGTTGCGGGCGCCGATCTTCGAGGAAAAGGTTGTCGATTTCATTCTCGAACTGGCTAATGTCTCGGAACGCGAGGTCAGCATTGAAGAGCTGATGCAGGTCCCGGATATCGGTGACGAAGCGGGCGAAGAAGAAAAGAAAAAGAAGCCGGCCGCGAAGAAAAAGGCGCCGGCGAAACCACGACGCAAGAAAGCGTCGGCGAAGAAAGACGAGAAGGCAGAAGATGAAGGCTGAGCGGGATTGGGGCACAGCGCGCCGTTCGCCGCGGCAAGAATTGTAATTCGTGGCGCAAGCCGCCACATACGTCTTTCAAATGTCCACCCGGAGCCGGTTGTTCGACCGGCGCTAAAATCTGATGGCAGGCTATGACGGATCCGATTGAAACGACGATGAATGCCCTCGTTCCGATGGTCGTTGAACAGACCAATCGCGGCGAGCGGGCTTACGATATCTATTCAAGGCTGCTCAAAGAGCGGATCATTTTTCTTACGGGCGCGGTGAACGATATGGTTGCCTCGCTGGTTAGCGCGCAGCTGCTATACCTGGAATCGGAGAATCCGACCAAGGATATTGCGTTCTACATCAATTCGCCTGGCGGAATCGTGACTTCCGGCCTGTCGATTTACGACACGATGCAGTACATCAAGCCCGACGTTTCGACGGTTTGCCTGGGTCAGGCAGCGTCCATGGGATCGCTGCTGCTGGCTGCCGGGACAAAGGGCAAACGCTATTCGTTGCCGAACAGTCGCATCATGCTGCATCAGCCTTCTGGCGGGTTCCAGGGGCAGGCCACGGACATCGAAATCCATGCCAAGGAAATTCTCGATTTGCGCAAGCGCCTGAACGAGATCTACGTCAAGCACACCGGGCAGGAAGTCGAGAAAATCGAGAATGCGCTTGAGAGGGACAACTTCATGAATCCCGAAGACGCCAAGGCGTTTGGTCTGCTGGACCATGTCGTCGAAACGCGGGCCGAAACGGGCGATGAAGAGGGCGATTCCGGAGCGGAAAGTTGATCTGTCCCGTCTTTGACCGGCTTTGCCGCCCACGCAGCGGTTAACCGGCGTTCATGGACGATTAAGATATACGAGGCTAAGTTGGCCGCGTGGCACGGCCAACGTAGCTGTGCTATAGTTTATGGAATGGGTGACGATGACACTGTGCGGATACAATCACCATGAGTAAGTCCGGTTCTGGCGATTCGAAAAACACCTTGTACTGCTCTTTCTGCGGCAAGAGTCAGCACGAGGTTCGGAAACTCATTGCCGGTCCGACGGTATTCATCTGCGATGAATGCGTCGAACTCTGCATGGACATCATCAAAGAGGACCATAAATCGAGCGTCTCGAAATCGCGCGACGGCGTGCCCACGCCGCGCGAGATACGCAAAGTACTGGACGATTACGTTATCGGTCAGGGCTACGCGAAAAAGGTTCTCTCCGTTGCCGTCCACAACCACTACAAGCGCCTCTCGCACGGCGGCAAGAACAACGATGTCGAACTCGCCAAATCGAACATTCTGCTGGTCGGGCCGACCGGTTGCGGCAAGACGCTGCTGGCGCAAACGCTGGCGCGCATCCTGGATGTTCCGTTCACCATGGCGGACGCCACGACACTGACCGAAGCGGGCTATGTCGGCGAGGATGTCGAAAATATCATTCTGAAGCTGCTGCAGTCGGCCGATTACAATGTCGAGCGCGCGCAGCGCGGTATCGTCTATATCGACGAGGTCGACAAGATCAGCCGCAAGTCGGACAATCCCTCGATCACGCGCGACGTGTCGGGCGAGGGCGTCCAACAGGCACTGCTGAAAATCATGGAAGGTACCGTCGCCAGCGTCCCGCCGCAAGGCGGCCGCAAGCATCCGCAGCAGGAATTTCTGCAGGTCGACACGACCAATATTCTGTTCATCTGCGGCGGCGCGTTCTCCGGGTTGGAAAAAATCATTTCGACGCGCGGCAAGGGCTCTTCGATCGGTTTCGGCGCCGACGTGCGTGGACCGGACGAGCGCAAGATCGGCGACGTTCTAACCGAGATCGAGCCGGAGGACCTTCTGAAGTTCGGCTTGATCCCGGAATTCGTCGGTCGGCTGCCGGTTTTGGCCACCTTGACCGACCTGGATGAGGAAGCGCTGGTCGAGATTCTGACCGCGCCACGCAATGCGTTGGTCAAGCAGTATCAACGCTTGTTCGATATGGAGGACGTCCGGCTCGAGTTCGTCGAGGATGCGCTGGGTGCGATCGCCAAAAAGGCGATTACGCGCAAGACCGGCGCGCGGGGCCTGCGGTCCATCATGGAAAGCATCCTGCTCGATCCGATGTATCAATTGCCCGGATTGGACGGCGCGGAGGAGATCGTGATCAACCGCGAAGTCGTCGAGGGCCGGGCCGAGCCGTTATATATCTACTCGGATCGCCGCGAAGACGTCGAGAACAGCGCGTAAGTCGGCACAAAATTTGCAGGTCAAGGGTTGATCGTACTTCCTGCCAGAGCCACCTATACGAGGGAGGGGCGGCTGTACGGCAGGTGGGAAACGCATAAACAAACAAACGGATAACAGCGCAATGATTGATGTTCCCAGTGGTAAGCTTCACCCTGTTTTACCGCTTCGAGATATTGTCGTTTTCCCTCACATGATCGTCCCCCTGTTCGTGGGGCGCGAAAAATCGGTCAGAGCGCTCGAAGACGTCATGAAGGACGACAAGCAAATTCTGCTTGTCACGCAGAAGAATGCATCGGACGACGATCCGTCGCCCGATGATATTTTCACGCTCGGCACCATCGGAACCGTACTGCAGCTGTTGAAGCTGCCGGACGGCACGGTAAAGGTGCTCGTCGAGGGCGTGCAAAGGGCCAAGATCAACGGCTACACCGATAAACCCGAATTTTTCGAGGCTTATGCGGATTTAGTCGAGGACGAGGGGGATTTGGGCGATCTCGAGGCGCTCAGCCGCGCCGTGGTGACGCAGTTCGAGCAATACATCAAGCTTAACAAGAAAATCCCGGCCGAAGTCCTGATCTCGATCAATCAGATCGACGATCCCAGCAAGCTGGCGGATACGGTTGCGCAACATCTGACATTGAAGATTCCCGATAAGCAGCAGCTGCTCGAGATCGAGCCGGTCAGCGAACGGCTGGAGCGCATCTACTCCTTCATGGAGGGCGAAATCAGCGTTCTCCAGGTCGAAAAGCGCATCCGCGGCCGCGTAAAGCGCCAGATGGAAAAGACGCAACGCGAGTATTATCTGAACGAACAGATGAAGGCGATCCAGAAGGAGCTGGGCGAGGGCGAAGACGGCAAGGACGAGACGTCCGAGTTGGAAGAGCGCATCGAGAAGACCAAGCTGTCGAAGGAAGCGCGGGAAAAGGCTTCCTCGGAGCTCAAGAAGCTGCGCGCGATGAGCCCGATGTCGGCCGAATCTACGGTAGTGCGCAACTATCTCGATTGGATGCTGTCGATTCCCTGGAAAAAGCGGACACGCGTTAAGCGGGACCTGAACGCGGCGGAAACGGTCCTGGATGCAGATCATTTCGGCCTTGAGAAGGTCAAGGAACGGATCATCGAGTATTTGGCCGTCCAAAACCGGGTGAAAAAGGTCAAGGGGGCGATCCTTTGCCTCGTCGGCCCGCCGGGTGTCGGCAAAACCTCGCTCGGCAAGTCGATTGCGCGGGCGACGGGCCGCAATTTCGTGCGCATGTCGCTTGGCGGCGTCCGCGACGAAGCGGAGATACGCGGCCATCGGCGGACCTATATCGGTTCGATGCCAGGCAAGATTTTGCAAGGGATGAAGAAGGCAAAATCGTCCAACCCACTGTTTCTTCTGGATGAAATTGATAAACTGGGCGCCGATTGGCGCGGCGATCCGACCTCTGCCTTGCTGGAAGTCTTGGATCCGGAACAGAACCACACGTTCAACGATCACTATCTGGAGGTCGATTACGACCTGTCCGACGTGATGTTCGTGACGACGGCGAACACGTTACGGATGCCGGCGCCTTTGATGGACCGCATGGAGATCATCCGCATCCCGGGTTACACCGAGGACGAAAAGGTGGAGATAGCGAAACGCCACTTGATTTCAAAGCAGATGAAAGACCACGGGCTCAAGGAGCAGGAGTGGTCGATTTCGGATGAAGCGCTTCGCGGCCTGATCCGTTATTACACGCGCGAAGCCGGGGTTCGAAATCTCGAGCGCGAAATCGCGAACCTGGCCCGCAAGGGGATCAAGGAAATCCTCAAGGAGAACAAGGAACAGGTGCATATTACGAAGCGCAACCTCGAGAAGTTCGCCGGCGTGCAGAAGTTCCGCTTCGGCGAGCTGGAAGAGGATGACCTCGTCGGCGTCGTGACCGGACTGGCCTGGACGGAAGTCGGCGGCGAGTTGCTGACGATCGAGTCCGTGAGACTTCCGGGCAAGGGCAAGATCACCCGGACCGGCAAGCTCGGCGACGTGATGTTGGAATCGGTACAGGCGGCCGAGAGTTACGTGAAGAGCCGTTCGCCCTCGTTCGGCATCGTGCCGACGGTGTTCGGCAAGACCGATATTCACGTCCACGTCCCCGAAGGCGCCACGCCGAAGGACGGGCCGTCCGCGGGCGTTGCGATGGTGACGTCGATCGTCTCGGTATTGACCGGTATTCCGGTCCGCAAGGATATCGCGATGACCGGCGAGATCACATTGCGGGGTCGAATTCTGCCGATCGGCGGTTTGAAGGAGAAATTGCTGGCGGCGTTGCGTGGCGGCTTGAAGACGGTTTTGATCCCAGCCGACAATGAAAAAGACTTGGCTGAGGTCCCAGATAACGTAAAGAAGGGACTTGAGATCATCCCCGTTAGCGAGGTCGATCAGGTTCTTAAAGAGGCTTTGGTCGAATCGCTTTCGCCAATTGAGTGGAATCCGGAGGACGACGGCGTCGATGTGGCCGTTGCGCAGCAGACGGACGGCGACCATAGCGGCGTCACGACGCACTAAGTTGTAAGTCTCTGGCCTGGTTTATTTTTGCGTCAGTAGCGCAATGCAGTTTTTGGGCTAAATAAACCTCAAAACCCCGGGTTTCTGCGGCTTTCACGTTGACGCGCTTCGCGAATCTCCATTAGACTCCGCGCCATCGTACACAGACCTCGATCCTAGAGTTTTATCTTTTCAATCCCTATTTGAAGGGGGGCATGTAGTGAATAAAAATGATCTCATCGCGTCGGTATCCGATGGCGCAGGCTTAAGCAAGGCTGACGCAAGGAAGGCCGTCGACGCGGTATTCGATTCGATCACCGGTTCTCTGAAACCCGGCACCGAAGTAAGGCTTGTCGGTTTCGGAACGTTTAGCGTCACGCGGCGGCAGGCGTCCCAAGGACGCAACCCGCGCACCGGCGAACCTATTCAGATTCCAGCGTCGAACCAACCGAAGTTCAAGGCAGGCAAAGGCCTGAAGGACGCCGTCAACTAGTATAGCGTCCCGCAACAGTCGATGTTCGTTGACCGGTCTTCCGCTATGCGGTAGGCCGGTCTTCGTATGACGGATACCAAGCGTCAAAATGGGCGATTAGCTCAGCTGGAAGAGCGCCTCGTTTACACCGAGGATGTCGGAGGTTCGAGTCCTTCATCGCCCACCATCCGTTTCCCGTAATGTGACGGGTCGCACGCTGCCGTAATGATCGCCCTGCTCGCTTGACAGGTGCCGGGGCGTGCAGTACATCGGGCGCTCTCGCGCGATGCGCAAGGGGGTGTAGCTCAGTTGGTTAGAGCGCCGGCCTGTCACGCCGGAGGCCGCGGGT
>CAYLTU010000098.1:0-18620 GCA_964386465.1 uncultured Rhodospirillaceae bacterium
TAAAATCGCCTTCTTGATGATCGGTTTCCAAAGCCCGGAGAGCACGTTCGAGGACTTCGCCGGCAAGTGGCGGATTCCATTTCCCGTTGGTAACGACGATGGCGACAAGATCGCTCGCGTTTATGGCGTAACGGCGCCGCCGACCACCGTTTTCATCGATGCGGAAGGGAAGGTCAAAAGGGTCTTCTACGGCAACATCAAGGATAAAGAGGAAGACTTCCTCAAGTGGATGAACGAATTGCTGTGATGGGAAACCTCGACGCACTCGGCTACGGCTTCTCATCCTTCTTTTCAATCTGGCAGGTCTGCATCCTGCAGATTTCGCCTTTTTTCCTGGCCTATGTCATCGGCCTTTATTTCGCCTCGGGTTCCTTGAAAGTCGAAACCAGCCTTGGCGGCCGGGTTGTCCTTCCGGCGCTCTCCTTCACGCCCGGGTTTGCCGCGACATATGCGCTGTTGACGGTTACCGGACTGCCGTTCGGCCGGGTTCTCGTTTACAATCTTGGCACGCTCGGGGTCATCGCCGGCAGCTATATCCTGCTCACCAGTCTCTCGCTGATGCTCGCGGGTAGGATCACGGTCTTCGGACTGTTGCGTCGGCCGCTTGTTCTGGCGGCCGTCTCGCTCGTACTGGGCAGCGCGTTCGCCCTCATTTACTCGCCCTGCATAACACCCGCGCTATCGGAAATTCTGGGCATGGCCGGCCGGCCTGAAACGGCCGTACGCGGCGGCACGCTCGCCTTCTTTTATGCTGTTGGCATTTGCCTGGGCCTGACGGTCACGGGAGCAACCCTGGTTTATTTGTTGGCAAAGATAGAGGTCGTGGCGCGCCATCCCCGGATAGCCAAGAACGCCTGCGGTCTTGTCGTCGCGGTTCTTGCCGCGCTCAACCTCAGCGGGACGATGATTTACTACAAGGCGTTCTTTCTGGGCTTTTTGGTTGGATGATCAGGACCGCGAGCAAGCTTCCGCCTGGTTTCAAGAAACAGGCATTCGGCGTCATTCTCGCCGTCTTCGGCATCGTCGATACCGGCATGAACTTGCTGACCGGGATCGCGCTGGACGGTTTTTTTCTGTTCTTGATCGTCGCCGGCGTCGCGATTTTCATCGTCGGCGCCATGCAGAAGCGGAAAGATCGCTACCAAGCCACCTGCGGATAGAACCAGTGCTCGACCATCCAACGGTTGTCATCTACCAGCGGTATGATTTTCCGATCCTTGAAGGCCCTCGGTGGTATGCCCATTCGGGTTCCCATCGACACGTTGTGGCATGAGTTGCAGCCCAGGGTGGGAGATTCGTGAGTTTCCACGAAAAGCACGGCGAACGGCGCGCTGGCCACCAATACGACAATCAGGAACGAAGCCACCGCGCCGACCGACGTTGTCAATTTGAACTTACCGTTGGGTCGCAACGGGGCGCCGACATCCGATCCGGCCCCAGGTTTGCCGTTCTGCCGTTTGTTACTCCAACCCTTGAAAATATACGGCAGGAAAATCAGAACGATTCCAAGGATCAGAGGCAGATAGATACTGAGAAACGACGCCATGGCGCCTTCGAAAATCATAAACGGTTGTAGCAGGAACAGGAAAAACCAATCAGGGGCCGGAACGTTTGCGCCCTCGAGCGGCATCGGAATGATGTTCGGATCTTCGGTCGGCGTGGGAATGTTGACCGCCAGTGCTCCAACAACGATGAAGAAGGGGATGCTTATCACGGCGTGCTTGGCGAGATACTTGACGATACCGCTCTTTCTCTTGCGCAACACCGCGAGGATATGGAAATCGATGAGGACGTAGGCAATCACCGGCAGGATCACGACATGGGCGATGAAGTTTCGGCTCAGCGTAAACGCTTCGATCAGAAAGGTTTTCATTGCCGATCCGACCAGCGGTATACCGCCCAGATAGTTGGGCACCATCTCCATGAACCAATAGGCCCGCCATTCCCAGGGCAGTATGATTCCGGTGATCTGCAGGGCCAGGATCGGTAGCATCAAAAGCCCGCCGGTGAGCCAGAGAGTTCTGCGTGAGTAGTTCAGGAACTCCTTTCTGAGCAAGCTTCGCACCACGTGCACGATGATCACCGCGAAAATGAGAAACGCCACCCAACGGTGGCTGTCCCTGATCCAGGCAGCGGCGGCGAAGTCCCGATAAAGCGCCTGGACGCTGGCGTAAGCCTGTTGCAGATCGGGCTGGTAGAACAGGGCCAGAAATACGCCGGTGAGAAGCTGCAGAATGAGTAGCAGGATCGCGACACCGCCAAAGTAGTGACGCCAGTGATTTCGTTCCAATTTCATCATTTACTCGACACTTTTTCGAACCAGTTCGAATTTCTCGCCTGTTTGACCGCCTTCCACGCGGTAGAGGTGCGGGTGCTTGATCGGTGTTCCGTCCGCCGCCCAGCGGCTCGCGCCTGTCACCCCTTCGGCTTCTTTCAAATTGACCAGGGCATCCCTGACCGCCCGGCCCTTCAGCGAGTCGGCAACCTCGAGAGCCTGCGATAGAAGACCGAAGGCGTCATAGGCCAAGGCTGTGAATCTGTCGGGAACGGCATTTTTTCTGGCCACATGATCTGTCACGAAGTCACTCACCAAGCGCGAGGCGCGATCGGGCGCGAAAGTAGCGTAAAGCAATGTGCCCCGCACGGCTTGTCCGCCTTGCTTGAGAAACTGTTCGCTGAACAGGTCTTCTCCGCCGATCAGGGGCAGCTTCAGGCCCTCACCCTTGGCCGCCCGGGCCAGCCGCACGGCGTCTTGCGCGTCGCCGGTGAAGATGATGGCCTGCAATCCCTTCGCACGATCTTTCAAGGCTGTGACGGCCTTGCCGATGTTCGTTTTCCCCGAAAACGTGTCGTATATGTCGGCCTCGACCAATATATTGCCGCCATGCTTTGCGATCGACTGCTTGAACACCGACGCGATGCTTAGCGAGTAATCGTAGGACGATGAGGTGACCAGGGCGAAATTTCTGTAGCCCAGTTCATTGGCGGCGTAACCAAGCATTTCGTCGATGGCTATTTCGTCGGGCAAGGAGAAGTGAAAGATGTAGTTGCCGCTCCTGCCGATTTTCCGTCTCGTCCCGATGGATATGAAAATCGTTTGCGATTCGTTGGCCAGATGAATCGGCGCAAATGTCGACCAGCCGGTGGGGGCCGAGAACACCGCCACCACGTTCTTCTCGATCAGCGCTGACGCGATATCGTGGGCTTGCCCAAAACCGCCATTGTTGTCGTGATGAATGACTTGGATCTTCGTGCCGCGCAAGCCGCCAAGGGCATTGAAACGGTCGGCCGCCATGACGATGCCATCAAGCACGGCCAGGCCGTATTTGGCTTCGGCGCCGGTTTCCGGCCCGATCACCCCGACGACCAGGGCGTGTTCCTTTTCTTCTCTCTTGCGTGATGCTTCGGCCGGCGGGGAGGCCAGCCAATCGGGTCTACCGGTTTTTGGAGCGACAGGCGCTTCACCGCGATCGCTCGGGAACCCGAAGAGTACAACGGTTACGACACCGCCGACGGCGATGCCTCCCAGGAGAATCGCAATCGCCTTGATACGCATCAGGCGAAACATCGGCTGTTATCCCGCTTCCTTCCACCGGTTCCTGCCGGCAAGGAGGTTTTTGATCAGTTTTTCTTCAAGCAGAACGACGTTTGGTGCCTTGTTGCGGTTGGCGAAATAACCTCGCCGCTTTTTGTCCCTGCCGCCGATGCGTAAAACTTGAGGTTCCTTCTTCCCCTCTTCCCTGACGGTTACGGTGATGATGGGGGCCTGCAGGCCATAACGGGCCAAATCCGTAGGCGCCTCATCGATGAATGCCTTCACCGGTGTATCCTTGATCGCGTAAAGGATCTCCAGCACCTTGGCATGATCGGCCCGCACCCGCTCCGGCCGGAGCATGTCCCAACGGCCGCGCTCGTGCACGATCACTACCGTGTCCTTGGCCTGCCGCGCGATCTCCAGGCGGTTCAGCTTTAGCGGATCGTAGGCAAGAGTCGACTTGTCACGCAGGGCATAGACGCTGGCATCCGTCTCCGTTTTTACATCCGAATGGACTCGGTAGACCGCCGCCTCGCCCTTGAACCTGCCATATGTCACATTGAGGGTTGGTGCCTTGTTACCGAGTTGCAAGGTGGTAACGCCGTTACCGGTTCGAAAACTGATTTCAAGATCAGGCTCGGCTAAGCCCAATTCCGCCAGCTTGGCCGGATCCGGATTTTCGAACAATATTGCGTCCTTGCGCGAACCGACGACATTTTTCAGCATCTTGGCGATGGCCTCGTCGTCGCCTTTTGCCCGAAGCGGCTGGGTCAGCCGCCAGCCGTCCTCTTCCCTGGCGAGGCGCGCCCGAATTCCGTTCTCACCGGCCTTTATCCAGAATTCGGCCACCTCTTCGATCTCGAAAGGAAACAGTTTCAAGTTTGCTTCTTCGACCCGCTCGGCCTCCTCGACCCTGTCGTCGATCAGCATGGAGGCGCCAAACAGCCCGGCCAGGGCGATAAACCAGAAAATGGTTTTCTTGAATAGCTTCAAGACGTCCACCGCCGGCGCCCGACGACGCCAACGCCGATAGCCAGCATCAGGGTCGGCGCCAGGATGACGCAAATCCAGAAAACCAGGTTGCTTTGCGTATCCGTCAAGGTCAGTGGCGACAGTTCCGTCGCCTTTTTGCGCACCGAGACCAGCGCCGTCTCCTCGGCCAACCAACCGATCATATTGAGAAAGAAGTCCTTATTGCCCATCAGGTTGAGATATGCGGTTCCGGCGAAATCCGAGTCCCCGATTACGATAATTCGGCCCCAACGGTTGACGCCCTCCGTTAGACCGATCTCAAGGGCCGGCGCGCCGGCCTTGTTTGCCTTGGCGGGAGAGCGGATCTCGCCGTCCTTGACCTTGATAACGCTGACGGCGGCCAGGGTGATTGGCCCGCGCTGGTCCTGGGCTGGATTGAACTTGATGTCCTCCTCGTCAAGTTTGCCCTTGCTCTTGGCCCAACTACTGGATCCGGTCTTGGCCAGATTGTACCTACCCTCGGCGGGTTTTTCCTCGACCTCCACCGAACGGGCAACCGGGAAGAAAGTGACGAAACTGAAATCCCGGCCGATCATGTGTTTCTGGTTATATTCCATGACCACCGGCGTCAGATAGTTGGCGCCAAGCATCTTGCTTTGCTTGTCGATGATGATGTCGTTGCCGACCTTGAAACCAAAACCCTTGAGATGCTTGGATATCTCGGGCGCCAGCAGCGGGTCGAGTAGGAACAGGAGGCTGCCGCCGCCTTCGACATAGCGTTCGATTTTTTCCAACTCGGCCGGCAAGATATCTTTCTGCGGCCCGGCGATGACCAGAATACTGGCGTCTTCGGGTACGCGCTCCTGGTTGACAAGGAGTAGTTCGCTGACCTTGAAGGTCTCCTTTTCGATCGCCTCCCTGGCCGATTTATAGCCCGTTTTCTGCCCGTCCTGGATATCCTTTTCGCCGTGACCTTTGAGGAAATAGATGGTCTTGACCTTGTCGTTGATGACCTTGAGCAAGGCGTTGGTGACTTTCTCCTCCGACTCGAAACCGACGATTTCCTGCTTTCCGCCCGAGCGGATCAAGGTCGTCCGATAGGAAGTTACTCCGTATTTCGCGGTCTCGATGGGCCGCTTGTCGGGATCGACGAACCAGAACTTGAACTTCGGAGAGTGGTAGGAAAATTCCTTGAGGAGATCGTGCATCGCCTGCCTGGATCTTTCATCGCTCCTGTAAAAAGCGACGGCTTCAACATCGCGCTCCAGGGACTTCAAAATCTTCACCGTCTGTTGCGAGAGCGAATATCTGCCGGTCTCGGTCAAGTCGACCCGCATCTTGTAGCGCACAGACATCACGCCGATCAGGCCGATGATGACCATGAATATGGCGATCATCACCGTCATGTTGGCGCCATGCCTGGTCGATCGCTGAGCGGCGAACTTCCTAATTTCGACGAAATTGACGTAAAAGAATATCAACAACGAAAGCAGGCCGCCCCACACAAGGGAAAGCGGAACGACGCTGAATTCGCGCGTGATCGCATAAACCACACCGCCGGCGGCGATACATAAAATACCGACCAGTCCGAGAACGAAGAACAACCTCTTGCCCGTCATCACCGCCACCTTTTCGATTCAAGCGACCGCAAAGTCAGGAACAGGAAAAGGATGGTGAAAACGAGGAAGTAGATGATGTCTTCGGTATCGACAACGCCCTTGGCCAGGCTTGCGAGATGTTCGTTGATGGCGAGGTAGGAGATGATCTGTCCGAATCCGGGCGAAACGAACATCGTCGAATAGCTCATCAGCCAGAAGCAGAACAGGATACCGACCGAAAGCGAGCCGGCGATGATCTGATTCTCGGTCAGCGACGACGTAAAAATACCCAACGAAATGAACGCCGCCCCCAGCAAAAACAGTCCGGCATAGCCGGTAATCAACGGCAGAATTTCCGGCTCCCCCAGATTGATCAGCAGAAGGGGATAAGAGACGGTTGAAAGCAGCATCGCCGCAAATACTGTAAGGCAGGCAAGAAACTTGCCGAGAACGATTTCGGCGTCCCTTACCGGATAGGTAAGAAGCAATTCCATCGTTCCCGATTTCTTTTCGTCGGCTAACAGCTTCATGGTCAAAAGCGGCAGCATCAGCAACATAACAATGGAAATATTACCGAAAAGCGGTCGCACCACGGTCTCGTTGATGTTCAAAAGGTTGTATTGCTTGGCCATCATGGGGTTGGCTTGAGATTGAAAGCTCAACACCGAAAAACTGGCCATAAGATTGAAAAAAAGATACCCCGTCGCCGCCACAAAGATGGCGATGACCGCGTAGGCGATAAAGGAATTGAAATAGGACTTGAGGTCTTTCCTGAAGACTAGTCCAATGTTTTTCGGGTTCACACGCCCTCCTCTTCCGTCACGAGTTGAATGAAGACATCCTCCAGGCTGGTCTCCACGGAGCGCATCTCATTTAGTTTCCAGTTGTTGCTCAAAACGAGGGGCAAGATTTTTTGTTCGCCCTCCGCCCCATCCGCCAACTCGACGATAAATCCGTTGCTGCCGTCGGCCGCCGCCGCCGGTTCGACCTTTAGAAATTCTTTTACCGCGCCGAGCGCCTCGGTGATTTTTTCCCGATCACCGGTGATCCGCAGATATATCCGCGACGAGTCTCTCGGGTTGGCGGTCAGATTTTCTGGCCTATCCACGGCCACCAGCTTGCCTTTGTTGATGATGATCACCCGTTCGCACATCATGCTCACCTCGGGCAGGATATGGGTGCAGAGAATGATCGTGCGTCGCTCCGCCAGCTCCTTAATCAGCTTGCGGATTTCTTTGATCTGTTTGGGGTCGAGGCCGTTGGTGGGTTCGTCGAGAATAAGTATTTCGGGATTGTTGACCAATGCTTGGGCCAGTCCCACCCGCTGCCTGTAGCCCTTTGAAAGTTCGCCGATCGGCCGGCCGGCGACGGCATCGAGGCCGCAATCGCCCATCGTTCGCGTGACAGTTTGCTTGACCGCCTTACTCTCCGCGCCCTTGATTCCGGCAACGAAGGCGAGGTAATCGTCGACAATCATGTCGCCGTACAAAGGCACGTTTTCGGGCAGGTAGCCGATCCGTTTGCGGACCTCGAAAGAATCCTCGAAACAATCGTAACCGGCGACGACGGCCCTACCCGATGTCGCGGGAAAGAAGCAGGTGAGGATACGCATGGTCGTCGTTTTTCCGGCACCGTTGGGGCCAAGAAATCCGATGGTCTCGCCTTTTTCCGCAGAAAAAGTTATGTCGTCGATGCCAAGATGCGAACCGTATTTCTTGGTTAGGTTTTCTACTTCGATCATGCCTAATTATCGCTCGTTCCAAGACCGTAGCGTCTGTAGGAGCCCGGCGCGCGCTTGTCCCTTAGCGCGGCTTCGATCGGTCTTTGTTCAACCGGCAGCGCCAGGAGATCGATCAGCGCCCGATCCTTGGCGAGCAGCTTGCGCAAGTCGCGTTCGGGCCAATCGCTCTCCCAATTGCCTATCAAGGCGTTCCAGGCTTGGGCGATGGCAACGATTTCCGCGTCGCTGAACTGCTCTAGATTAATGTGCTTATTCTGAGCGTTGGTAATTTCCGTATACTTTTTCATGAAGTGCGCCACGACAATGAATGGCGGGCCGCAGCGCGAACAGTATTTGAGCATTTTCTCTTCGCTGTGACAGGTCGAGCACCTTTCATAGGCGAGTGCGATGGCCTCTTCCGGTGTATAGGCGATATACCCGTAAGCCTTGGCCTCCTTGATGAGAGCCCTGCCCAGGGAATTGGGAACGAAAACGATCAGTGCAGCGGCGCCCAAAACAACGGTAAGCAACGCAGCCGTTACAATCCAGCCTTTTCCCATCATCTGATTTTTTTCACCCTGACAAGAAAAGAGAGGTCCGGCGCGCTAGCGTTTCCGGGCCCCTCTTCATTTCTTGCGTCGCGATGGTCGCCGCGAACAAGAACCCTGTCCCCTGCCGGTACTTTCCGGAGGCGATCAGTGTCTTAGGCTCAAAATCCCTTTTTGACCTTTGCCGCGACATCAGCAGGTTTCTTGCGTAAGCCGCCATCGACGTAGCCGCCGCCCTTAAGCGCGCCTTCGCCACGCCCAGCGAGCGACAATTCGTTCATCTCCTGGGCATCTTGGAAGTCGGCGTTCTTGCTTGCCGTCAGAGCATCGACATCGCCGGCAATCGGCTTGAAGGTGGTTTTCGGGTTCAGGTATTCTTCGATCGTCTTCGGCGGTTTTGAGTCCGCCATCATCCTAATCCAGGCGACGAGATTCCAAATGTCCTGATCCTGCAGCAAATTGCCCCATGCGGGCATCGACGATGCCAGATTGACAGCTTCGCCGCCACCCTTGATCACCGAGAACAACTGCAGATTAGACTTCTTGTTCATATAGTCGCCCTTGGTCAGGATCCGCGGACGCGGGTCAATCTCCGACGCACTCGGTCCATCGCCCCGCAGGCCCCAGCCATGGCAGGCGATGCAATAGACATAGTACCATTGCTTGCCTTCATTGGGATCCGCGCCCGGGACGAGAGTGGTCTTAAACGTTGGCGACCAGTTGTTGGTCCATTGGTTGTAAATCGACTCACCTGTTTTCGGCTTTTTGACACGGTCCCACAATTCGGTCTTGCCGCTCTTGCCGGCGTAGCCGCTGTCGCCCTTCGTAAGCGTGGTGCCTTCGGTCCGTTTGCCGACACCGGTCAGGTAGTCGAATGGAGCCACGCCATAAGTACTGCCGGATACGCCGGAGGTCATTTGCGCGGCTTCTTTATCATAGGCTGCCGCGGCCGCTTGCAGTTCCGCATCGGAGCGAACCGGACAAACCACCTTAGTTTCGTCGTGAAGCTGGCACCTCGCCGTTCCCGCGAATGATTCCGAGTACGCCGAAACCGCGATTACGGTACCCAAAGCCGTCGCCCATATGATTTCTTTTCCGAACTGCATTGTTTAAGTTCCTCCGTATATCAAAGTCAGCTTCTTAAAGTGCTCACCTGACTTACCACCAAACCTATCAACCGATATTTTCACTTACCAATTCACCATTTTCATGGTGCAACTAATCGCGTCCAAAACCATTGATTCAGATCAATTTGAGTACCGCTCCCATGATTCCCTGCCATCTGCCGTAATAAACCCGGCTGCACATGTATGATGCATGAGTACTTGGGCGCACTTCACCCGTTGAACAGTCACGCTCATCTTGACGCATATCCGTGATGACGGTTTGGGCAGTAGCGTCCGATCCATGCTTCCGACACGGGCTGGGCCGACGTCAAAACCATAGTATCCGTGGAACCTACTTCAACCATAACCCCAGAAGGTCTTCGCCGCGCAGTTTGTTAAGGGTGTTCTGCGAGATATCGGTGAACCAGATGTTTCCGTTGCAATCCACCGCGATGTCGTTCGGCTCGCTTTGCCCCAACACGGCCTTGAACTCTAGGAACTCCCTCGAGACCGAATTCATGGCGCCGAGCTTGCCCACATTGCCCAGCGAAAATAGGATATTCCCAGGCTGATCGACGGCCAATCCCTCGACGACCCCTTTTACGGGAAGGGCAAAGCCCAAAAATCGCTCGGTGGAAGGGTTGAACATCATCAATTTACTGTTCCTGCGACCGCCGAACCAAATCAGTCCATTGTGATCGATAACGATATCCTTGGGCACTAGGAATGGCTCGGGAAAGTCGAATTCCTTGAATTTTTCGCTGAGCGGATCGAATGAAGCCAACTTGTTTCCCTGACTTTGGAGGAACCAAATGACGCCCTCGGGGTCGACCACAAGGCCTGTCGGCTGACTGTTGGGCGTGGGTATGGGATATTCCGTAAAGCTCTCGGTCCGAGGATCGAATTTACCGAGATTGTTGCCGAAGAACTCGGTGAACCAGATAATACCGTTGTCATCGCTGCCGACCCGGCGGGGGACACCGTCCATTGTCGGAATCTCGAACTCCTTGAATGTATTGGTGACCGGGTCGAATCGGCCCAATTGATTGGCGTCCTGCTCGACAAACCAAACCACACCGGCATTGTCGCTGGTGATATCGGAAGGGAAACTTCGGGAGGTCGGGATTTCGTATTCGATGAAGGCCTTTTTTCCGAGATCGAATTTGCCTATTTTGTTGGCGTTGGCTTCCAAGACCCAAATGACGCAATTTCGATCGATGGCGATCCTCGATGGCAACGCATTTTTCGTCGGCACGGGATAGGTTTCGAGGTTCCACTCAAACTCACCGGCGGTGGCGAATGAGGAAACAAGTACGGCGACGAGTGCCGCACATGCGATGGCTACGCGCCTCATACCAAAGGTCATTACCCAGTCCGCCGCCGCCAGAATAAAAAAGATGCGCTGAACAAGACCAGCAGGGCTGCCACGGCGTAAACCGCAAGAGAGATTGAATATTTCTCGGGAGGCGCCTTCGAAGCGGCGGCCGGTTTGCCCGCGGTGCCAGTTGTAGCCATGGTGGTGCGCGCCAAGCCCATCGAAAGCATCCCGAGCCTTTTTGCCTCCGTGCTGGTTTCCGAAAACCAAAGGCGGTCCCGTGCGAGGTCGATTGCCATATCGCCGGGAAGGCTGGCGTAGGTGGGGATGTCGAATTCCTTGAACCGCGCCGGACCGGGATCGAAGACGCCTACTTTGTTGCCCATATACTCCAGAAACCAGATTCCACCGCGGCCGCCGGCCGCGAGTGCATTGGGAAGACCTCCGGAAGTCGGAATCAATGCTTCATAGAACCTTTCCGTTTCGGGATAAAACACGCCGAGCCGGTTGGTTCGCAGTTCGACGAACCAGATCCTGCCGGCGCCATCCACGGTCAGCGTTTCCGGATTAGCGAATTTTGTCGGGATTTCGTACTCGCTAAACGCGGCGCTGGCGGGAATGAACTTACCGATCTTGTTCGCGTTAGCTTCGGCAAACCAGATGGTATCGCCGCCATCGATAGCGATACCCTTGGGATAACTGTGCCGCGTGGGGATAGAAAATCCGCGCAGGCCGGCGCCACCGGGTTCGAAGCTGTAGACCTTGTTTTCTTCTGGTGAAAGGAACCAGACGATTCCCTTTCGGTCGACGAGCAGATCGTCCGGCGAAACATTACCCCGCTCCGTGCCGATCTTCCGGGCCGCGTCGGCATCGGTCAGAAAATATCTCTGGAACGCGCGGCTGACCGGGTCGAACCGGCCGAGCAACCACGTACCATCAAGGGAATCGGCCCATCGTCGAACACTGAACCAGATGCTTCCGTTAGGCGCCACGACGATCCGTGATGGTCCAAGGTTGCCCCAGTCGGAAGGCAGGGGGTGGGCCTCGAACGTCTTCCGTTCGGGGTCGAACATGACCAGATTCTTTCCGACTTTCTCCGCGAACCACACGTTTCCGTCCGCACTCACCGCAATGGAATGTGGTGAACTGATCCTTTCCGGGACTACGAATTCCTGGATCACGGGATCAATCGTCCGTACGTCCGCCCGGCCCTGCAACGGCACCGCGACCAGTAAGGTGAAAAAAAGGAAATCAAGCATCCAACGACACCGCTCGAACTGCGCCGTCGAAAAACGCCTTGGAAGGCGGTGACGGACTTGCATGATGCCTACCACGTCATGGTCGGTTCGTAGTAATGCCTCAATTGCCAGTTCGCATCCTTGTACGATTCCGCGGCGCCCCTTGAGCCGGCCCGGTAACCACCGACGCTGATCTGCAATTGCCTAGATCCCCTGTAGTATTTCGCCATGTCGGCAGGTGGCAATGCCTGCCTTACGCCCATCATCGGGTTGTGGCATGAGGTGCAACCAGTTGTCTTGGCGGGATAGCCGTTACCGACCACGCTTGCCGTCATGCCCACCCAGATCGCCAGAGCGCCGGCACCCATCAGCAACTTGATCCCCGGCGACAACTGCCGCCCACCGGATGCCTTTTTCCGGCCGAAGACGAGCGGAAGGGCGAAGCCTGCAAGCAGAATGGCGACAGGGGCCCAGAAGGTTCCCAGCGGCAGCCATTCGGCGGCCTTGCCGGTCAGGTACCAGAACGGCTGGAAGATGAAGATCAGGTACCATTCAGGGGCTGGAAGGTATTCCCCCTCGGTGGGAAGAGGCGGCATGTTGATGTCCGAGGGGACGCGGTAGAAATAGGACAGGCCAACAACCAGGGCGATGGTGAGGATGCTCACGGCCATGGTCTTGAGCGCGTGTCGAGGCCAGAAGCCGTGAAAATCCTGTGGATAGGGAGGATCGTATTTCGGATCGCGGATGAGGCTGGATTGCTTGCCGGTCATGCTTTGCTCCCGCCACCATTCCTATAGAGGTTCCGAAATGCCATGTTTCTTCACCATCCTGAAATGGAACCAGAGGAGCGCGAACAGAATCAGCGGCAGAATCACGATATGCGTGATAAAACTTCTGTAGATGGTGAATGTGTCGAGTACGAAGCTCTTCACGAACTCACCGACCAGCGGCCAAGTGGCAACGTAGTCGACCCAGATCGCATAGGACCAGTAGGCGCGCCAGTCCCACGGCAGGATGATGCCGCTGAGCACAAGCAGGAAAACCATGAAGAACTGGAGCACTCCGGAGATCCAAGTGAGTTCCCGGGGATTGCGGTATGCCTTGCGATAGAACACCGTGACCAAGTGGGTGAAGACCGACGCCAACAACAGCGTCGCTCCCCATCGGTGCATATTCCTGACCAACCAGCCGAGTGGGACCTCGTTGCTCATAATATCGATACTGTTCAGGGCTTCCTTGGGATCGGGCGTATAAAAGAACAGCATGAAGATGCCGGTAATCACTTGAAGTATGATGATCAGAAGGGAAATTCCACCAAAACAGAAGAAGAAGGAATGCGCCGGCACGGCTTGCACCCTCTTTGCTTCCATCCACCGTTTTAGGCCGGTTCTGGCGTCCAGCCAATCATAGACTCTTGCTATCAATTTCTCTTGTCCGTAGCGCTACTGCTGCCCGAGGCGGAGCCCAAGGTTTTCAACTGCACCGCTTTGGTGATTGACTCGCGGTCCTGATCGTCCGTATCGCCCCTGAAATCGAGCTTCCAGCTATTGGTTTCCTCGTCCACGTTCAGATAAACCCGGGTGCGTACTTTGTAGCTGTCTCCGAAACTCGACGGCATACGATATTCTATCGTGACGACCGCTTGCCTCTCCTGGATCCTGCTCTCGACGACGTCTGCCTTAAAACCGGGCGGGTACCTGTTGACGATGCCGAGGAACAGGGCTCGGCCGGTACGCGATTGCGCGCCGTCCGTTAGCTTGTAGGCCTCGTTGATCAGTAGGCTGCCGCCCCTGATCTTCGCCTCGGAAATATATTCGTAGAATTTTTCGACCACCGCTACGGCGGTTTCTTCGGGCAGCGGTTTTCCCCGATCCGCAAAGTTGATCGCGGCAAAGCCGGCCCCGGCCAGCGCCAATGCCGCGAGCGAACCCAACAGCAGAGCCTTCATTGGAAGTTTTTGCAACATCTCTCGTTCGAATTTTCGAAAGAAAAAATCTTTCTCTTTACCGCACCGCTACGCCCATGCCGGATACCGCCCATGCCACTGTCGCTCCATTCCCACCATCGATAGTGCTCGGTGGATTTGAACGCTTCCAACTGACCGGTAGAGGCCCCTTATCCTCCCTCTTCGAAGAGGGAGGATAAGATGCAGCAAACAGTTTACGGAAGATTCCCCGCGGACTACAGCCCCTTCGCTCGCGGTGCGATCTCAAGTTCTTCGGGATCGTCGACCAGACCAGGCAGAGTTTGCGCCTTGCCATACTCACCCACGGCGAGATTAGAGGCGTCGCCCTTGGGATCGTCGACGAAGAACGAGCCACGCATTTCCAGGTGCAGGGGACCGCAGAAATGTTGGCAGAATATCGCATACTCGCCGGTGATGTCGGCCACGAACTCGGCAACCGCCGTCACACCGCGCGGCGCATCGAGGTTGGTCCGCAGACCGTAAGGCCCGTAAATCACGAAGCCCATGGTGACGTCCGGGTTCTTGGTAATGCCGGCCGCCCGATCGATGTTGGTAACGAAGATGCGTACCTTGTCGCCCTTGTTGACGCGGATTTGCCGCGGGATATAGCCGTAACTGAAGGCTTTGACGTGGACTTCCTTGACCCCGTCCTTCATCCGGATGCCTGGTTTTTCCTTGGATTTAGGCAGTAGATAGACCTTGGTCTTGGCCCTATGGGCGGGACGAATGTCGATGGTGGCTTTGGTGATCAGGCCGCCCTTCGTCGCCTGACCCATGTTCCAGCGTTTGATCTGCGACGCATAGATGGACTTGGCGTTGTGAGGCTCGCCGTCGACCGGGACGATTTTCAGCGTTTTACCGTAGGTCGGGCTTTTTTCCCTAGCGTCCCACAGTTCGAAGTTCACCGGATAGACCAGGCCCGTCGGATTGAACAGGCCGGTAGAGAACTTGTTCAGCGAAATGACATAATCGTTGTTGGAGCTGATCGCGATATGGCCGGTCCGGTAGTGGGTCGGAATCTCATCTACGACTTCGAGTTTTTTAAGGTCGATCTTCACGTTCGAATCCGCGACGAAACAGCTTTCGTAGGCGTATTTGGATGTCAGGCCTTCCGGGCTGTCCTTGCCGGGTTCATAGGTGCCGCCGTCCTTGTCGTAGACGTCCATCACCGAATGCAGCGGACCGGCGCAGGTCGGGATCACCTTCTTGACCGCGAGTTTTTCAATGTCGATCACGGTCATGGTTGCGGACAGTTTATCGCTGACCAGAACCAGGGTGCTCTCGGGTATGACATCGGTGCCGTGCGGGTTCTTGCCGACCGGGATTTCCTTGATGTACTTGAACGGGCTGGTCGAGAACACGCCTACCGTGGAATGGTAGTAATTGCCCGAAAAGACGTAGCGGCCCTTTTTATCGACATCGAGATAATCCGGGGCGCTTGGCGCCGGGCCCCAGTCGATAATTTCGGTCTTGCCGGTGGCAATCTCGGTTTTCGACATCTTGCCGGTATACTCGCCGGTGCCGTAAAGGAACTTACCTGTATCGTCCAGTGAGATGTGGTGAACGCCAAACGGGAACGGCAGGGAAATCAAGCGTTCCAGGAAACCGCTCTGCAGGTTGATAACGCCGATCGTGTTGGCGCCTTTGTCGTTGACGTATAGATATTTGCCGTCCGGAGTCAGGTTCTTGTTGCCGGCATTGGTGCCGCTGAATACCGGTTCATGCAGATCGACGCCGACATCGATGTGGCGGTAGGTCCGCAGGCTGGGAAGACCGATGACGGCTACCCGGCCATCTAGGCCGCCGGCATTGTACAGCATCATCGGGTCTTTTGTCGGATGGTCCGTCGCTTCCTTGGCCGCGTGTTGCCAATCGGGCAGATCCGCCGCGGCGGTTGGTTCGGAATACGCCGACACCGCGATTACGGTACCCAATGCCGCCGCCCATATGATCCCTTTTCCGTGCTGCATTATTCAACATCCTCCGTATATCAAAGCCAGCTTTTCGCTCCGCTCATCTGACTCTCTGCCAAAACTATCAACCGACATTTTCGGTTAACAACACTCCACTTACGATGCTGCAACAAATTCTGTACAGGACCATTGATACAGATCAATTCGCGGACCGCTCCGCTAATTCTCTGCTGCCTGCGCAATAAATCATGATTCACTATCGCCTGCGCTTTGAATCAGGTCGTGAAAATATGATGTGTTTTCACCTGAACGGGCTTCGCTCGATGAACATTTTGGCGCGCCGTGTTGCTGGAATTGGGTGGCAAACTAGCAACGGTGTCAACGTGCGGTTTTGGTTTTCTCGAAGGGCCGAAGACTCGCTGCTGGCATTAGTGAGTTGTTTGCCAAAGACATTCGCCGCGCGCCGCGTTCAAGGCATTGCGACAGCTCGATCGCCTTAGATTACCCGGTGCAAAAAATCTTCGCCGTCGCGCAGGCGACGGCAATTTTCAAAAGCGATGACAAGGCTGCGGTTGAGCGTTTCAGGGGTCAGCCACGCCACATGCGGCGTCACCACCACGTTGTCGAGGGACAACAGCGGATTTTTCGGATCGACCGGCTCCTGCGCGAACACATCGAGCCCGGCTGCGGCAATTTGTCCGAACTTCAGCGCATCGACCAAGGCGGCTTCATCGACCAAGCCGCCGCGCGCGGTGTTGATGAGAATAGCACCCGGGCGGAAGTTCTCGATGAGGTCGGCATCGATCATGCCGGCAGTATCCGGCGTCTCCGGCACGTGCAACGATATTACATCCGATCGCGCGACCAGATCGGGCAATTCCCGCCACTCGGCCGCCACGCCATCTTTACGGCTGAGCGCCACATAAAGCACCTGGGCGCCAAGCGCATTCAGGACCGGGGTCAGCAGTCTCGGCACGGCGCCATAGCCGACGAGCCCAATCGTTTTGCCGTGAATTTCCGACATCGTATCAAACAGGGCCGGCTCCCCTCGCCAACCTGCCCCGGCGCGCGTGGCCCGGTCGAGTTGGATAGCCCGCCGACCGGCCGCGAGCATGAGCATGATGGTCAGCTCGGCAACCGCCTGGCTGTTTGTTCCCGGCATGTTGGCTACCGCGACACTGGATTTTTTCGCCGCTTCAAGATCGATCGTGTTGACCCCGACGCCGATTTTCTGAATCAGGCGCAGGCGTGGCGCTTGGGCGATGTCGTCTGCGCTCACCGGCTCCAGCACGTGGAGAAGCACGTCGGTGTCGGCCAACTCGTGCAAAAAAGTTTGCCGGTCGCTTTCTTCCACCACAACGACCTGTAACCATTCGGATTGTTGTTCGGCTATCTGCCGGCGAAATCCCGGGCTGGCGGAATAATGCAGCAAAGCCTTCATATTTTTCATGAGACGGCAGCCTCGTTACTAAAATGGTTCCGCGGGATAAATTCCAACATCGAGAAAAGCAGAATACACGGAGTGCGGCTACAACTGCCCACGCCGCCATGCCTTAATATATTTACGGCAATCGGGATCGTCGCCGTTGACCACATCCGCCGCCAGTTTGCCGGCATTGCCGTCATTCGGCGCGGCGAATATTTCATTCGGATTGTTCATGACCGGATCGATGATGCCGCTATCGGCGCCGGCAGCCACCGCTGCCCGTAGGAAGGTATTGTTGATATGCTTGCGGGCCGGGATGCCGAAGGAAACGTTGCTGAAGCCTCCGGTAATATGAATTTCCGGCCCATAGATCGTTCGGATCTCGGCAATGGCGTCGAGGCAATGGCGGGCGAAACTGCTATCGACGGAAACCGGGAAGACCAGCGGGTCGACATAGATGTCGGATAGGGCAATTCCCTTGGCCACGGCGGCGTCGACGATGCGCGAGGCGTTTGTTACACGTTCCGCGGAGCCATCGGGCATCGCCGCGTCCCCTGCCGCGGTGACGATGACGGCTGCGTCATATTGCAGGGCCAGGTCGAGCGCGTCGGGCCGTTCGAGCGAGGCGGAGTTCAACAACGGTCGGCCACCCGCCGCGTTACACGCCGCCAACCCTTCTTCAATGATGGTGATGTCGGAAGAATCGACACATAAAGGCACCGTTGCCATATCCTGGATGGTGCGCGTCAACCAGCCCATGGCGGCTTTCTGTTCCGCCGTCTTGAGGGATATCTCATCCACATTCAGATCGAGAAAATGGGCCCCGGCCGCCTGCTGTTTTTCGACCAGATCGCGCAAATAAATTAACGCTTCCGTTGCGTCATCGCCGTCACTATCCATTGCCAGCTGCACGGCGATTTTTACATGCTTAACCCGGCCTTCGTCGTATTCCTGGGTCGCTTTTACCGCGTCGGGGATGACCAGAAACCGCCCTTCGCCGGCCATGGTCGTATAGGCGATCGCATCGCGGCCGTCCGGCGTCTGCGCGATATGCTTACCCTTGCGCAGGCGCACACGGGTAGTGTGTATATTCTCGCCGATTACAATGAATCTATGAGTGCTATCTGATGCCATCGGGGCAGGTATCCTCTTGGGCTTCAAAACATGGATTTAGGAGCCGGCTCCGGCGATGACCGGCGGCAGGCCCAGATTCGCCGGCATAGGCTTGAATTGGCAGCCCTCGACGAATAGGTCGAAAAATTCCGGCGCGGTTTCAAGCTCAA
>CAYLTU010000099.1:0-1578 GCA_964386465.1 uncultured Rhodospirillaceae bacterium
GCCGGTACAAACTGTTACCCATCTTCCCGGTCGGGCCGGGTGGGGGTGGACGGCGGCTGCGCTTGAACATTTTGCAGAGAGCATTCTGCTTGTAGCGCTACATGGTCGATCGATCCGTGCGGCCTAGTGAAAATCCCGGCTCGGGAACAGGACGCTGCCCTGGTTGCGGGGATGGCGGAAGCCGGACTTCGGCGGCGGTGCGGGGCGGGAGCCGTGCAGATCCTCTGCGCCGCGTTCCGACAGGCTGTCGAGCAGCGGCGAACAGTCCTCCAGCCGCTCGGCGATCAGGTGGGTGACGATGCCCTCGCGCTGCAAGCGGCCGGTGACCTTGAGCAGCCGCGACGTCAACACGATGCGGCGGAAGCGCTCGTAGATCTTCGGCCAGACGATGACGTTGGCGACCCCGGTTTCGTCCTCCAGGGTGGCGAAGATGACGCCCTTCGCGGTGCCGGGCCGCTGCCGCGCCAGGACCAGCCCGACGACCGTGATCCAGGACTCGTTCTCGGCCTCTATCAACTGCTCGGCCGGCATCGTCCTGGGGAACCCGTCGCGCAACAGTGCCATCGGGTGGCAGCGCAGGGACATGCGCATCGACGCGTAATCCGCCATCACCGCCTCGCCGAGCGGCATCTCCGGCAGGGTCACCGGCGCCTCCGCGCCCCAGCCATCGTCGCCGACCGCCTCGAACAGAGGCAGCGGCTTGGCGTCGCCGTTCGCGTTGGCGGCGACGAAACGCCGCGCGGCCCACAGCGCCTCGCGGCGCGACAAGCCCATCGAGGCGAAGGCGTCGGCGCGGGCCAGCTTCTCCAGCGCCGCACCATCCAGCCCGGCGCGGCGCCAAATCGCCGCCGGATCGGCATAGCGGTTACCACGCGCCGCGACGACCCACTCGCCATCCGCTTCCTTGAGGCCCCGGATCTGCCGCAAGCCGAGGCGCAGCGCGTAAGCGCCCTCGCCCGCCTCGTCGAGTTCCAGGATGCAATCCCACTGGGAGAAATTGACGTCCGGCGGCCGCACGATGACGCCGTGCTCGCGGGCATCGCGCACCAGCTGTGCCGGCGCGTAGAAACCCATCGGCTGGCTGTTCAGTAGCGCGCAGGTGAAGACCGCCGGGTAATGGCGCTTCATCCAAGCCGACACGTAGACGAGCAGCGCGAAACTCGCCGCGTGGCTTTCCGGGAACCCGTAATCGCCGAAACCTTCGATCTGCCGGAAACAGCGCTCGGCGAAATCCGCCTCGTAGCCGCGTTCCAGCATGCCGTCGATCATCTTCTCCCGGAAGGTGTGAATGGTGCCGGTATGGCGGAAGGTCGCCATGGCGCGGCGCAACCGGTCGGCCTCCGACGGGGTGAAGCCGGCGCCGACGATGGCGACCTTCATCGCCTGTTCCTGGAACAGCGGCACGCCGAGGGTCTTCTGCAACACGCGGCGCAGATCCTCCGACGGGTAGTCCACCGTCTCCTCGCCGTTGCGCCGCCGCAGGTAGGGGTGGACCATGTCGCCCTGGATCGGTCCCGGGCGGACGATCGCCACCTCGATCACCAGATCGTAGAAATCGCGCGGCTTCATGCGCGGCAG
>CAYLTU010000099.1:1678-18565 GCA_964386465.1 uncultured Rhodospirillaceae bacterium
ATCGGCGTCAACTCGTCGAGCCGCCCGCGGGTGATGACGAAGCCGCCGACATGCTGCGACAAGTGGCGCGGAAAGCCCATCAGCTGCCGCGTCAGGTCGAGCGCCATGCCGAGGCGCCGGTCCCCCGGGTCGAGCCCGATCTCGCGGATCTGTTCCTCGGTAATATCCTCGCTCGACCGGCCATGCAACTGGCTGGTCAGCGCCGTCACCGTATCGGCGGACAGGCCGAGCGCCTTACCAACCTCGCGTACGGCGCTGCGCGCGCGGTAGCTGATCACCGTGGCCGAAAGACCCGCGCGGTCGCGGCCGTATTTTTCGTAGATGTACTGGATCACCTCCTCGCGCCGTTCATGCTCGAAATCGACATCGATGTCGGGCGGCTCGTCGCGCTCGGCCGACACGAAACGTTCGAACAGCAGGTCGAGGCGCGCCGGATCGACGGCGGTGATGCCGAGGCAGTAGCAGACCGCCGAATTCGCCGCCGATCCCCGCCCCTGGCAGAGGATGCCGCGTTCGCGCGCGAAACGGACGAGGTCGTAGACGGTCAGGAAATAGGGCGCGTAACTCAGCTCCTCGATCAAACCCAGCTCGTGTTCGAGCTGCGCCCTTACCGCGTCCGACGGACCGCCGGGATAGCGCGTCTTCACCCCCTGCCAGGTCAGGCGTTCGAGCTGGCGCTGCGGCGGCACGCCGTCGGCCGTGATCTCGTCGGGATACTCGTAGCGCAGTTCATCCAGCGAGAAATGGCAGCGGTCCGCGATTTCCAAGGTCCGGGCCAGCGCCGGCTCGTAATCCTTGAACAGGCGCGCCATGTCCGTGGCCGATTTCAGATGGCGTTCCGCATTGGCTTCGAGCCGCCAGCCCGCCTCGTCGATGACGCATTTCTCGCGGATACAGGTCAGCACGTCGAGCAACGGCCGACGCGACCGGCCGTGCATCAGCACATCGTTCGTCGCAACCAGCGGGGCCTCCAGGCGCGCCGCCAGATCGGCCCGGCGCGCCAGCCGCCGCCGGTCGTCGCCGCGGCACAGATTGTGCGCCGCCAGATAGACCGTGCCCGGAAACGCCGCCCGCAGATCGCCGACCTGAGCGTCCAGCCCCTCCGCCGCATCGGGCAGCATCACGAAGATCAGCCCTTCGCCATAAGCCAGCACGTCCTCGCGGTACAGGATGCATTCCCCTTTCGGCGCGCGGCGGCGACCCACCGTGATCAGTCGCGACAGGCGGCCATAGGCCGCCCGATCCACCGGATAGGCGAGCAGGCTCGCCCCGTCCGCCAGGTCGAGCCGCGCTCCGACGAGGAGCCCGATCCCCGCCTCCTTCGCCGCGACATGCGCCCGGACCACACCGGCGAGACTGTTGCGGTCGGTCACGGCAATCGCCGGATGCCCCAACGCCGCCGCCTGCAACACCAGTTCGTCCGGATGCGACGCCCCGCGCAGGAAGCTGAAATTGGTCGTGACCTGGAGCTCTATATACATGCGTTAGCGGTCTTGGAGAACCGTAAGACCACGTTCGAGGTAACAGGAAAGCGAGCAGACGTATCTGAGATAGTCGGTGTCGTGGTTTCCGAGAGCGGTTTCGGCCCGATCCCGCAAAATTTGCCAATCCGTGCCGCTATAACCCTGACCCAGCCAGCCGAGCGCCAACAGATCCACAAGTTCGTTTCCCGGGAGTGCCTCTATCGCGGCGAACAGATTGATCCAAACGGGTGAATCGAAAACCGGCTTGAGATCACCGACATTGGCGATCTTGAAGGTCGACGTCTGCTCCGCCGTCAAAATGTCGTTCAAGTGACGAAATGCCTCATCCACCCGTTTCCAGAGCCGGACGATTTCCTCGACCTTTTCTGTCGGAATTTGCAGCGACAGGACGAACTGGCCAAAATCAAAATCGGCCAACAAAGCGACACGGTCTTCGAACGCGGTGCTCTGAACACGGTTCGACAGTCTTCGGTCTGCCGTAATGACGACTCCGTTCAAATTCTCCGCACACGCCAAATAGAAACAGTCATAAATCGGATGATCGAGCGCTTCGGCGATTTCCAAGGCTCGAACCGCGAGATCTTTCGACGAGACTATGCGATCAAAGAAACTTTCCAGGCTCTCAAACGCGAGTTTTGCCTGATCGGACGCAATCTCTCCTCTTCGCATCTTCACCCACAAGGCATTCCCAACTTCGGAGAAAACCAAATCAGGAGCAATTCTCGATAGTCCAGGAACTACAAGGTCGAGCGCTTGCTCACTGAGCGGTTCCTGCACAAACCACTTCACGACAACGCTCGCGTCCACGACTAGGATCATCGAGTATCCCGATCATGCCTGATCAATTCGGTGCTGTCGGTCTGTTCGACGCCTGCGGGTGTCATTGCCGCAATTTGTTCGGCAATTTCCCGGAGTCGAGCAACCTTCGAACGGCCCTCGGCAATATCCGTGAGCAACATCCGCACTTCCCCCTCAAGCGAGCGGTGGTTCGCCTTCGCCCGCACTTTCAGCTTGGCGACGACGTCATCGTCGAGATTGCGGATCGTGACGCTAGCCATTTTCATCTCCTCTGACAGCAAAATGCAATCATAATGATTGCATTTTGGATGCATTTTGTCACGCGAACAGCCCGTGCAGGAACCATTCGGATGCATCACCCGGGCGCGGCAACCCGTAGCGGCAGATCCAGAAGCGACGGCCCGTTGCGTCCTCGACCCGCCAATAGTCGCGGGTCTTCGTCACCCCTTCGCGCGCCCACCATTCCGGGGCAATCCGCTCCGGCCCCTCGGCGAAACGCACATCGTGATCGGCCCGCCGCCAACGGAATCGTTCGGGCGGCGCGTGGGGATCCCGTTCCGGCACGGTCGCCGCGATCCGCTCCGGCCACTCCAGCAGGCGCAGGGGCCGCAGCGGCATCGGCGCCCAGGTGAAATCCGCCGACCCGGCAAGCGCCGGGGCGGTGCGCACCGCCCGCTCCGGCAGATGACTCGCGACCGCGACCAGCCGCACCACCCGGTCGAAGCCGAGACGGTTGCCGAGACGGTCGATCAAGGGCGCCAGCCGGTCGCCATGGAAGGCTTCATCCGGTGCGGCCGGATTGCGCACCGCGGCCGGCAGCTGCACTGCGGCCGGGACCAGCGATTCGGTTACCGACGCGGTCAGAGTCATGACTTCGACGCCAAAGGCCGGTTCGAACCCGCTCAGCCTGCCGCCGAACAGCCGCGCCAGCCGGTCCGGATCGCGCGCCGGCCTAGCCGCGCCGACGACGGTCTCGAAGACCTCGCCATCGATCCGGTACAGGGTCAGCACCAGTCGCCGCCCACCCCGCCCCGCATCCGCCAGCCGGCGGCACAGATCGTCCAGCAGATGGCGCACGCCGCGCTCGATATCGGCGATCAGCGCGATTGGTTCGGCGAAAGCAAGCCGGGCGCGGAACGGCACGACCGGCGCGCGCGGCGAGATCGGTTCCCGGACCTCCCCGGAAGCCTGGTCGAGGCGCAGCCCTACCGCGGCACCGAAACGCGCCGCCAGCGGCGCGCGGGGCATGTTGCGTAGTTCCTTGACGGTCCGGATGCCGACCCGGGCGAGCCCGCCCGCCGTCGCCGGATCGAGACGCAGCGCCGCCACGGGCAGCCGGGCCAAGGCCTCGCCCGCCCTACCGGGCGGTACGACGGCGTCACCCTCGCCGAAATGGGCCACGGCCCAGGCCGCCCCCGGCGTATCGGCAATCGCCGCCCGCGCCGTAAAGCCGAACCCTTCGAGACGTCGGACCAGATCGGCGCGCATCGCGGCCTCGTCGCCGAACAGATGGGCGCAGCCGGTCACGTCGAGAAAGATGCCGTCCCGGCCCTCCGCCGCCGCCCAAGGCGTATAGCGTCCGCACCAGGACACCAGCCGGTCGAGCAGCGCGGCGTCAGCGGCAGTATCAGCCGGCATCGCATCGACCCCCGGGCACACCGCACGCGCATCGGCCTGCGTCATCCCCGGCGCAAGACCGGCGATCTCGGCTTCGCGTGAAACCGACGCCACGAGAAAACGTCCCCCGGTTTCGGCGACTGTAATCAGGGGTGCGGAACTGTCGGTTTTCTTGCCGCTGTCAGGCGGTTGCCGGCGCAGCCGGTCGGTCGGCAGGCGCGGCAACCACAGCGAAATGACCCGTCTCTTCATCTCTTTCCACGATCCAATGTGCATTCCTGGCGCCGCCCCGGCAGCGTTCCAAGGCCACCCGCCAGCGCGGACGAACCGCATCGCCGGCCGGCGCGGCGTCGACCCGCCAGCGGCTTTCCAGTGCGCTGGCGGCGAAACCGCCCTTTGCATTGACGACAATTCCCAGTCCGCCGCCCGTCTCCGCGGCAAGCTGCAGGCGGCGGCTCGCGGTCAGGTCGATCGTACCGGACGGCTCGCCGACCACCGCGGCAAGATTCTTCGTCCGCAAGCCTTCTTCCATCGCCCACAGCAAATCGGCGCGCTCCCGGCAACGGGCAACGATCACCCGCGCCGGGCTCAGCCCGCAGGCGTCGAGGCCCGGCCCGTAAAGCATGCTGCGGTCGACCGCGTCCCTGCACCACAAGACGGGCCCGGCCAGCCGTCCGGCGACCATCGCCGCGAAACCGCCGGCTGCCTCCCCCGTCGCCTCATGCACCGCGCCGCGAGCCAGACCGCCTTCCGGCAAAGCGGCATCCAGACCGGGCAATCCCAGCGAGACCGCTTCTCGTCTGACCGCACCACCGCGCTCGATAGCGGCAATTTGCGCGCGCAGTTCGGCCATTGCCGCACCACGGCGCGGAATTTGCGCCGGTCCCATCGATTATCGTGCGTCATACTTCATTATGTTCCTATTTTGTTCTTTTATTTGCGAAAGAGTCAATATGGCAGTGCGATCCGCGATACCGCCGCAACTCGTACATTCCCCAAAACAAGAATAGCCGCTCGAGATTCTTCCGGCACGCGCGTGCATTAACTATCTGGAAATCACTCTGGTGCATATTCCAAGAACGCTAAGCACAAAAACACGCAACCCAAGCAAACAGACCGGGTAGAGGCATATGAACCGTTCGCAACTCCGCAATATGATCCAGTCTGGACGAGCCGTGGCGCTTGATTGTTACGCGATCGGCAAATCGATCGATGCCGATGATCCCATCGGCCAGCTGTTCAAAAACGACATGTTGAACAAATCGGTGATCCTCAAACGCTATGAGCCAAGCCTGGCGACCGACCCGCGCGCGGTTCTGGTGAACACCATCGTCTATTTCCCCTACGACATGAAAAACGCCTATGACGGCGGCGAGTCGGTAAATTTCAGCGACGGCGGCTTCCACGGCAAGCTGGCGTTCAAGATCGCAAAAAGCGATCCCACGCAGGAACTACTCGAACGTATCGGTGAGGATATGAAGATCCTCAACACCTTCGACTCCATGCACAGCCTCGACCCCTTCCTGTTCAAGAGCAAGGCGGAGCAACTTGAGATCGATGCCGGCATTCATCCCGCCTATTTCGCGATCTCGGACGAGGAATGGGACAAGATCCGGCTGCCGATCCGCGAAAAGATCTCGAAACTGGTCAGCAAGGCGCTCGATGGCATGGGCGACGGCGGCGACAACCTAGCCCGCCAGCAATATGTCGAACGCTTCCTGAGAAAGATTTGGGAGGCGAAAGACGTAGAAGGCATCGAGCCCTTCATCAAGGCGATGCAAATCCAACCCGAAAACGCCCCCGAAGTGTTCTTCGCTTGGAAAGCGGTTTGCTACTATCAGGTCCGTTTCAACGACATGCTGAACTCGCTCAAGGCGATGTTCCAATGGGTCGGGCACAACAAGCTCTGCTACCCGATGAACCATCTCGGCCTGTTGCCGGACGAGAAGCGGAAGATCGAATCGCGCCGCGAAGGCCTGCGCCAGAAAATGCGCGACGGGTATATCGCCGCCAACAAAGTCATCGCGGAATATGAAGAGAGCTACAACAAGTTCGTCGACGAGGACAAGCCGAACCTGTTCATGAACTTTCTCGACAATTCCGAGAACTCGTACCTGAGTCTGGCGTCGCACGTGTCGGTCGCCACGCACAGCCTCAATCTGTGGAGCTGGTACATAAAGCAGTACGGCAAGGTCTTGCGGAACGAGCAGTTCACCGAGCTGTTCGACGGCCTCGTCATGCTCTACGGCGTGCAGGACGAGGTCGAGACCATGTCCTGGGCGAGCTGACAAACGGTATCGTGACCGGCCAAACTCATCTAGGTTTCCCACGCCACGTTGGGATGCTAAAAGCAGGCAAATTGGCGTACGGATTTCCGGACGCCGGTTGACGTAGATCAAAGCGTTCGAATGATGCGCCAGGAATAGTCCCCGCATGCAAGCCGATCTCATCGCGCGATACGACCGGTCGGTCCCGCGTTACACAAGCTATCCTACCGCTCCGCATTTTACCCCGGCAATCGACCGGGAAACCTATGCGCGCTGGCTCGGCGAAACAGCACCGGACGCCGTCGCGTCACTCTACCTCCACATTCCCTTTTGCCATGAGATGTGCTGGTACTGCGGATGCAACACGCGGGTCGTGCGCCGCCCCGAGCCCATCGCGACTTATGTGGACGATCTAATCGTCGAAATCGATGCGGTTGCCAACGCGCTTCCATCGCGTTTGACCGCCGGACACATCCATTTCGGCGGCGGCTCACCCAACACCATCGCGCCGGGTGATCTGGTTCGCCTCATCGACCATCTGAGGCAACGGTTCGACACGAACCGGGACACCGAGATCGCCGTCGAGATCGATCCCCGCACAACGGACGATGCGTTCATCCAGGCCTGCGCCGAGTCCGGCGTGACACGGGCAAGCATCGGCGTCCAGGACCTGAACGACGACGTGCAGCGCGCCGTGAATCGCGTTCAGCCCTTTGAGAAGATCGCAGAAATATTCTCGGCGTTTGAGGCATCCGGCATAGACGACATTAATGTCGACCTGATGTACGGCCTTCCCCGCCAAACCGTCGAGAAGGTCGTCCAAACCGTCGAGCGTATGTTGCAACTCGAACCCGAACAGGTTGCGTTGTTCGGCTATGCCCACGTCCCCTGGATGAAGAGGCACATGCGCCTGATCGACGAGGCGCTATTGCCGGACATATCACAACGCTGGGCGCAATCCGAAGCGGCTTCCCAACGATTGCAGGACGCTGGATACCAGACCATCGGTATGGATCACTTCGCGCGACCGGATAGCGTGCTGGCAGCTGCGGCGCTATCGGGCAATCTGCACCGCAATTTCCAAGGGTATACGACAGACGGCGCAACGGCATTGCTGGGTTTCGGTGCGTCCGCGATTGGCACCCTCGCGGAGGGATACGTACAGAACGACCCGGATGTCCGGGCCTGGCGGCAGGCGATATCCAATGGAGGATTGGCTACGGCGCGAGGCCGCCAGTTGACCGGCGACGACCGCGCCCGGCGCGACATCATTTGGCGCCTTATGTGCGATATGTCGGTTGATGTAGAACGCGTTGCTCTCGACCACGGCGTAGAACCTGAACCCTTCCACGCCGACCTGACGGCGCTCGCTCCGATGCGCCAGGACGGCTTGCTCGAACTGGATGGCGCCAAAGTACGCATGACACCGGCAGGACGACCGCTGGTTCGCGTTGCGGCGGCGGCATTCGACCGTTACCTGTCCAACGGAGACAATTCTTCGCCCCGTCACGCCAAGGCGGTATAGGCTCTGGAAACTCGACGGAAGCCGCCCTACACTTGATTTCAGGCTTTCCGCGAACGGGATTTCGATGCCCGATAGCAAAGCGAAATTCTCTGTCGGCGAGTTGATCCATCACCTGCTGTTCGATTACCACGGTGTGATTTTCGACGTCGACGCCGAGTTTCAAGGCTCGGAGGAATGGTACGCGCAAATGGCACGTTCGCGGCCACCGCGCGACGAACCCTGGTATCACGTGCTGGTGCACAACGCCACGCACACCACCTATGTCGCGGAACGGAACCTGGAGGAAACTCTGAGCGAGGACCCGATTCGCCATCCGATGATCGAGGAGCTGTTCGACGGGTTCGAAAACGGCCGGTACGTCGTCCGCCGCCGCGTCAATTAGGAACAAACTCGCTGTTTCCAGCCGCCAGGCCAAACAGGCTGTTGCCGTGCGGCGGTTCGATCCCGTAAACAGAGATCGCCCGAAAAGATATGAGGTCCAAGATGGCAGCCGATCCCGCCCGCGTCACAGCACGTATTCTAATCGAAACCGAATCCGTTCTGTTTCGGCCCGAAGACCCGTTCGAACTGACGAGCGGCAGAACCAGTCCGGTTTATATCGACTGCCGGCGTCTGATCAGCTTTCCGCGCGCGCGCGGCAAACTGATGGATATGGGTGCGGAACTCATCGAAGAGGCGATTGGATTCGAATCCATCGACATCGTGGCCGGTGGCGAGACGGCCGGTATTCCCTTTTCCGCCTGGATTGCCGACCGCCTGATGCTGCCGATGTGCTACGTCCGCAAGAAACCGAAAGGGTTCGCCCGCGGCGCACGGATCGAGGGCCAGATGCTCTCCGGGGATAGAGTGCTGCTCGTGGAGGATCTGGCGACCGACGGCGGCAGCAAGATCAGCTTCGTCGAAGGCATTCGCGACGCCGGCGGCGAATGCGCGCATACCTTCGTCATTTTTCATTACGGTATCTTCCCAAAAGGTATCACGAATTTGGAAACGCATGGCGTCAAGCTGCATGCGCTGGCGACCTGGTGGGATGTGGTCGCCTGCGCCGAGGAGGAAGGATATTTCAACGCCGCCGCCCTCGATGCCGTGCGCAGCTTCCTGGAAGATCCGCAAGCCTGGCAGGACGCCCATCCGGCGAAGGCGAAATAGCGGAAACTCCTTCACAGAAGTGGAGATTATCCATGTTCCGTTTGGTGCTCATCGCAGTCTGTATCGCTTTATTCTCGACGCAATCCGGCCTGGCCGATTCATCCAAAGAACACGAGCGGGACCGCGGTCATGCGACCCCGTATGCCGGCCAGCATCTGCGCGAAATCAAGACGCTTTCGGCCAAGGATATCGAGGATCTACAAAACGGCCGCGGCTGGGGACTGGCAAAAGCCGCCGAACTCAACGGATTGCCCGGGCCGGCCCACTTGCTGGAGTTGAAGGACAAAATTTCGCTGTCGCCGGCACAAACCGCCAAGATCGAAGCGCTGTTCTCGGCGATGAAGGCGCGCGCGATACCGCTTGGTAAGAGGCTGGTAGCGCTGGAACGCCGCCTCAATCAAGGCTTCGCCAAGAACGAAATCGCCTCACCGTCGGACCTTAGAAACCAACTTTCGGAAATCGCCGACGTTCGGCGCGATCTGCGATTCGTACATCTCTCGACCCATCTCGAAACGCCGACGGTTCTGACGCACCATCAAATCGAAATGTACAATCGTCTAAGAGGTTACGGTGAAGGACGGGGTCACGGCGGCCACAGGCACAATTGATGCGCCATATGCCCTTTGGCAAGCACGCTGCGGGCTCGTGATCTTTCTCAAAACCGCAATCGGTCCCGCCGCGGTGGCGTGGGTCTTATTGGCGTCCGCTTGATGGATGAACGTAAACGCCGGTCTTCCTGTCCGGTCGAAGATGTAGACCGTCGGAATTCGGTCTATGCCGCCAAATCCGCTTTTGACCACGCAGCCGCCGGCCCGGACAGAAAGACCAGCGCAAAAATAAGCGAAATCAGAATCCGGCGTTGCACGCTATCGCCCCAGCTTAACGGTTCCCGAGGCCGCCAATTCATCGATCCGCGCAGTATCGTAGCCCAAAACACGCCGCAAAATCTCGTCGGTATGTTCGCCGTGCAAAGGCGAACCGATCGGATCGCGGACCGGCGTTTCCGACAGGTTCATCGGCGACCGGATGACGGACACTTCACCGGCCGCGGTGTGGGGAACGCGCTGAACGGTGCCGCGCGCAGCCGTCTCCTCCGACTCCATAGCCTCGCCGACCGTGCGGATCGGCCCCGCCGGGACGCCCGCCTTGCGCATCTTTGCGATCCAGTTGTCTCGCGTATCCTTGGCGAATATCTCGTTCAATATGGCGGTAAGCCGCGGCTTGTTCCCGGCGCGTGTTTCGTTGCTGACGAAATCGGGATCCTCCGGCAGTTCCGGCGCGTCGAGGACCTCCATGCACAGCCGGCGCCATAACGCGTCGTTGCCGACGGTCAGAATAAAGGGGCCGTCGGACGCCTGATAGGCGCCAATCGGCTGCGCGAATGGGCTGCTGTTGCCAAATCGCGTGTACTCATGGTTCGCGGTGATATAGGCGCTGGCGAAGGGCACCAGCATCGCCGCACCCGTGTCATAAAGCGGAATATCGATGCGCTGCCCCTGCCCGGTCTCGCGCCGATGGTACAGAGCCGCCAGGATCGCCTGGGAAGCGAAAAGCCCGGCGACGATATCCGTCAGCGACACACCCATGCGCATCGGATCGCCATCCGGCTCACCGGTCACCGACATTATGCCGGTTTCCGCCTGGATCACCGGATCGTATCCCGCGCGGTCGGACAGATCGCCGTCGCGCCCGTAGCCAGAGATCGAACAATAAACGATCGACGGATCCTTCGCCGCCAGCGTTTCGTAGTCCATGCCCCACCGCTCCATCACGCCGGTACGATAGTTTTCGATGATCACGTCAGCCTTTGCCGCGAGATCGCGCGCGACCGCTTGGCCCTCCGGCGACCCCGCGTTCAGCGCTACGCTCTTCTTGTTGCGGTTCACCGCCAGGAAATAGCTCGATTCATCGCCGAAAGACGGCGGTCGGAAGGTCCGGCTTTCGTCTCCACCTTTCGGATTCTCGATCTTGATGATTTCGGCGCCCAAATCGCTCAGGGTCATCGTGCAGTACGGTCCAGCCAGTACGCGCGTGAAGTCGAGGATCGTTACGCCCTCAAGCGCGTGACGTCGTGATTCCCTGTCGGCCGTCATGCCACTCTACTCCTTGTTGCTTCGTTACGGCATAGCCAAGACAATAAGGCACATCCTGCCAAGTCTTGATTTGCGTTTTTCGGACCCGACCTAATGGAAGCCGGGCTATGCTCCCGGCAATCCCAACCGAAATCCAGGGCAATCTCCATGGAATCATCCGCGCAGGAAAGCGTCGCCGCGACATTTCAGGAAGTCGAACGGACGGGCATGAAACTGGCCATCAAGGGCCGCATAGTCGCGATCGTCTTAATGGGGATTTGGCTGGTCGCTTCCAGGCCGGCCGATCGGGCATTGGAATTTGTCGCCGTGTTGACGGTCCTGGCCCTTATCGGGCTGTTGCATTTCGCGGTGATCGGCAGCGGCGCAGACCGGCCCTGGGTCAAATATGCGTTCATTACATTCGATGTAGGGGTGATGTCGCTCGCCGTCGTGTTCAGCGAGGCGTTCCCGACGGCCGAACTGCCGCAGATTATTATCTACCGCTTCGATGTGTTTCAGTATTACTTCATAATACTCGCGGTGGCGGCGTTCAGCTTTTCTCCGGGCATGCTGGTCTGGTCGGGATTCGCGGGCGCCACCGGCTGGTTGGCGGCCTACGCCTGGAACCGGCGCGGCATGGAAACGGTGTTGAACTGGACCGATATCCCGCCAAATCCAACGCAAGAGCAGTTCTACGCCTATTTTTTCAATCCGAATTTCGCGCCGCTTGGCGGCCGCTTCCAGGAAGCGTTGACCTTCATCGTCGTCGCGGTCCTGATCGCAATCGTCATGCGCCGCGCCAAGAACACGGTGCACCTTCAATTGGAGGCGGAGCGCGACAATGCAGAGATCTCGCAGATATTCGGACGCTACGTGCCGGAATCGGTCGCCTCCGCGATGATTGCCGATCGCGGCGCGCTGGCTCCTGTCGAGCGGCAGGCTACAGTGCTGTTCGCCGATCTTGCCGGCTTCACGCAAATGACCGAGGTTGCGGGCGCCCGCGGGACGGTCGCGGTCATCAACGAATTTTTCGACAAGGCAACGGAGATCATTGGTCGGCACCATGGCATCGTGACGCAGTTCCAGGGCGACGCCTTGATGGCGACCTTCAACCTGCCTGTCGAGGACGCGGACCACGCGGCCCACGCCGTTCATGCCGCTGAGGACATCCTGTCGACCGTCCGCGAAACGCAATTCGGCGGCCACGATCTGTCCGTGCGGATCGGCGTCGCGACCGGAAACGTGATGGCCGGCAATGTCGGCGGCGGCGGAAGGCAGAGCTACACGGTCTATGGTGACGCGGTTAATCTTGCCGCCCGGTTGGAGGAATTGAACAAGGAATTCGGTACCTCCGTCCTGTTCACGGAAAGCACCGCCGGTCTGGTAGCCGACGCGACACCGCAACGCATCGGCGAAACCGAGGTGCGCGGCATCCACGATCCCGTCGCGGTGTATACGCTGTAATGCAAATGCAGTGAATGCGTTGGATACAGTAGGACAGAATCCTAAGCAGGAGAGTGTGCATGCATCAAGCATTTAATTGCTTCGTATCGAATTATCCAATTTTAAGATATATTACTTGAGATTAGGGTTTTAGAAATACACGGCTGCTCTAGAGTTCATCCCATCGCTGTGATCATCAATTAGGCATACGTTGATATGGCACGAGCGCCAAAAGCGATAATAAAACCGGCTGTCCTTGCTTGGTTACGTGAAGCCTCAGGCCTAACGTTGGATGAAGCCGCACGCAAAATTCCAACTCGGCCAGATAATTTGATTGCATGGGAGACAGGGGAAGCTCAACCATCCATGCCACAGTTGCGCAAGCTTGCTAAAGCGTTCAAGCGCCCAATCAGCTACTTCTACTTACCTCAACCGATTGTTGAACCGGATATACCGCATGATTTTCGCCGTCTACCAGATGCAGGCGATCATCGATATTCGCCCGCATTGCTTCATGAAATTCGATTGGCTTATAGACGGCGTGAGCTGGCACTAGATTTGACCAAAGAACTAGGGACGGAAATTCCTAAGTTCGCTCCGTTCAACTCGATGGTTACTACTGATAATCCAGAAAATGTTGCTGAACGTTTAAGAGAGATAGTTGATATCAATTATAAATTACAATCAAGCTGGCGAGATTCTCGTAAATCCTACAATGGATGGCGAGAAAAAATTGAAGCAACTGGCGTATTAGTCTTCCAAGTTACCACTGTTGAAATTCAGCAAATGTTAGGCTTCTCATTAGCCTATCTTGATTTACCAATTATTGCTATCAACCGCAAAATCGCCGTCAACGGGCGTACATTCACAATGTTACATGAATTTTCGCACTTAATGTTAGGAGAAGGTGGCCTATGTGACATTGATGACAAACTACCGCGAGCACCCCATGAACAGAACGTCGAAGTGTTTTGCAATCATGTGGCTGGAGCTGCACTAATCCCGCGCGATGAGTTATTGGCTCACAACCTGGTAATTGTAGGCGGAAATCGACCTCGTGATTGGGATGACAACATACTAGCAGCGCTTGCTCGAGACTTTGGTTCAAGTGAGCATGTTGTGTTGCGCCGATTGCTGATAACAAACCTAACTACGCAAGCCTTCTACGCACGCAAAAGTGCGGAATACGCAGCCCGTTACGAGAGACTGGCAAAAGCACAGCGAGAACAAGCGGCGGGAAATTTTCGCCGCAACATGCCTCAAGAAGCAGTGAGTAATTTGAGCTCCTTCGCAAAACTAATTTTGGATAGTTATCACTCCGATAACATCAGCCTGACAGATGCCTCCAAATATCTCGGCGTGCGTGCCGAAAAGGTTGCCACCGTAGAAGAATTAACGAGGTAGGTGACTTGGCAGCTGGCGATCAGTATAGCATAGATACAAGTGCGCTAATTGACTGGTGGGTGAGGTACTACCCGCCTGCGGCGTTTCCCGGATTAATTCCTCGAATCGAACAACTAATCGAAGACAAGCGCTTACGTGCTTCACGCGAGGTAAAAGATGAACTCGAGCCGCGTAACGATGATTGTTATCAGTGGTCGAAAGCACAACCAGAATTATTCGTTGACAGTGACGATAGTATTCAAGAAGTCGTCGCCGAACTAATGCAACAGTATTTCAATCCAGGAAAACCGGATAAGGGTATAGGTGGAGCTGACCCTTTCGTAATTGCTCTAGCGGCTATTCAGAATCCAACACCATGGGTAATAGTAACAGGCGAAAAACCAGGAAGCATAGAGAACCCTAAAATACCTTGGGTTTGCAAGAGTTTTCATCCGCACCCTATTCGTACAGTTAGTTTTTTAGAGTTGATCAAGGAAGAAGGTTGGCAACTTTCATAAATTCACTAAATTTGAATAACAAAAATTTACACGTTATATTCTAAAGTTTTCACTTCTTATAAACTATTATAATATTTCTCTGATTTCCTGTACTTGTGAAATTTCCTTTGGCGATCTCGCTTTTATAATTAGGGGACGAAACTTTGAGGCTTTAGGCAAACGCTAATTTCAAAATACTGAGGATCCTTGTGTCTTCGATTAGGTGCAAGCTTATACATCTTATAGTAGAATAGAAAATCAATTTCTCGTGGCGATCCATATCGATTTCGGACATGGATTATCCAAGACTTGTGATGTAGCCTGATATTTTATTTTGTCTGCGAGCAATCGGAATTAGCTCATGGCATATCTGTCACGATTGCATTGCGCTCTTTTGATGGCGGCATTCCTGTACTGGCCCGGCGGGGCCGTGGCGGGCGATGGTGTAATTGAAAAGTTTTTTGGCTCGTTCTCCGGCCATGGAACCTGGGGTACAGGCACGATGCCCCGCGACATCAATGTCGTAATCCAACCGCCGCCCAGCGGCTTCAACGTCTCGTGGGACACGACGTCGTTGCGCGACCCAAAGAATCTCAAGCGCAAGTCGCACACCCTCGATTTTCTAAAAATCCGGCACGAGAATGTTTTTGTGTCGGAAAAGCAGAAAGACAGGTCCGACATTCCGGTATCCGCCAACCCGATGCAAGGCCCGATGCCGAAGTCGCCCCTAATTTGGGCACGCATCAAGGACAACACTTTGTCGCTCTACGCATTCGACAACACTTCGGACGGCCGCGCCGACGTACAGGCGTATCACCGCACCCTAAACGGTGACAAAATGAAGCTTCACTTCATTCGCTATCTCGATGGCACGCCGGTAAAACAAACAAAAGGCAAAATGCGGCGGATCGACAAATAGACCGCCGTCGACGGGCGTCGGAGTCTACCCCGGCTTCCGCGCCGTCACCAAACCCAGCTGGTGCGGCGTGAACCAGCGGTATTCGGCGCCCTCGTACCCGGCCTCGGTCAAGAAATCGCACCATTCGGCACCGGTGTTGACCCGACCGAGGTAACGACCCTTGCGGATGCCGAAGAGGTTGACGAAGGCAGGGTCCACCGGCCCGGTTTTGTCGTCCTTCAGCATGTAGTCGACGACCAGGATCGTACCGCCCGGATCCAGCGCATCGCGGGCCTTGGCCAACGCGGCAATCACCTTGTCGGGCATATAGCCCTGCAGCGGCGTGATGTAGGTGGCTAGGTCGAAACCTGTCGGATAGGGAGCGCCGAAGAAATCGCCCGGCGTCGTGTCGATGCGATCACCCAGTCCGTGTTTCTCGATGAACTCGCGGGCGACGGCGATGACATTGGGTTGGTCCAGCACCGTAACTGAGAAACCATCCTGGCGTTCGCAAGCCGCGATCGCGTAGCAGCCCGAACCACCGCCGAGATCAAGCCATCGCTTGAATTTCGTGAAATCGAATTCCTTGGCAAGTTTGTGGCCGAGGCCGATCGAGGCTTCGTACCCCGCCTCCGTGAAGTCCCGGGCCTGTTTCGGATCCTGCATCAGGCGGAGATAGGTGCGGTCGTCGTCCTCGTTATCCGTCGCAACCGCTGTCAGATTCTCGGCGATGTTCTCCCACGCGGCGTAGTCACGATGCGCCATGTAATCCAGATAGTCGCCGAAATAGGTCCGGCTATCCTTGACGAGATAGCGCTGCACGTCGCTGTAATTCTCGTGCCGCCCGTCGACCACACGCACCAGGTCCATCGACTTGCAGACGGTCAGCAGACGGTCCGCCTTCTCCGCGTCGATGTCCATGGCGCCGGCAATTTCATCTACCGTCCCGGCGCCGTTGGCAATATGCGTGAATAGTTCCAACTCGATCGCCGCCAGGATTGCCCCGGTCTGCCTGAAAGCCAGCGCAAGATCGGTCATGCGCTCGGTCTTCATGCCGAGCGTGAAGTCTTCCTTCGTCATCTGTCGTCCTACGCTTTCTGGTCGCGGTAGCGCTGCTTGCGCGCTTCCCAGTTCTTGACTTGGTCATCGGACAGAAATGGTTGATCGACGGTGAAGACCGTTTCCTTCCACGCCTCTCCCTTGGTCCAGATCAGCGGCATCGTGACGGTCGCCCGCGGCGCTTCCGCCGTTTCCAACAAGTCCAACGCCGTACCGACAATGCGCTGCTGCATATCCGTATCGAAGGGCTCGCCGCAGGGGCTGCCCAGCGGGAAGTCGGTAAAGACGAAACGCGGGACACCGCAGTGTTCGACGATATCGCGCGCGGCGCCGATGATGACCGTCGGGATACCGTTCTCCTCCAGATGCCTCGCTACCAGACTCACGGTCTGGTGGCAGACGGGTCAGACCGGCGTCAGAATAGCGACGTCGACTTCGTCTTTCTGGCAGATCTCCAACGCGGCGGGTGCCGTGGTCTGCAGCATCAGCTTCTGACTGTAGCCGCGATTGACGTTGTAGAACCGATCCGTCAGAGCGCCGATACGGCCTTCTTCGACAAATTCCTGCAACCGGGTCAACGGCAGGTAGGAGTTCAAATCGTCAAGATTGGTCGCATAACGGTCGAAGCTTTCCTGGCGGCTGTAAAGCCGGTCGAGCGGCGTATCCCAATCGACGGAGTAGACGTCGCCAACGGT
>CAYLTU010000100.1:0-13261 GCA_964386465.1 uncultured Rhodospirillaceae bacterium
CGCGTTCGAGCACATCGTCCAGCCCGTTGACCAGCATCGCGTCGCAGCGCGCGATAATGACGAAGTCCGGGTCTTCCCGGGCGTCCTGCGCGGCGCGGAGCTTCTGGCACATTTCTTCCTTCGGGATGACGATCTTGCCGAACATGTGCCCGCAGCGCTTGGGCCAGGTCTGGTCCTCGAGATGAATGCCGGCAACGCCCGCGTGCTCGAATTCGCGCACGGTCCGCACCACGTTGATCGCGTTGCCATAGCCGTTATCCGCATCGATGATGACGGGTATGGTGAGCGCATCGGCGATGTAACGGGCGTTTCGCGTCATCTCTTCGAGCGTGACCAGCCCCACGTCGGGATAGCCGCGGCACGCGGCCACGCCGGCGCCCGTGACGACGCAAAGCTCGAAGCCGGCCTGTTCGACGAGTCGGGCGCTGAAGGCGTCGTGCGCGCCGCCGCCCAAAACGATTCCGTCGCCTGCCAGCAACTGGCGCAACCGCTGTGTCTTTCGCATGGTGCCTCTCCCAAATCAGATTTCGGCTAGCAGTTTAGCTGTGAGGACGGGAAATTTGCGATTTCTTTCTTCCACTCAAACTTGCTCCGCCTCACATCATTCGAGCGCGTCTCCATCCCGCGTTGTCACGTTAATCAGGAAAAGCCCAGGTCGGGCTGGAAGCAGCCGGCTATGTCGGTGGGGCGATATGCTTCCACGACGCAATTGCCGCTTGAAACCTTTGGCGGTCGGGATTTGTTGGCACGCCCACGTTCCTCTATCAGAACCCTCTCAAGCGCATAAAAGTTCCGAGGAACCGCCAAGCCATAAGCCTCAGGACTCGATCACGAGTTGCACCCGGTCGGCGGCGAAGCGTGCGATGCCGTACTCCAGCGGACGGTCATCGGCGTCGACGTTGATCGCCTCAGAGACCAGCACCGGCCGGCTCTTCGGGATTTCGAGGTGGCGTATTTCGTTTGCATGGGGCAGGCGGGCCGTGATGCGCGTTGATTTGCGGGTGTAATCCTCGATCCCGTATCGCCGGAGCGTCTTGGTGACCGAGCCCTCTTGGCCGAACACCTCGATCAGATCGGGAAACCGGCGGTGCGAGAAATAGTGAACGCCCAAGCTAACGACTTGGCCGTCGGCGCGCATACGGGTTTCGACGCGCACTACCGGGTTGCCCCTGCGCAGTCCCAGGGCCTTGGCGACCGTCGCGTCGGCCGGTTCCTTGAGCGCGCCGACCAGCTCACCCGAGGGTGTCATCTGCATGCGTTGGATGTTCTCGCTAAAGCGCGTGCGTTTGCCGACCCGGTAGCCGATGACGCTGTCCTGGACGAAGGTACCGCGGCCTTGCTCGACGCGCACCAGGCCCTGCTCCTCCAACCTGGCGACGGCGCGACGCACCGTATGGCGGTTGACACCGAAGCGCGCGGCGTACTCGGCCTCGGTCGGCAGGCGGCCGGATACGTCGTAGGTGCGCCGGCTGATATCTTGCTCCAGTGTTTCGGCGATCTGCCGCCACAGGGCGACTCCGGCACCGCGGTCCAAGGCCATGTCGCGATTCCTAATCCTTGAAAGCAAGCTTTACATTCGGGGCCAAAACGGTAGCATGTATATATATAGACGTCTAGATGTATATTGGCATTCGTCTAGGCCTGTTACTGCCGTGCGCTGGAGGGAGGCGGAATGTCGGAGGGAACAAGCGGATCGGACTCGATGACCCCGGATCAAGCGGCGCGCCGACGCTGGATGGGCGTGCTCGCCAAGGCGCGGCCGGTTGAGCTCGAGGCGGCGTGGGCGGAGCTCGACGACAAGCCAGACTACACTTGGCTGAGACAGCCCGAGGTCGGCCTCGTCATGGTGCGCGGCCGCGCTGGCGGCACGGGCACGCGCTTCAATCTTGGGGAGATGACGGTAACGCGCTGCGCCTTGCGGGTCGAGGGCGGCGCCGTCGGTTTCGGCTACGTCCAGGGTCGCGACGACGTCCACGCGAAGCTCGCAGCGGCCTTCGATGCGCTGATGCAGACGCCAGTGCGGAGCGACGAGATCGAGCGCGAGGTCATTGCGCCGCTCGAGGCGTCGCAGGCGTTGCGTCGGCGGGACCGCTCACGGAAGGCGAATGCGACCAAGGTCGAATTCTTCACCATGGTGCGCGGGGAGGATGTACGATGAGTGGCGTCGGTGGCGGCCACGATCTGGCGCCCGGGTTTGCCGATCCTGTAATCGGGAGCCAAAGCGCCTTCCGCGGCGTGCTCGAGGCGATGTCGCGGCCGGGCCGCGTGGTCACGCTGTCCTCCCTACCCGCGGCGCCCGAGCCGCTCGACCCGGCAACGGCCGCGCTGGCACTCACTCTGATGGATTTCGACACGCCGCTGTGGCTCGACGGCGCGGCGATGACGGAATCGGTGATAGGTTACCTCAAGTTCCATTGCGGCTGTCCGGTCACGGTCGAGCCCGGCGCCGCCCGGTTCGCGATCGTTGCCGCGGCGATGCCTCCGCTCGACACCTTCGATCCCGGCAACGACCTCTATCCCGACCAGTCGGCGACCGTGATCCTGCAGGTGAAATCCCTGGCTGAGGGACCGCGATTGCGATTGACGGGACCCGGCATCGAGCGCGACGCCAGTGCAGCTGTCGATGGCCTGCCGGCGGATTTCCTCGACCAGTGGGCAGGGAACCGCACGCTCTATCCGCTCGGCGTCGACATGATCCTGACCTGCGGCGAGGGGTTCCTTGGCCTGCCGCGCTCGATCGAACTGGAAGGCTGAGCGATGTACGTTGCGGTCAAGGGAGGCGAGAAGGCGATTCTTAACTCGCACGAGCTACTGGCCGAACGCCGGCGCGGCGACCCGCAAGTGCCCGAGCTTGGAGTCAGCCAGATCAAGGAGCAGCTCACCCTAGCTGTCGATCGGGTGATGACCGAGGGCTCGATCTACGATCCCGACCTTGCCGCGTTGGCCATCAAACAGGCCCATGGCGACTTGATCGAGGCAATCTTCCTGTTGCGCGCCTACCGCACAACGCTGGTGCGCTTCGGCGCGACGGCGCCGATCGACACCGCGCAGATGGCAATACAGCGCCGCATCTCGGCCGCCTTCAAGGACCTGCCCGGCGGCCAGGTGCTGGGCCCAAGTTTCGACTATACCCACCGCCTACTCGACTTTGATCTGATGCAAGAGGCTGAAACCGCCCCCCAAGCCGAGCGGGCGCCGGAGCCGGTCGACGACGACATGCCTCGCGTCGCCGACATTCTCGACGGTGAAGGGCTGATCGAGCTCGACGAGGCCGACGACGATGAACGCGAGGTTGCCGATCTGACGCGCCAGCCGCTGACCTTCCCGGCCGAACGCGACCAGCGCCTGCAGAACCTGGCGCGCGGCGACGAGGGTTTTCTACTCGCGCTCGGCTATTCGACGCAGCGCGGCTACGGCCGCAACCATCCTTTCGGCGGCGAGATTCGGATGGGCGAGGTCGCGGTCGAGCTGGCGCCGGAGGAGTTGGGCTTTTCGATCGAGATCGGCGAGATTACGGTCACCGAATGCCAGATGATCAACCAGTTCAAGGGCAGCGAGGATGCGCCGCCACAGTTCACCCGCGGTTACGGCTTGACCTTCGGGCATTGCGAGCGCAAGGCGATGGCGATGGCGCTGGTCGACCGCGCGCTCAGATCGACCGAACTTGGCGAGACACCCGCCTTCCCGGCGCAGGACGAGGAGTTCGTGCTGTACCACGCCGACAACGTCGAAGCCTCGGGATTCGTCCAGCACCTCAAGTTGCCGCATTACGTCGACTTTCAGTCCGAACTGCAGATGGTGCGCCGCCTGCGCGCACAGTTCGAGGCGCATAGGCGCGGCGAGGCGGCGGAATGACGGAGGCGGGGCGCGGCGTCGGCGACGCCTACAACTTCGCCTACCTCGACGAGCAGACTAAGCGCATGATCCGGCGCTGCATCCTCAAAGCGATCGCCGTGCCCGGCTACCAGGTGCCGTTCGGCAGCCGCGAAATGCCGCTGCCCTACGGCTGGGGTACCGGCGGCATCCAAGTCACGGCGAGCATCATCGGTCCCAACGATACGCTGAAAGTGATCGACCAGGGCGCCGATGACACCACCAACGCGGTCAGTATCCGTCGCTTCTTCGCTCGTGTCGCCGGCGTCAAGACGACCGATCGAACCGGCGAAGCGACGGTCATCCAGACCCGCCACCGCATCCCCGAGCATCCCATGCGCGAGGACCAGATCCTCGTCCTGCAGGTGCCGAAGCCCGAGCCGATGCGTTACCTCGAGCCGCGCGAGCTCGAGTGCCGCAAGATTCACGGTTTCTCCGAATACGGCTTGATGCACGTCCAGCTTTACGAAGACATCGCCAAGTTCGGCGAGATCACCACGACCTACGACTATCCGGTGATGGTCAACCGCCGGCACCTGATGGCGCCGACGCCGATTCCCAAATTCGACAATCCGAAGATGGACAACTTTCCCGCACTGCAGCTGTTCGGCGCCGGGCGCGAGAAGCGCATCTACGCGGTCCCGCCCTACACCGAGGTCAGGAGCCTCGACTTCGACGACCATCCCTTCGAGGTGCAGACGTGGGACGAGTGCTGCGCGCTGTGCGGTGCGGAGGACAGCTTCCTCGACGAGGTCATCATCGACGACGAAGGCGGCAAGATGTTCGTCTGCTCCGACTCGCACTATTGCGGCGAACGCCGCGCGGCGGGACATGTCGGACCGATGGACGGCGAGGATGCGCCGACCTTCGTCAGGCCCGCCGAACCGGAGGGGTCATGACCGAGGCCGCGCCGTCGCCGCTGCTACGCGTCACCGGGTTGACGCACCGCTATGGCGAGATCGTCGCCTGCCGCGACGTCTCCTTTACGCTCTACCGGCGCGAGATTCTCGGCATCGTCGGTGAATCGGGCTCCGGCAAGACGACGCTCCTGAACTGTTGCTCGGCTCAGCTCGAGCCGACCGCCGGACTCGTCGAATACGACACGAGGGCGCACGGCCTAGCCGACGTCTTCGGCCTACGCGAGCCCGAACGCCGCATGCTGATGCGCACCGACTGGGGCGTGGTGCACCAGAACCCGCGCGACGGGCTGCGCATGGACGTCACCGCCGGCGGCAACGTTGCCGAGCGGCTGATCATGACCGGCGCCCGGCACTACGGCCAGGTCAGGGGCGAAGCGACCGCGTGGATGGACCGCGTCGAGCTCGAGCTCGATCGCATCGACGATCCGCCGAAGACCTACTCGGGCGGTATGCAGCAACGCCTGCAGATCGCCCGTAACCTGGTGACGAAGCCGCGGCTCGTGTTCATGGACGAGCCGACGGGCGGACTCGACGTCTCGGTGCAGGCGCGGCTCCTCGACCTGTTGCGCGGGCTGGTACGCGAGCTCGGCATCGCCGTGATCGTCGTCACCCACGACCTCGCGGTGACACGGCTTTTGGCCGACCGGCTGATGGTGATGCGTCGCGGCGAAGTGGTCGAGACCGGGCTCACCGACCAGGTGCTGGACGACCCACAGCACCCCTACACCCAGCTCCTGGCGTCGTCTGTCTTGCAAGTGTGAGGAGGACCGGCGATGGAACCGTTGATCGAGGTCAGGGGGCTTGCCAAGACGTTCACGTTGCATACTCAGAAGGGCGCCCGCATTCCCGTATTCGAAAAGCTCGACCTCTCGGTCCACGCCGGCGAGTGCGTCGCGCTTCATGGCCCGTCCGGTTGCGGCAAGTCTTCGCTGCTGCGCTCGCTCTACGCCAACTACCTGCCGCAAGCGGGCAAGATCCTGGTGCGCCACCGTGACGCCCGCATCGATATGGTCAAGGCTGAGCCCTGGATGGTGCTCGCCGTCAGGCGCGAGACGATCGGCTACGTCAGCCAGTTCCTGCGCGTCATCCCTCGCATTTCAGCGCTTGACGCGGTGGCGGAACCGTCGCGCGCGCTCGGGACGGACGCCGAAGCGGCGGGGCGGCGCGCAGCGGAACTGCTCGGCCGCCTCAACATTCCCAAAGGGCTCTGGTCGCTGGCGCCCGCGACGTTCTCCGGCGGCGAGCAACAGCGCGTCAACATCGCTCGCGGCTTCGTGGTAGACTATCCGATCATGCTTCTCGACGAACCGACGGCGGCGCTAGACGCCGACAACCGGCGGGGCGTCGTCGAGTTGATTCTCGAGGCCAAGGCGCGCGGCGCCGGGGTCGTCGGCATCTTCCACGACGACGAAGTGCGGGAGGCGGTGGCGGATAAGGTATTCGACTTGCGGAATTTTGCAGCGGCGGCATGAGCAACGATTTCATCATCACCAACGCTAGAATCGTGACCCGCAGCGAGATCGTCAAAGGATCGGTGCACGTCGTGGGCGGCGCAATCGTGGCGGTCGACGACAGCGACAGCAGCCTCCCCGCGGCGCTCGACTTCGAGGGCGATTACCTGTTGCCCGGCCTTATCGAAATGCACACCGATAACGTAGAGAAGCACTTCGTGCCGCGGCCGGGCATCATGTGGCCATCGCCGATGGCCTCGCTCAACGCGCACGACACGCAGATCGCCGGCGCCGGAATCACCACCGTGCTCAATGGCGTCGCCGTCGGTGACTATCGCGACCGCGGCATTCGTCCGCATATCGTGAAATCCTCTATCGAGGCCATCGGACAGGGCCAAAACGACGGGCTGCTGCGCGCCGAGCATTTCCTGCACCTGCGCTGCGAAATCTCGGACCCGACCGTATTGGACACCCTGGCCGAACACATCGACGACCCCCTGGTCGTGCTGCTGTCATTGATGGACCACACGCCGGGCCAGCGCCAATGGCGAGACCTCGCGAAGCTGCGCCGTCACAACCGCGACCAGAACTGGAGCGACGAGGACTTCCAAGGCTTCGTCGACAAGCGGCTGAAGTACCAGAAGGCGTATTCCGACAACAACCGGAGCGCGATAGCCGAGCTGTGCCGGACCCGTGGCCTACAGCTGGCGTCGCACGATGACACGACCGAAGCGCATGTCCTGGAATCGGTGGCGGCGGGCGTCACCGTCTGCGAGTTCCCGTGCGAGCGGCCGGCCGCAATCGCGGCGCGAGAAAAAGGCCTCGGCATCATCATGGGCGCGCCCAACATTGTGCTCGGCGGATCGCACTCAGGCAACGTCTCGGCACTCGAGCTCGCCGCCGACGGTCTACTTGATGGCGTGTCCTCGGATTACATGCCAGTCAGCCTGCTGCATTCGGCCTTCATGCTGCACGATGCGCTCGAGATGCCGTTGCCGGTAGCCGTCGCCAAGGCGTCGTGCAACGTCGCTGGCATGCTCGGCCTCGGCGATCGCGGCGAGATTGCCACCAACAAGCGCGCCGACCTCGTGCGCGTAACGCAGGCCGGCGACACGCCGATCGTTCGGACGGTGTGGCGCGAGAGTATCCGCGTCGCGTAAGTTATTCCTTGATCAGCGAGATAGTTCCTTGTTCCGCGAATTAAATTCCCTGTTCGGCCAAAATTATTCCCTGTTCTTTTGTGTAGGGAATTTAGCCAAATAGCCCTGAGATATCAGTTAGTTAAAGGGTTCAAATTTAGGCCATTATAGGATGATTCCACGAAATTTCCTTGTATTTCCCCGGTTAACAGGGAAATCAGCAGAGACGAGTTCGCACCAGACTGCGTCCACCGCCACTCCATTTAAAATCAACGCATTAGGTATAGGGTTTCGACGGTGGCACACCAAAGTGAGCCACTATCATGCGGACATGTTCCTATCTGACGATATCCCGGCACAACGTATTCTACTTTCGTTGGCCTATACCGAGACCTCTGCATCCTAACGGCAAACGGTCTGAAGTTAAGCTATCGTTAGGAACAAGAGAGCCACGCACGGCTTTACAACTTGCGCGCATACTCTCATACCTTGGATATCGGCTTTTGGATGATTTCTCGGGTGGTGACGTGCGGTACGATGAGATAAGGGCGCTCCTGAAGGGCCATTTCACTCGGCTTCTGGAGAAGAGGAAGGCGTCTATTTCGAATTCGGGCCGTCTCAGCACCACCGAGCGGGCTGTATTGGATATGGATCGCTCGGGGGTACTATTTCGAGTTACAGAAGGGCAGGTTTCTTCAACGTTAGCCCTGATACTGGTGGCACCTGCTATTACTAGAGGGGCAAGCTATTAGGCGCTACGGCGTTTCGTGGCAGTAGCCATGCTGTCCGTAAGCGGCCTTCAGCGGTTGGATGTACACCGTCACGCAACCGCGCACCTCCGCCCGCTATTGCCCCGGTAGTGCGGGCGATGCCGCGTTCGGTCTTCGCCAGCATATCGGCTAGCGGCATTAGGTGTTGAATGCGTGACGGCAGTTCCTCTCAGGACCTCCCAACGAGAACGATCAAATCGTCAATGCGACCAGGCCGCATTGCTTTGAAATGCGTGCGCTCACGCCGCCTTGGACCAAACCGTTATCCGTGTTGAGGGGCGCAGCGCTCGGCTCCGGTATGGCCGTCGGCGTATAAATTAAAATCGGCCCTAAAAAGCTAATAATCCGGACCTGATTCTAGATACGAACGAAGTGATCGATTTGAATAAAATACTTGTAAAAATTGCGAAAAAAGTCGATTATAAACATGGGACGGGCAGCAAACATCTTTCAGGGAAAATGTGTAAAACGTAATAAAAAAAAGCACAACACGACCGAAATGAAATTAGATGAAAAGGCAGGTTCGGAACACGCTGAACCCGCCGCGCCCGAGCTGTTCGATCAAACGGCAAATTTCCTAGCTGGCAGCCTGACGTCACGGCTGCCTGGCGTGAATGATATAGTGATACCAAGTGGTTGGGGGAAAATTGCCTTTGGTCCGGCTGAACTGCCCATCGCGGACGTTCAGGTTTCTTTTGCCGACATTGAGAATGACATTGACGCGAATACCGAGGTTGAAAGCGCAGCTTATTCCGAAGGCGGCGGTCGGGACCGGATCCGCAAAATAGCGCGTGGCGGTAAAATGCCATCCTGGTCGTCGCGTTTCGAAAATGCGCGCGGCTTCTACCCGGTCGAGACATATTTTGCGGTTGAAGCGTCATCCGCCGGCACGCCGGCCCGGTCGGGTCCGGCAAAATCTGGCACTGAATCGCTGACGGTTGCACCCACTCTGGTCCGTACATTCGTGCCGGCGGACACCCTGTTCGATTCGCAATGGCACCTGCTAAATTCCGGGCAGCTCGGCGGTACCGCCGGTATCGACATCAATGTGACCGGCGTTTGGGATGATTACACGGGTGCGGGAATCCGTGTCGGTGTCATCGATGACGGCGTTCAATCCGACCATCCGGACTTGGACGCGAACTACGACTCCACCGGCCAATTCGATTACGGCGGCAACGACACGAACCCCTATCCCGGGACGTCCGATTTTCACGGCACGGCCGTCGCCGGGCTGATCGCGGCCGAAAGCAACGGCGAGGGTGTCGTCGGCGGCGCGTTCGATGCGTCGATTACCGCGTTCCGTATCTTTGGCGGGACGGTAACCGAGGCGGAGTTCGCCGACGTATTCAACCGCCAGGTCGATCTCGACGTCGCCAACAACTCCTGGGGCTACAACGGCTTCTTCTTCGACGATCTCGACGGCGCGCAGTTCGACAGTGTCGGGGCGGCGATCGACAACGCCGTAACGAATGGGCGGGACGGCCTTGGATCGGTGCTGCTATGGGCCGCCGGCAACGACCGTCTGGCGGGTCAGGACGTCAACTATCACGGTTTTCAGAACGCGCGGGAATCGATCGCGGTCGCGGCGATCGAGAATACCGGCGATATCAGTTTCTACAGCACGCCCGGCGCCGCCATTTTGCTCGGCGCGCCGAGCAATGGTGGGACGGCCGGCATCGCGACGACGGACCGCACCGGGTCCAGCGGGTACGCGAGCGGCGATTTTACCTTTTCGTTCGGCGGCACCTCGGCGGCGACGCCGATTACCGCCGGCGTCGTCGCGCTCATGCTGGAAGCCAATCCGCTGCTTGGCTATCGCGACGTCCAGGAAATCCTCGCCTATTCCGCGCGCCAGGTCGACGTGGGCGATTCCGGCTGGGAATATAACGGCGCCTATAACTGGAACGGCGGCGGCCTCCATACAAGTCACGATTTCGGTTTCGGTCTGGTCGATGCGCACGCCGCGGTCCGCCTGGCGGAAAGCTGGACCGCGCAAGGCACCCGCGCGAACGAAATCTCGGTCAGCGCCTCCAGCGCGCCTTCCGAAACGATATTCGATCACGATAATGTCCTGGACACGATTTCCATCGGCAGCACAATCGATATCGATCATGTCGAAGTCGATCTCAACGTCGCGCATAGCTACATCGGCGACCTGACCGTCACCCTGACGTCGCCCGACGGGACCGAGAGCGTGCTGGTGAACCGCCCGGGCGTGAGCGGCAGTTCCACTTTCGGGGCAAGCCAGGACAACATCGATTTCACCCTGTCGAGCACCAATCACTGGGGCGAGACGGGTTTCGGCGATTGGGACCTGGAGGTCACCGACTCGGCGACGGGCGACCAGGGGACGCTGACCGACTGGACGCTCAGCCTCTACGGCGACACGGCGGACGGCAACGACACATACATCTACACCGACGAATTCTCGAGCGTCGCGAACGCGTCGCGCCGCGACTTGGCGGACGATGACGGCATCGACGCGATCAACGCGTCGGCCGTCACGACGGACAGCGTGCTTAACCTGGCGACCGAAGCGGCCGGGGCGCCGGCGGCGACCAATGGTACCGCAGCATATTCTTTGACGTATTCAGCGGTGTTTGTCTCCTCTACATATTTTGCGATTCTCGGTCCGGAACCCGAGAAAGGCAAAACGGAGATGGGCGGTGAGCTTGTTTTGGCTGACAAAATCGCCGGCGACGGCGGCAACTTGTCGAAGGTTGCCGAGGGCCTGGTCGGCGACATTCGCGGAGACTGGGATCCCCAAATGTTCGACACGCTGGAAAGCGTGCAGAAGGATGCCCCCGCCGAGGAAAGCGAGGCGCCGAGTTTCGCGTCGACGGCCGACTTCACCTTCGTATCGGGTGAAAGCACGATCGACGGCCAGACGGTCACTCTCGACAGCACCGCGATTATCGAAAACGCCTTCGCCGGCGACGGCGACGATATTCTGATCGGCAACGACTCGGCCAATATCCTATCAGGCGGTCGCGGCGATGACATGCTGCTGGGCGGCGCCGGCGACGACACGCTGGACGGCGGCACCGGCAACGACCTGTTCGTGATCGGGGCCGACGAAGGGAACGACGTGATCGAAGGCTTCGTCGCGGGTGCGGCGAGCAACGATCTCATCGATCTGACGGCTGTTTCGAATTTCACCAGCCTGTCGGATCTCCTCGCGGTGGCGACCGACGATGGCGCCAATACGACCGTCGATCTCGGCGCCGGCGACTCCTTGCGGCTGACGGGCGTACGCTCGAATGACTTAACGGATGGCGATTTCGAATTCGCCCGAGGCGGCCCCGGCGTCTTCGAAATTGCGGAGGCGTCGGCGACGGCCAGCGTTTCGGTGGCGGTAAACGGCGCGCTGATCGTCGGAACGGACGGAGACGACAATCTCGCGGGGACGGACCGCGACGAGGTAATTGTCGGGGCCGACGGTGACGACACCATATCGGGCGGCGGCGGCGACGACGAACTGTTCGGCGGGCTGCACAGCGCGACCGACCAGTCCGCCGGTAACGACATCCTCGATGGCGGCGACGGCAACGACCGGCTCTTCGGTGCGGGCGGCCAGGATGACTTGCAAGGCGGGGCCGGCGAGGATGCGCTGGAGGGCGGCGACGGAAACGACATCCTCGGTGGCGGCAGCGGCGACGATTATCTGATTGGCGGCAACGGAACCGATACGATCGATGGCGGCGTTGGCAACGACTGGATTGCCGGCGGCGCGGGCGGCGATCAGCTGACGGTCGGCCTCGGGCTGGATGTTGTCGACTTCGACGGCAACAGCGACGGCGATACGATTGCCCTGCAAGGTTTCCTGGAATCGAATGTCTATGCCTATCGCACCGGCGACCACTATGCCTTCGTCAATACCGACAGTGACGATGCGGCGGTTTTACTGGATTACGACCCTTCCGTATTTTCCGATGTAAGTTCCTTTACGATCGGCGGCTCGGCCTTTGCGCCAAGCGAGGTTGCGACCTCGCGGCCGGTCTTCGGCACCGATGCCGCCGATACGATAACGGCGAATGTCGATACGGAAGCCGTATGGGGCGGCCTCGGCAACGATACGCTGACCGGCGCGGACCAGGTGTCGTTTCTTTATGGCGGCGGCGGTGACGATACGCTGCGCTCTAGCAGCGAGTTATTCGATAACTACCTCATTGGCGGCAGCGGGTCCGATACCTATACCGTCGGCTTCAACCATATAGCGATTATCTATGATAATGCCGCGACGGCCGGCGATACGCTGAATTTCCAGGGTTTCAATCACGGCGCGCAGACGGATTTCGCGGTTGAGGTTCTCGACGGCGCGCAACGGCATTTGGTGCTGCTGACGGTCGACAATTTGACCAGCTTCAATGTCGAGGCGGTCATCATCGTCTGGGACTGGAAGAGTAGCCTGGGTCAAATCGAGACGTTCGCGTTTGGTAACGGTTCGCGTTCGCCGGGCAGTATTACGATCGATCTTCAGTTGACGTGGGGCGAACTCGGCTTCGACGGCAACCTGTTAGGTTCGGTCGTGGAGGCTGCGGCGGCGGACGCGGGCGACGATCAGGGGCCGACGATCAATCTTCCGATTGGCGGCACGACGGCGAATGAGATCCTAAGCGGGTTCTCGGGCGACAATCTGCTCATCGGCGGTTTCGGCAACGATACATTGGTCGGACGCGGCGGCGACGATACCTATCTCATCCGCGCTGGCGAAGACCGCGACGTCATCGACAATGTGACGGGCGCGCAGAATGGCGAGGTGAACACGGTCCGATTTGGCCCGGATATTGACATCTCGACGGTTAGCGCGTCGCAGAGCGGCGGCAATCTTCGCCTCGATTTGGGCGGGAATGACAGCGTAACGCTACAGGACTGGTTTGGCTCAAGCCTGGCGCAACAGGTCGACGTGCAGTTCCTTGAGGCAGGGTCCTTGGCCTTGCGAACCTCTGATATGGGCCAAGGAACCGATGGCGATGATTTGATATTCGCTGTTGCGAATTATCCCGAGCTACAAGGCGGACTTGGGAATGACATCCTTATAGGCGGGTCCGGTGCGTCGGATCCGGTCTCCTCGGAGGTGTCGCTTTGGGGCCATAACGGGACGG
>CAYLTU010000100.1:13361-18236 GCA_964386465.1 uncultured Rhodospirillaceae bacterium
CCGGCGGTGCCGGCGCCGACACGTTGCTTGGCGGCGCCGGCGACGATGTGCTGGACGGCGGCGCGGGGAGCGATACCTACCTCTTTGATCGGGGCCATGCCACGGACACGCTCGATAATAATGGCAGTGATACGAGTTCGACCGACACGTTGCGGTTCGCCACGGGTATCAGCGCGGAACAACTATGGCTGACGCAATCGGGAGATGATCTGAACATCAACATCGTGGGATCAAGCGACAACGTGATCTTGTCCGATTGGTTTACGGATACGACAAAACGGGTCGATCGCATCGAGACGGTGGACGGATCCGGCGTAATCGAAACAAGCGAGGTGAGGGCCCTGGTCGATGCCATGGCTGCCTTCGCACCGCCGACCGGTAGCGATCCGAATTTGGCACAGACCGTGTTGGACAGCCTGCAAGACGACCTCGCGGCAGCGTGGGATAGCTAGGTCAAATCGCGGTAAAATTTCAAAACCTCGGTTTCCCTTAGTCCTTCATCGCCATCGGTCTTGCGTCCGATGTCGCGGATCAGCCGGCCCAGGCGGGTGCGCAGGAATTTGATTTTCTTGTTCATACGTTTGAACTATTCGGCGTGCGCGTAGCGACCGGCCATCGTCGCAGCGTTCTTGGCGACACGCTTGTAGGACTGGCGTAGTGGTACACCATGCGCCCTGGCCAGCTTGCCGAACTGGTGGATCGCCGTCTCCGGGAGCTTGGCGTTGGTCGGGAAGGCGATATTCTAGGGCTGCACCGTGGTGTCGACGGTGACACGGGCTAGGTCGTTCTTTTTCAGGGCACCGCTATCATGCGCGATCCTAAGCGTTTCCTGCAAAAGATTGACCGAAAAATAAATCCTAAATCGCAAGAAAACTAAGCCGGAAACAACGCTTTCTTGCAATTCCAGCTACTTCAAATCAGCCCGAACCAAAGCTAAATCAATGGTGTTTAGTTTTTTTAACTGGAGACTATCGAGAACTACGGCGCAAGCGGTATCTGCCGCATCACGTGTTTACCGTACTTTTGCGGGACCGCACGATCGCCGGAGAGATGGCCGCGCGAGAATTCAAGGCTTTGTATCGGTCCTCTTATCTCGGCGTCGCCTGGGCACTGCTCAATCCTTTGCTGTCGCTTGCGGTTTATACTTTCGTGTTCGGGCTAGTGCTGAAAATCAAATGGCAGGAAGAGGTGACGCAAGTCGATGAATTCGCGCTGATCCTCTTCACCGGAATGATCGTTTTTTATTTTTTGGCCGACTGTATCCTTCGAGCGCCCGGTTTGATGTTGGAGAACGTGAATTATATCAAAATGGTAGTCTTCCCGTTGGAAATCATGTCGTGGGTCGTCGTCGCGGGATCGTTCATCAAAGCCACTGTAAGTTTTGCGATTCTCCTGATCGCTATTGTCGTTTTGCACGGCGTCCCGCCCTGGACAGTCGTTTTCCTACCGCTGGTTTTTGCGCCGATCGTGCTGCTGGCGCTGGCTCTGGTCTGGTTTCTGGCGGCGACCGGCGTTTATATCCGTGACCTAGCACAGATAGTCGGACCAATCGTGACGTTGTTCTTTTTTATCAGCCCGGTCTTTTACCCGATATCCGCATTGCCGGATGCCCTCCAGCCGCTGCTCTATTTGAACCCGGTGACGTTCATCATCCAGCAAACTAGGGATGTCTTGCTGTCCGGCGCGATGCCAAATTTCTGGGGCCTGCTGGGCTATTTCCTGGCGGCCTGGATAGCGGCTTGGGCCGGGCTCTTTTGGTTCTCAAGAACCAAGCGCGGATTCGCCGACGTGCTTTAGAGAGACTTCCGATCGGCGCTAAAGGTAACGCTATCGCGGCGCGTTTTTGTCGCCAGGCAGGTTCCTCGTGTTTGTCAACATCCACACCAAGCCGCCGACCAGGCCGACGACCGTTACGCTGGCTCCCAGGGTAACCGACAAGAATACCGCGTCGGTGGCCGACGTGCCGACATATGCGAACCCGGCGACCATGGCGCCTTCCCGAAGACCCCACCCGGCAATAGATATCGGGACGACACTGACCAACAACGCTGTCGGCACAATGACCAGGCACTCGACGAACCCGACCCCAATATCAACCTGCTGGGCGACGAACCACACGACACCGACATTCAAAATATACATCGACACGCCGTAAATGCCGGCGAAACCATATATAGCGGGGGCTCCGAAAATGCCGCGGAACGCGTTTCTCAAACTCCGCAACTCTCCCACGATGCGGGTGCGTTCCAGGGCTTCCGGCAGCCGCGGCAGAAAAATAAACGTCAAGGTGCCGAGGACACCGACCACCACAACCAAAGCAATGGCTATGACCGCCTGCTTTTCTTGGATTGTTTCAATGACCCAAGGCATCGTGACCGCGATGACGACCAGCAAGGAAAGAAGGCCCAGAGCCCGATCGATGACGACGCAGTGCAGTGACAGACGCAGCGTCCAATCGTCCCGTTGCGACAGCAACCAGGCTTTGACGGCGTCGCCGCCGATGGTAGATGGCAAGACTTGGTTGAAAAACATGCCGACGAGTGTGTATTGCCAACTGATCGGGATGCTTATTCCCGTTCCCATGAAGCCGCATAGCAAGCGGAGCCGGAAGGCCGCAATCACGCTTTGGACGGTTAGCGCGGCTACGCAAAATAATCCGGTGAAATAGGATAAATTTTCCGCGCGACTCCGCAATGCCGTCAGGTCCACACCATCGAATATCCACCAAAACAGTCCTGCCGTGACGAGCAGCTTTGCCAGGAAAGAAAGTCGTTGTTTGAGTGTGTTATTCAAATCAATGCGGCTGCTATGTCGATGCCCGGGTGCCGCGGCCATCTCGGGGACGATTATAGCGCATCACGGAAGGACCCGAATATCGGGCCGTCGTCCGCGAAGCGCGTTGATGTTCCAGTTCAAGGCCTTCGCGATCTCGAATGATCCGGTTCGCCGGCGATGTTGGATGGCGGACCGGGATTTCAGAATACTCCGGATATTCGCCAGGCCCGACTTTATGCCGGCAAAGGTCGCATGCCGCCAGCTTCTGTCGTTGACCCGCAGCAAAAGCCAAGCCGTCGCAAGAATGTGAAGCGGTAGCAGTAAAATCAGCAACGGAAGAGGCATATTTTTCAAAATCACCCAAATACGATTGCGTGCGCTGTGATACAGCGTGAAATAGCTACGTCTGCCGCTGCTCGCAGAACCTTCATGATGTACAACGGCGTTATGCACCTGTATGCAACGCTCGCCCAGCAGCCGGAGCCGGAATCCCAGATCGATATCCTCCAAATAGCAGAAAAACGATTCGTCGAACCCGTCGACATCCTCGAACGCCTTACGCGCATAAAGTGCCGCAGCCGCGCAGGGTGAAAAGGATTCGCCGGTTTCGCGGATCGATTCGCGCGGATGCCCATAACCGCCACGCCATGGCATTCCGAGAAATGAATACACGTCGCCGCAGCCATCTAGCTTCGCCGGATCGGAGAGCATGATTTGGGTTGACCCGAACATGGCGGTCTGCGGAAACTTCATTGCCGCGGAATACAGCGATTCGAGCCAGTTTTCATCTGGGATGGTGTCCGGGTTCAGGGTCGCGATCCACGGCGCGTTGCAGCCTCGAGCGCCAAGATTATTCGCCATAGCGAATCCCAAATTCGATTCCGCGCGTACGATCCGAAACCGCGGGTCATCGAATTGCAGCCGCACCAAAGAGTGGTCGGTCGAGTCGTTGTCAACGATGACAGTCTCAAATTCCCGGAACGTCTGCGTCAGGAGGTTTTCAACACATTGTTGCAGGTAATCGCCAGAATTATAATTAACGATTATTATCCTCACCCAGGGAATTATTTGTTCTATACTGTTATTCATAAATAAAAATAAATAAAAATTATCTATTACTTTAACATGACTTGATTGCTCTTTGGCAGTCTAGAACCAACGAAGCATACGCCACCTGTGGAGAGCGGCCCGCACAACGACGAAGATGTAACCCCAGATCTCGTATGGGAGTTGAAATTTTGCCGAGCCGCCCTCTTTGAACGGTTTAGGTTGGCCCGGCAAATATTCGATTTTCCCGCCCGAAAGAAGGACTTTGAACGTCATTTCCGGACAGATATTGAAACGGTTGGACGAAGTGCCCAGCGCCAAAATGAAAATACGGTCGTAGGCGCGAAAACCGTAAGTCGTATCGCTTATACGCTCGCCCAGTAACCAAGCCACCGCCTTCCGGTAGATCGCCTGATAGGTTCGGTAGATCTTCGGAATATTTTTTGTATCGCCTTCACGGATATATCGCGTGCATTGCACGAGCTGTGTGCCGGTTCGCAGGTGGCCGATAAAGTCTGGAAGCAACTCGACTGGATCCATCCCGTCGGCCGAGACGAGCGCGCAGTAGCGACCGGTCGCATAAGCCATGCCGTACCGTACAACGGAGCCGAATCCTTGATGCAGCCGTTTGCGTGCGAGTATGCGCAGGTGCAGGGCAGGGAATCGTTGTACCAGGCTCTGCGCCAGTTGCAGCGTATCGTCGTCGCTCTCATTGTCGATGATGACGGTTTCGACATTCATCGACGAATGCGTGACGGTGTCGTTCAATGCGTTGAGAGTCGATTCCAAAGTTGCCGAATCGTTCTGACACGGCACCAAGATGCTCACCTCGGGCATTGCTCGGACAGGCTCCTAGTGGACACAATCTAACATATGGTACCCCTACGATCCCGTATCCCGATTTCCCGGCAGGAAAAGGCCCGCGGGCGATGCCGAAGCATCGGCAAGAGTCTTCGACGCACCGAGAAGCCGGGATACGGGACTCAAAGGGCGGCTTTCCGAGCCCATCGGCCGCGTTGCGCGACACTTGTGATGGCACCGCATCACGGCGTA
>CAYLTU010000101.1:0-18109 GCA_964386465.1 uncultured Rhodospirillaceae bacterium
ATGCTGGAGTTGTCTTTTCTCGATCTTATTGGCCACGCTTCTTTCTTGATCGCCGCGCTGTCGTTTGCCCTTCGCGATATGGTGGCCTTGCGCATTTTCGCCATCGTCAGCGGACTTATCGGAATCGCGTATAATTATTTGATACCGGCAGGGCCGCTCTGGCTGGTGATATTCTGGTTGACGATTTTTGTCGCCATCAATGCAATACGTATCGTCGGTATCGTGCTTGAGCGTCGGGAAATAGAATTCACCGAAGAGGAAGCCGAGTTGCGCGAAACCGTTTTCCCCAATTTCTCCCCTGTCGAGTTCAAGAAACTTATCCGGATCGGCGAGTGGGAGCAGGTCGGGACGGGCGATATCCTGGCGGAACAGGGCAGCATCATTGGCGGATTGAAACTCCTCTATAACGGCGAGGTTCGGGTGGAACGCGATGGCGACGAGATAGGCCGTGCACGGGACGGCGCCATGATCGGAGAAATTTCATTTATCCAGGGCGGACCGGCGACCGCAACGGTGTCCGCGACGAAACCGTGCCGGTACGTTTCATGGTCCGGCGACGAACTGCGCCGGCTGCTAAATCGAAATCCGAGCATGGATATCGCGATGAAACATGTCTTCAGCGTGGATTTGATGCGTAAACTTACCGTTTAACAATGTAGCGCTTCGCGCCTAATGCGATCCACTTCGGAACACTCTATACTCGCTAGGGTTTGGGGTCGGTGGATTCTATCTCCAAGAGGTGAAGCATGGCGCTATCTTTGAAGCCTTTGAACGATGCGTTGGCGGTCGAAGTGACGGGCGTTGATTTTTCGGCATCTGTTTCTGGTGATGTTGTCGATATGTTGAAGCGAGCCCTAACCGATCATCTCGTGTTGGTCATCCGCGACCAGAAACTGAGCTCCGAACAGTATCTCGCAGCGGTGCGGCATTTTGGTGAGACGATGGAGCAACATCTAAGCGATCTTCTGATGAATGATCATCCGGAAATCGCGGTGCTGGATAGCCGAAACTCGGAAGTGGGCGTCGATGGGCGTGGTATTCCTCTGGGGTCGAAGGATTGGCACACCGATCATACAAATCATGCGAAACCGCCGAAAATAACAACGTTGTACGCGATTGCCCTACCGCGTTCAGGTGGCGATACGGGTTTTGCGAACATGCACTTGGCTTACGAAGCGCTATCGAGCGACGAAAGAGCTGAGCTGGACGAATTGAAGACGGTGAACCGGATCGAGGACAACGCCTATGTCAGCGACGAACACAAGCGGAAATTCGGTTCGCCGCAAATCCATCCGCTGATCCGGACGCACCCGGAGACGGGACGCAAGGCGATCTTTATCCATCCCGGCAAGACGGAAAGAATTGAAGGCATGGATGCCGACCAAAGCAACGCTTTCGTCGACCGATTGATGGCGCGCATCATTCAGCCGGAAATCTCGTACCGTCACCAATGGCAACGAGGCGATCTGGCAATCTGGGACAATCGTTCCATATCCCACATCGCATATCGAGATTACGACCATAAGGACGGTCGGGTCATGCAACGGGTTATCCTGGCTGGCGCTACGCCCTATTGACGTGCGATCGAGCGAGTTCGCTAGGGGCGCAAAATCCCTTCTACCTCGTCCATCGGCGCCGGCGCGTCGCCAAGCAATAACATAGCGGCTGATTTTTCGACCGGACGATCGGCGACACTCATGGGATCGCGTGCACGCATCCGTTGGTCGATAACCAGACGGGCCAACAGGATGCGTCTTGCGTCGCCGGTTTCGCGTGCGATCAGCGCGCCCTCCCGTGCCAGGAGAACCGCCGTCATTGCGTGGTAGAGCGCGTTGGTCGCCTGGCGCGCATAGGGTTCGTTTTCGGGATCGGCGGCGACTTCGTCGGCGAATGCGACTGCCTGGTCGACCATGCCCGATAGTTCACCGCGGAACTGACCTGGAATACCGCTGGTGTCGTCCAGCAGGTCGTGCAGTGAGTCCGCGAGCGCTTCATGGGCGCGGTTCTTGGCTACGGCGCGCGTCGTTACGTCGAGCGCGACGATGGACGAAGTACCCTCCCACAACACGCCGGTATGGGCGTCGCGGACGAGGCGCGGTTGACCCAGTCGTCTATGAACCCGTTTCCACCGCGCACTTCCATCGAGGCCGTGGCCACGGCGATATTGTCGCGGCAGGCGCGGAATTTGATCAGCGGAGTCAGGAGGCGCAGCGTACGCGTTGCGGCTTCATCGCCGCTGTCGGCCCGCTCCATCATATGTGCGGTAAACAGATAGGCGGAGAGCGCCTGTTCCGTCGGCAGCATGATCTTAAGGAGTTGCCGGCGCATCAGTGGATGGCCGATCAGGGGTTTGCCGAACGCTTCCCGATGCCGTGCAACCGCCAGCGCCTCGTTCAAGCAACGGCGCATCATCGCGGCCGCCCGCACGCCGTGCGACAGGCGGCTGAGATTCACCTGATCCATCACCTGGCGCAAACCGCGCCCTTCCTTCCCCATCAAATAGGCCAGCGCGCCCTCGAACCGGATTTCGCCGGTCGCCATTGAACGGGTACCCATTTTGCTCTTCAAACGGAGCGTTCTGTATGCGTTGCGGCTACCCTCCTCGAGCGTACGCGGGACGAGGAACAGGCTGAGGCCCCGGCTGCCTTCCGCCATCGTTCCGGTTCGCGCGAGCAGCAATATGATGTCGCTGTCGGCATGCGAGCAGAACCATTTATCCCCGTAAATCCGCCAGTCGCCGTTCTCGTGGCGGCCTTCCACTTCAAGCTTTGCGACGTCGGAGCCGCCAACCTGTTCCGTCATGAATTGCGTGCCGGTCCACATTTCGTCGCCGTTCAACGCCGTCATCCGGGGTAGATAGCGGTCCTTGATATCAGGCGGCGCGTATCTGTTGACCATATAGGCGGCCGTGTCGCACAGGCTTACAGGGCACATCAGCCCAAACTCCCCCTGCACGAAAAGATATTTGATGGCGTATTTCGCCATCGCGCCCATTGGTTCCGGCCAATCCAGGACTCCGCCTCGATGGCTCATCGCGTGGAGTCCGAACTCATCGAACGCAATCCGCTCCATTTCCCGGTAGGAGGGGTGATATTCGATCCAGTCCGCATCGCGTCCAAACGCGTCGCGTTGATGGAGCACGGGTTGGTGTATGTCGGCAACGCGCGCCAGCTCGTCGAGTTTGCCGCCCGCGATCTCACCGAGTCGTTGTAAGTGCGGCTCCAAATGGGAATGAAGCGCTGGCGACATATAATGCTTCAGCAGGACCTGGAACGCCGGGTCGATTTCGTAGAAATTCTGACCTGCGCAGTCCGGGGCGACGCCGTTGACGACTTGCGCAGATGCGACTGCAGGCGTCATCATGCGGTTTCCAGTTCGTGTGCGGCGACAACGCCCTCGGACAGCAATTCATCGATTTCCGTTTGCGATAAGCCGCCAAGGCTTTTCAGCACTTCGTGCGTATGTTCGCCCGCGGCGGCTACTGTTGACGAAACCCCGACGCTCCCGTCCTGGAAGGCAAAGGGCGGGTTCGGCACTTGGAACGGGCCTGCGCCGTCCGTGACCGTTTGCATAACACCGCGCGCGGTGAATTGCGGATCGTCGATCGCCTCGCCGATGGATTTGTACCGCGAACACGGGATCCCGGCCGCCATGAGAATTTCCTCGCACTCTTTGGCTGGGCGCTGGGAAGTCCACGCTTCGATTTCGGCCATCAGAACGTTCCAATTGGTCGAACGCTTGAAGGGAACCTCGAAGCGTTCGTCCTCCAGCATGTCGGGACGCCCGATCGCTTCCGTCAGACGTTGAAAACTATTCTGCGTGATAGGTGTAACGATAACGAAACCGTCCTTCGCATGGATCGGACCGAAGCCGCGCCGTTTCCACGCGAGTGGAAACTGCGAGGTTTGAATTTCGAACACCAGCATACTGATGACCGAGTCCATGAGCGCGACGTCGATAAACCGCCCTCCGCCGTGCCGGAACCGGGAGAGAAGCCCGGTCTGGATCGCGCCGAAGGCGTAAATCGCCGCCAAATAATCCGCGAAATAGACTCCGGATGTCCGCGGCGGAATACCCTTTTCCTCAAACTCCCCAAGTGAAGTGTCCAAACTGCTCGCGGCGTGGACGACTGGCGCGTAGGCCGGCTCGAGAGCTCGCGGGCCTTCCTGCCCAAATCCGGAAATGGCGCAATAAATCAGATCGGGATTTTCGGCGGACAAGGTTCCGTAATCGAAGCCCAGCTTCTTCATCACGCCGGGCCGGAAATTCTCGACGACGACATCGCTTTCGGCAACGAGCTTGCGGACAGCCTCCTTGACGCGCGGGTCGGTCAGGTTTACCGCGACGCTTTTCTTGCCGGCGTTGAGATGGCCGTAGTAGCTGCTATGCCCGTCCCGCTGCGGTGGGGCGTTGCGCATGTGCTCGCCCGTCACCGGCTCCAGCTTAATCACCTCGGCTCCGCAATCAGCCAACAGGCGGGCGCAAAAAGGGCCGGCGATGATCTGAGTGAAGTCGATGACTCGGATACCCTCAAGCGGGGCTTTTGAGTTGGTGGTCATGGCGCCGGATTTTCCTGTTTTTACGGTACGGGTCGCAAGGTATGCCGTGGGCTCAATTCGCTCAATAGCGCCTTCGCCGAAAATTCGCAGGTATCCCGATTGGGCTGCAAGCGCACGTTCGATTAGTATTGGTGTCGTATGGAGCAGCGTGAGGGAGGACTGGGCCATGAAGGCTGTCGCCGCGGCGGAAGCCGACGTGAAAGAAATCGTGCGCAAGGACGGTGTCGGTCGTCGCTGTGATTATTTCGGCACGCCGGGCCGGATAACCGTGAAACCGCAAGGATTCCTCGTCGAACGTCCTTATGCGAACGCGCGCATCGATCCGCATTTTCACGACATCGATCAATTCCAAGTCGTTGTTGCCGGCGACGGCCGCATCGGTAAAAGGGAAGTCCGGCCGGTGACCTTCCAATATGCCGATGCCTTCACGCCCTACGGACCCATCGTGGCGCGGGACGACGGCATCTCGTTCTTTACGCTCCGCAACGTTGCCAGCGGCGGACATTTCAGCATGCCGGGCTCGAAACATCTGATGCCGTGCCGCGCGGGCAGGAACATTGCCGCTGTTTTCGAACAGGATGGGGGTCTCGTTGCGGAAGGAGAGACCGTCCGCGAACCGTTCATGCAACGCCAAGAAGACGGTGTCTATGCGGAAGGCATACGTTTGGGCGCGAACGCCGTCGCGGAGGGCATGCCGAACGATGCCGGCGGCCAGTACTACCTTGTATGTTCCGGTTCGCTCTTATCTGATGGCAGGGATTTGCCGGAACGGTCTCTCATCCGTGCGAACAGGGGCGAGAATACGCCAACACTCCGGGCGGGTGAAATGGGGGCAGCCGTTCTGGCGTTGCAATTTTCGAGACCGACCGATCGGCCTGGATCGGATCCACGGAAACTTGCCGAACGCAATCCCGATGGATACGTCCTTAAGACTGAAAAATAACTCCGGCGGTAACGCTCCTTTGCTACGCGCTATGCGTAGCACTTGGGCGAATAACGCCCTTGACCAACCCGGATGTGTTCGAGCACGCGATCCCGAATTACGCGATGCCCGGACTCGGGATGTTGCTGTACAATGGCGTCTCTCCGTTTTTATGAGGGACTATTGCCATGACGGATACCAAGAAAATCGTCACCCTGGTTCACCCCGGCGCGGAGGATGTGCCGGATACATTTGATCTCGCGCCGCGTCTGACGACGCTTGACGGCGTGCGTATCGGGTTGATCGACAACCGCAAGCGACACTCCGATGTTTTTCTCGCCAAGCTGCAGGAATTGCTCCGAGAGCGCTATGGCGTCGCCGGCTTCCAATATTATTTGAAGGATGGCGCCAGCGTGGCCACTCCGCCGGACGTGTTGGCCGATATGGCCAAGAACTGCGACGCGATAATTCACGCCGTCGCGGATTGAGGGTCCTGTACCACGTGGGGTCTACACGATGGGACAGAAGCTGAAAAACTGGGGCGGCCCGCGGCGACGGTTCTGACGCAGGGCTTTGCGAAATCGGCGGGATTGCGGGCGCGCATCCTGGGCATGCCGGCGCATCCGCAGATTTACGTCGATCATCCGCTTGCCAGCAAGACGGAAGCGCAGGTCAACGACATGGCGGAACGCGCCGTTGAAGATATCGCCAAGGCGCTCACCGTAATGCCGAAGGCTGCGTGATGGGCGGCGTCAGGACGTCGAAAGCGTCGCGCTTCACGCTTGCGGACTCCTATGTCGAGATCAACGAGCATTTCCACGAGCAAGGGTGGAGCGACGGGCTGCCGGTCATGCCGCCGACCGAGGATGCGGTGGCCGAGATGATCGGCGATCTCGATCCGGAAACAGTCATGGGAGTGATGCCGCCTGGCGACGGCACCGTGACAATTGAAAAAGTCGCCGCCAACGCGGTCATGGCAGGGTGCCGACCGGAGTATTTCCCGGTGGTTATGGCGGGCGTCAGGGCGATGCTGCGCGAGGAATACAACGTCGGCAGCGTCTCCACGACGACCGGCGGCGCGGCACCGGTCTTCATCGTCAGTGGCCGCTATGCGGATCAGATCGGCATCAATAGCGGATCGGGCTGCTTCGGCTCGGGTTTCCGTCCGAACGCCACGATTGGCCGCGCGCTGCGTCTGGTCATTCGGAATATCGCGGGCGCCGTGCCAGGCGAAATGGATAAGGGGACGCAGGCGTGGCCCGGCCGCTATTCCTTCTGTTTCGCCGAAAACGAAAAGCTTAATCCATGGGATCCGCTGCGAGTTAACCGTGGGTTCTCCGACGCGGATTCGACGATCACCGTGATCGGTCTGCGTGGCGTCCACTACATCAACGAGGGCGGCCAGGAAACCGGTCTCGGCAACCTGGAAACCATCGCCGGCTCGATGCGGCGGATGGGACTGGTCAACTACCTCCACCAGATGAACCGGACGGCGATCGGCCTCGTGCTCGGTCCCGAACACGCTGAAGAGATCGCCAAGGACGGGTTTTCGCGGCGCGACGTGCAGGAATATTTGTTCGAACACGCGCGGATGCCGATGCGGGACTTACGCAACCGGTCTTACTGGAACTTTCGCGTTTGGCCGGAAGAGTATGACGAAAACGATCCGAATTTTTTGGTGCCTATCGTCTATGCGCCGGAGGATTTCATTATTACTGTTGCCGGGGGCGATGGACGCCACTCCGCATGGCTTTCGAGCTGGTACATGACGCGTAGCGTGACGGAACCCCTCGACGTCTAGTCATCGCAACTTGGATTAATTCACGAATGAACTGGCGCGTTGGGTCCGATATCGGCGGAACGTTCACGGACATCGCTTATATCGACGATAAGGGCGTGTTGCACACCAGCAAGGTGCCGTCGACACCGGACCGTTACGGGCGTGGCGTTGTCGACGGGATCGGGCGGCTGGCCCGGCAGCATGGCTTGGCTTTCGAGGCGATGAGCGAGATGGTGCATGGCTGCACTATCGCGACAAACGCGATCCTTGAAGGTAAAGGCGCGAAGACGGCCCTCGTCACGACGGCGGGTTTTCGCGACGTGCTCGAATTGCGGCGCATCCGCGTGCCGCGGTTGTACGAACCGCTCTACGTCAAGCCCGTGCCGCTGGCGCCCCGCAATCTGCGCTACGAAGTGCGGGAACGGTTGGACGCCAGCGGCGAAATCGTTACGCCGTTGAACGAAGACGATGTTCACGCCATCGCGCGGGAAATTTCGGCGCAAGGCGTAGAGGCGGTGTCCGTGTGCTTTCTGCATTCTTATGCGAACCCTGAGCATGAACGCCGCGCCGGCGATATTTTGCGCGAGGCGCTGCCGGGCCTGTTCATAAGTCTCTCGATCGACGTCCTGCCGGAAATCCGGGAATACGAGCGGGTCAGTACGACGGTGATCAACGCCTATGTCGGCCCGACCGTGAAGCAGTATGTCGAGGATATGGCGAGCGACCTGCGGGACATAGATTGCGCGGCCAAGATAACGATGATGCAGTCTTCCGGTGGAACAGTCGGTGTTGCATCGGTGCTCGAGAAACCGGCGCAGGTCGTCGAGTGCGGACCGGCGGCGGGCGTCGTGGGGGCCGCCTTCCTGTGCGAACGCCTCGGTATCGACAGCGCCATCACCTTCGACATGGGCGGTACGACGGCTAAAGGATCGCTGATCGAGAACGGCGAGCTGATCTATGCCGACAGTTACGAGGTTGGTGCGTCGGTTAACGCGGCGGGGACGATTGCGGGCGGTGCCGGCTATGCGCTTGAATTGCCGGTGATCGATATCTCCGAAGTCGGCGCTGGGGGCGGATCCATCGTTCGTATCGACCGCGCCGGTTCGATCAAGGTCGGGCCGGACAGCGCCGGCGCCGTTCCCGGGCCGGCCTGCTATGCCCTGGGCGGAACCGAGCCGACGATCACCGATGCCAATGTCGTGCTCGGCTATGTCAGCCAGACGGCGCTGGCGGGTGGGACCGTTCCGATCGACGCCGAATTGTCCCAGCGGGCTGTTGCGGAGAAGGTTGCCGAACCGCTTGGGCTGGACCTGCTGCAAGCGGCTTTTGGTATCCATCTCGTGGCGAATGCGACGATGGTACGAGCGATCAAGGCGGTGACAACCTATCGGGGACGCGATCCGCGCGATTTTTCGATCTTCGCGTTCGGCGGGAACGGCGGTGTTCACGGTGCCGGAATAGCACGGAGTCTGGAAGTTCGCCGCGTCATCGTGCCGCCGGCCGCTGGAGTGTTCAGCGCGGTCGGTCTCCTGGTCGCGAAACAATCGGTCACGCTTTCCACCGCGTTTTCCAGCGAGCTTACCGGCAGCGGGGTGGCGGTCGTGAACGCGCATTACGGAGGCTTGCGGCAGGACGCCGAGCGTCTACTCGACCTTGCGGAACGGACACCGAATTTCAGGCTTGAAGCCGAAATGCGCTATGTCGGGCAGGCCTTCGAATTGACGATCCCGATCGGCGCAGATGCATTTTCGGAGGCGGTGAAGTCGAATTTGCGGCCGCTGTTCGATGCGGAACACGAACGGCGGTTCGGTCACAAGTTCGATGAGACGAACGCGGTCGAGATCGTTGCGCTGAAGGTTCACGCGACCGATCCGCTGGATCTGGCGCCAACTAAACTCGTCGTTCCGCAATCGGAGCCGTTGAATTTCGAGCGGCGCGCCCATTTCGGTGAGGGTTTTGGAGTTCTTTCGACCCCGGTGGTGAGCCGCGGGGAAGTTCCCAATAAACCGCAGCGAGGGCCGCTGATCGTTGAAGAATTCGAAGGGACGACCGTCGTGCCGCCGGATGCCAAAGTACATCGCGATAATTCCGATAATATCGTGATCGACCTCGAATACTGAAGGCAGTGCCCCCATGACCAAGTCGCCGTCGACAGACCCGTTCCTGCTGGAAGTTCTGCGCAATGCGTTCGATACGATAGCGGAGGAAGTCACCTTGACGATTATCCGCACCGCCTACTCGCAGATCGTCCGCGATTCGCTGGATTTTTCGACGGCGCTCTGCGACGCGCAAGGGCGGACGTTCGCACAGGGTGTTTGCACGCCGATGCATCTGGGTAGTTTTCTGGACGCCTTGGAAAACATGTTGGCCGAGGTCGGAGATGATATCGATCCGGCCGATTATTTCATCATGAACGACCCGTACGCGGCGGCGGGACAGCATCTCCCGGACATCTATGTCGTTAAGCCGGTTTTCTTTGGCGGTGTGCTGAAGGGCTGGTCGACGACCCTTGCGCACCATTCCGATGTCGGTGGCATCGTCGCCGGCTCCAACGCGCTCGGCGCGACGGAGATATGGCAGGAAGGGTTTCGTATTCCGGTTCTCAAGCTGGTCGATAAGGGCGTGCGCAACGAGACGCTGTGGAAGCTGATAGGGCTCAACGTGCGGACACCGGAATTGGTTCATGGCGATCTGCAGGCGCAAATGGCGGCCTGCGAAACTGGCGCCCGTGGCATGGTGCGGCTGTACGAACGCTATGGCGTCGACGTGATCGACCAGGCGATCGAGGATATGAACGACTACGCACGACGCCTTGCGGCGGCGGAGCTATCCGATATCCCGAATGGGACCTATCGTTTCACCGACCATATCGACGGGATCGGCGACGCGCCGGAGCCGATCATCCTGAAGGTCACCGTCACGATCGGCGATGGAGACGTCATCATCGACTGGACCGGCTCGTCGCCGCAGGTCGCCGGCGGCGTGAATTCGACCTTTCCGTTCACCAAGGCATGCGCCTACGCCGCGTTGCGTTCCGTGATGTCGTCCGACATTCCGAACTGTCACGGCTTTACGGAGGTCGTCGACGTGCGCGCGCCGGAAGGGTCGGTCGTTCGCCCCGTTTCGCCAGGGCCGTGCGGCGCGCGGGGCATCACCGGCTACCGGATGATCGACTGCCTGTTTGGCGCGCTGGCGCAGGCGGTGCCTGACCGCGTTACTGCAGACGGGTCGGGCGGTTCCACATTGCCGACGATCTCGGGTATGCAGGATGGCAAGCAGTTTATTTTTTGCGAGACGGCGATGGGGACTTGGGGCGCGAGCCGCGACAATGACGGGCAGGAAGGGGTTCCGCATATCGGCGCCAATCAATCGAACGTGCCGGTCGAAATGATAGAGGCGACGTATCCGATCCGAATCGAACGCTACGGATTCGTCGATGATTCCGGCGGACCGGGCAAGACCCGTGGAGGCTTGGCGATCCGGCGCGAGTATCGCGTTCTGTCGGACGACGCGCTCCTGAACGTCCGATCGGATAAGCGCGCGTTTCCGCCACACGGTCTGTTCGGTGGCGCTGACGGTGCGCCGTCGATGAACATCATTGATAGCGGTAACGAAAGTCGTGAGTTGCCGGTCTTGCTGAGCGAACCGGTCGCGATGCGGCGCGACGACATCTTCCGGCACACTATGCCTAGCGGCGGCGGCTATGGTGATGCGTTCGAGCGGGACGGCTCCTCGGTATTGCAGGATGTGATCTTGGGCAAGGTCTCCCCAGAGGGCGCGCGGCGAAATTATGGCGTCGTTATCGTTGATACGGGAGAAGGACTCGCCGTCGACGAGGCGGCAACGGCTGCACTGCGCGCCTGAATGCGCTGCCCTTAGCTTTCTTCATCGGGTCGAATTGAATAGGGTCGCTGCGGACTTGCGGAATCGCTGTTGACGGTGGACCGCTGATAAAATCGGACAGGGAGTGTGGCAATGGAATGCAGGATGGACGGACGGACCGCGATCATTACGGGCGGTAGCCTTGGCTTGGGTCGTGCCATGGCGATGGAATTCGCCAGGTCCGGCGCGAAGGTCGCGATGGTTGCGCGACGCGGAGAGGTTCTTGAAGAGGCCAAATCGGAAATCCTCGCGGCCGTGCCGGGCGCAGCCGTTGGTGGCTATCCGTGCGACATGTGCGACGCGTCGGCGATCAAGGCGATGCATGGCGCGGTCGTTGCCGATCTGGGCGATGTCGATATCGTCGTGAACAATGCGGGCACGTCGCGCGCGATGAGTTTCATGGACATCACGGACGAACTTTGGGAGGAGGACCTGGAGCTGAAGCTGATGGGCGCGGTGCGTTTGATCCGGCTGACATTTCCGGGCATGAAGGAACGCCGCTGGGGGCGGATCATCAACGTGCTGAATTCCGGCGCCAAAGCTCCTCGAGCCGGTGGCGCACCGACGGCGGTTTCGCGCGCGGCAGGTATGGCGCTGACCAAGGTCCTGGCGGGCGAGGGCGCCCCGCACAACGTGCTGGTCAACGGGATGCTCGTCGGGTTGATCGAGAGCGATCAGCATTACCAGCGCCATCTGAAGTCTGGCTCCAACGAAACGCTGGAAGAATTCTACGACAAGATGGGCAAGACGGTGCCGATGGGCCGTGTCGGCAAGGCGGAGGAATTCGCCAACATGGCATGTTTCCTGGCATCGGACGCTGGATCCTACATCACCGGCACGGCTATCAACGTCGATGGAAACCGCACGCCGGTCGTGTAGCGATGGCGACGAATGACGCCTGGTTGGCGCAGGTCGAGGAGGATATCCTCGACCCAGCGCTGCCGATCATCGATACGCACCATCATCTCTGGGATCACCGCGAGGGGCGCGTCGATCGGCGTTATCTGATGGACGAATTGCAGCGCGACCTGAAGACCGGCCACAATATCGTCGCGACTGTCTTTATCGAATGCCGAGCCATGTACCGCGCTGGCGGTCCCGAAGCGATGAAGCCGGTCGGCGAGGTTGAATTCGTGAATGGCGTCGCCGCCATGGCCGCGTCCGGCCTGTACGGAGGCACCAACGTCGCCGCTGGCATAATGGGTTTCGCGGAGCTGCAGTTGGGCGCGCGCGTTGAGGCGGTGTTGGAAGCGCAGATCGAAGCGGCTCCGGACCGGTTTCGCGGCATTCGCCGCACGGGCGCGTGGGATCCCGATCCGCGAGTCACTCGGGCGAAGACCCCAGGCTTGTTTCTCGACTCGAAATTCCGCGAAGGGTTCAAGGCACTTGCGTCGCTGGGACTGATCTTCGAGGCGGTGTGCCGCCATCCGCAGCTCGCTGAAGTCGCCGATCTGGCGCGCGCCTTCCCGGACACGACCCTCGTCCTCAATCATCTCGGCGGCGTCGTCGGCATCGGCGCCTACGAGGGGAGGCGCGAGGAGATCTTCGCCGAATGGTCAAAAAACCTGGCAGAATTCGCAACCTGCCCGAACATCGTTATGAAACTTGGCGGCATCAACATGGATTACAGCGGCTTCGGCTGGCACGAGGAACCGGTGCCGCCGACCAGCGAAGCTTTATGCCGGGCAACGGGGCGGTACTACGAGACGGCGATCGAACATTTCGGCCCGGATCGCTGCATGTTCGAGTCGAACTTTCCGGTCGACAAGATCAGCTGCAGCTATCCCGTGCTGTGGAACGCCTTCAAACGGATGACCAGCAAATATTCGGCCAATGAGCGCGCGAAGCTGTTTCACGATACCGCCAAGCGCGTCTATCGCCTTTAGGGTAAAGGTTAGAGATACCGTTGCAGGAATGCGGCCTGGAATTCGAAGGCCTCCGGCCCGTTATCGGCATGGACGCCGGGATAGGCGTGCAATCGCTTGTCGGCTGAACCGATCCGGTCGTACAGGTCGAGTTGACCTTCTCGGTCGAAACGCTCGTCGTCCCATTGCATGGTAAATAGGACGGGTTGCTTCACCATTGGTGCAAAACGTTCGAAATAAGGCGCGATGTTGCTTCGGGTGACGCTGCTGCCGGTCATGCCGGCCTTGCCAAGTACGGCGACCCTTACGCGCGCGTCGCTGGCGACAAACGGCAGGCCGAACATCGTGCCCATGGAAACGCCCCAATACCCGATCCGGGCCGGATCGATCCGGGGGAGTTCCATCAGGGCGTCGAGAACCGCTTTCCAATCCTCGATCATCTCTCCGACCGGGTCCTCCCGCCGCCACATTTCCGCATAGGCTGGGTCGCCGGCTTCCTTGACCGGTCCGCGGTCGCCATGCGCTGGCCCGTCGATTGCCGCAGCGCACCAGCCATACACCTCACTGAACATCTGTCCCAGCATAACCATGCGCTCGTTTCGTTTGTGGCCGCTTCCCCCATGGCCGAGCAGGACCAATGGCGCGGTGTCTTCCGCCTCGCCGGATCGCCAGAATATTCCAGGGATTTGCGCGCCTGCGCGCTCGATCGTGAACGGCCGCTCAATTGATCCGCCGGCACGGGCGCCATCACCATTCCATGAAATAACCATCGCCTAAATCCTTCCGCCGAGCCGGCCTCCAGAGAGCAATTTTGAAGTGTGTAGAATCGCAGATTTTCAAGGAGTGCGCTTTCTAAATAGAGATCAAACTATGCTACCCTTCGAGATATGAAGGTTGGATGCAAGGCGTTAATTGGAGACCCTACAATGAACATAAGGAGCGAAGGGGGCGAAATCTTGCGTGTTTTCGACCCGACCGCCGATGGATTGGAAGGACAAGATGATCTTGCGACGCGTTTCAATACGCTGGATGGCAAGGTTGTCGGGTTGTTGAACAACACGAAGGACCGGTCGGACATCGTACTCGACCAGCTGGCGCAGCAGCTGCGTGCGCAGTTTCCGGATATCGATATACGCCATTACCGCAAGCAAAGCGTCAGCGGCATGACGCCCGATATCAGGGACCGGCTCACCGATGAGGTGGACGCGCTGATAACAGCCGCGGCGGATTGAGGCTCATGCACGTCGTGGAGTGTCCATGACTGCATGAGCTTTGAGCGAAGCGGTATTCCGACGGTCACGATTGTCACACATTCCTTTGCGAAGTACGGGCGGCTGCTTACCAAGATGCAGAAGATGGAGCAGTTGCCGATGATCGTGATCCAGCATCCGATTGCCGCTCAGCCCGAAGAGGCCGTTCGGACGGATGTCGCGTCGCATTACGACGAAGTCGTCGAAGCGTTGCTCGGCGGATAGAGGAAGGACGCGCCGAATGGGCGAGGGGAATGGCCCTGCCGCGCGGCAGGTCGAGCTCGACGCGTCCGCGCACGCGATCTACGAGCATTTCTACGAGCAAGGCTGGACCGATGGCTTGCCGATCGTGCCGCCGACCGAAGCGCTGGTCGAGGCGATGCTGCGCTATACGGACCGCGACAGGCATGAAGTGGTGGCGGATATCGTCCCGCGCGGCGGTCAGGCGACCGTTGAGAAGATCGCGATAAACGCTGTCATGGCCGGATGCCGGCCGGAATATCTGCCCGTCGTAATCACGGCGATAGAGGCGATGGTTGAGCCGCCTTACAATCTCTACGGACGGCAGACCACGACCCATCCGGGCGCCCATCTGCTGATCATCAACGGACCTATACGGCACGAGCTGGAGGTCAATTGCCATCAGAACGTTTTCGGGCAGGGCTGGCGGGCCAATGCCACCATCGGCCGGGCGGTTCGGCTCATCTGCATCAATATCGGCGGTGGTATCCCGGCCGTGACCGACATGGCGACGCACGGTCATCCCGGCAAGTACTCCTATTGCATCGGCGAGGATGAGGAAGGAAGCCCTTGGGATCCCTTGCATGTCGAGCGCGGTTTCGATCTCGGCACGAGCGCCGTGACGGCGCTGTGCGCCGAAGCACCGCACAACGTCAACGACATGGTATCGAAAACGCCCGAGATGTATCTCGAAAGCGGCGCTTCGGCGATGCGGCATCTCGGAGCCAACGGCGCCTATCGCAGCGGCATCGAAGGCGAGCAGATGATGGTGCTGACGGCGGAAGCCGCGAGCTGGCTGCAGGACCGCGATTGGAGTAAAGAGCGCGTGCGCCGGTTTCTCTTCGATCACGCGCAAAATCCGGTCGGCGTGCTGCGCGATCGCGGCGGCTGGGGGACGGTCAAGCAGCCTGATTTCGTGGATGTCGACGATGACAACGCGATGATGCCCATCGTGCCGAGACCGGAGAACATCATGATTGTCGTTGCCGGCGGCTTCGGCCGGCATATGAACGCGATCCTATCGGCGGCTTACAATGTCAGCGTTACGAAAGCGATCACGAAGAAGGACGGCACGCCGGTATCGTCGGTTGAAGAGTTTCTGCGCTAACCGCGTTGTCCAATGTCTTGTGCGAAACGCAACAGATAGCCGCCCGGATCCTGCACGATGAATTGGCGATTCCCGAAATAGGCGTCGTCGCGCCGGTACCATTTTTCCTCGATCTCCAGGAATATGGGCGCGTCGCTGTCTTTGACGCGAGCGTAGAGCGTGTCCACGTCCGCCGTCCAAATCTGCAGGCTCATGCCTCGGCCGAATGGCACTTCGGCTTCCGCGGCGAGCCAGCTTCGGCTGGTGCCGAGCGCATCGAGCATCAGTTCTGCGCCTTCGCGCGTGAGATAGAGAAAGCCTTCCTCCGGCCGCTCGAAGAGCAGGTCGAATCCCAATAAATCGACGTAGAAGACGCGGCTTTTCTCGGTATCGCGAACGTACAGTTCGCGTTCAGCGCGAAGGATTGAGCGCACCCTTGCTGACAAGCCATACGCGGGCGAGGCGGACGGTATTTTCAATAATTTTCGGGCGATTACCGTCTATATGGGGGCCATCTACAGTGAGTACGGTTTTCGGCTCGGGTGTCATTGTCTGGAGACGTGAAACGCTTTTCGCCGGCAACCGCTCGTCGTCTTTTCCGTTAATCAGCAGGAAGGGCCCGGTGATTTCCGACAAGTGCGCTTCGGGTTCGAGCGGTTTCAGCATCATCCATACGAACCAGGACGTTATCTCGCGTAGCCATCCTGGTGATATTTTCAAGTTCGCCGCCGCAAGGGCTTGAATGTCGACGCCGCCATAAGCGATCACCGAGGGGCCATCGGTCTGTCCGGTCGCCGACGCCCGGCGGCGTATCACCGGTAATGCCACCGCGCCAAGGCTTATGCCGGCAAGGCTGATTCGGTTCGCGTCGGCCCAGCTTTGCCGCCGAACCCAGGCCATGAGGCCGGCGACTTCGTTTGGTATGCGATAGGCGACCCGGCGCGCGATAAGCGCCCGTCCGAATATGCCCGCCGCCTTCCACTCCTTTGCATCGTAAGGGTAGTCGTACGAAATTATCGCATTCGGACCGGGTTCCGGTATGCGCTCAAGATTTTGATGGGCGCTGCGAAAGCCGGAAATCACGACCAGGGCCGGAAGTTTCTCGCCGGAATCGGATTCAAACAGGCCTTTCGGTAGGCTGACGGAAAAGGTGACCGGCTTGTTGTCGGGGTCGACGAGGCGGACATCCAGGATTTCGCGCTTACCGCTCGCATCCGCCGAAACCGATGCCGACGCCTGGCGATAAAGCGGGAGAGGGTCGCGGATTTGCGCGTCGGGGCTCCAGATGGCAAGCCACAAGGCGACCGCGGCGGCTACCGCGAGGGCGCCACCTAAAAACAGAATCTCGAAGCCTTTGATCAACCGCATCGTACCGGACTATACCAGGGTCCTTTAGTCGATGGAGCATGTTCATGGCCGGAACCGATAAAACGCGTGCGGAATCTATCGCCGATGGCCCGGCGGTCATCCTCGTGGAGCCGCAAATGGGTGAAAATATCGGGATGGCGTCGCGCGCGATGCTGAATGCGGGACTAGGCGATTTGCGCCTGGTGCGGCCGAGGGATGGCTGGCCGAACCCGAAAGCGCGCAGTTCGGCCTCGGGCGCCGATGCCGTGATCGATGGTGTGCGGGTGTTCGAGTCGACGGAAGCGGCTATTGCCGATCTGACGCGGGTTTATGCGGCGACCGCGCGGCCTCGCGACATGATCAAGCCGGTTCTGACACCGCGTCGCGGCGCTGTTGAGATGCGAAGCGCGATTGGCGGCGGCGAGAAGGTCGGTGTCTTGTTTGGTGGTGAGAGAGCCGGATTGGAAAACGACGATATCGCGCTCGCCGACACCGTTCTGCAGGCGCCGCTCAACCCGGCGTTCAGCTCGCTCAATCTCGGACATGCGGTTCTGATAGTGACATATGAATGGTATCAATCGGCGGACGAAACGCCGCCGGCGCAACTTCCGGAAGGACGGACACGCCCCGCGACGAAAGACGAGCTTGTCAATTTTTTCGAACGCCTGGAATCAGCGCTCGACAATTGCGGTTTCCTGCACGTGCTGGAAAAACGGCCGATAATGGTCCGAAACATTCGCAGCATATTCCAGCGCGCGAACCTTATGGAGCAGGAAGTTCGGACGCTGCACGGTATCGTTTCCTGCCTGACGCGGCCGCAATCAGATGGCAAGCCCTGAGCCCGGATCGGAACAGCTCATTCGCCAAGCAAATCCGTTCAGCATATTCATGGCATAGTCCTTGATCTGACGCGGCGAACCTCCGTTTGACAAGGTCTCCCGAAACCCTATAATCCCGCGCGCTTCCGGGCATGTGGGCCAATAAGCCCCGTTCGAGATGGAACTGACCGGGACAACAACAACACCGACAAATGAGCGGGATATAGACAGATGTCAAAACGTTTGAGTTCGAAGTACAAAATCGACCGGCGCCTTGGAGTCAATCTTTGGGGACGCCCGAAAAGCCCAATCAACTCACGAGATTACGGACCCGGCGAGCACGGTCAACGCCGCCACAA
>CAYLTU010000102.1:0-18045 GCA_964386465.1 uncultured Rhodospirillaceae bacterium
CGAAATTCGCGCAATTGGCCTGAAAATCCGTATTCTTCACGACCGACTAATGAACATATGCTGATGCGCGCCGTCCGGGAAACGGCCGCCATAGACACGCGGGCCGCCGAACAGAGCGGCCATGAAGTCGCTCTGCTGGTCTTCCTGGTGACGCCGGTTCTTATCCGCGAAAAACGACCCCAGGACGGGATGGAAGAACACCTTGTCGTAGAAACGCTTGTGCACCCGTTCCAGGCATTCCCGGCCGCCCAAGGCGTCGTATAGGGACGGTTCCGCCGCGCGGGTCGGTTTCGGGTCTACCGATTCGGCGGTACTGGCGTGCATGACGGCTCCCATTCGGTTGTTCGCGACTGCGCGGTGGCGGCGCAATTGCGCCGGCCACCGGACAATAGGACACCAGGATGAAGAAGCGCTTAACGCGGGATTAAATAGGTTGCGCGGAGGCGGAACTGCTCTGACCTCTTTTATCTCCCAATAGCGCTATGTCGGCGGGTTTGATTTGCATGTGGTCGCAATGGGCACCATGATTCTGCTCACACGAAAAGAAGGGAGGGCGAGGATGGTTGCCTACTGGCTGGCGCGGGCGCACATCGTGGAGCCTGTCGACTACAAGAAATATACGGATTTGGTGCCGGATATCCTGTCAAAATTTGGTGGTAAGGTCCTTGCTCGCGGGGGAGCCTTCCAGATCCTCGAAGGCCCGGAAAACTTTGAGCGCCACATCGTCGTCGAGTTCCCATCCATGGAACAAGCCGTCGCGTGCCACCAGTCCGCCGAATACCAGGCGGCGGCTGCCTTCAGGTTAGGGGGCGCGGGAATCAATGAACTGGTGATCGTGCAGAGCGGCGACGCCACCGTTTGAACTCCGATTCAAGATCGCGCGCAATGGAGCGGCGCAGGTAAGGGTTGTGACCGTCGCAGAGAAAAGCGGAAGTCGAAGCTTATTTGCGCGACGGTTATATCACTCCGTCCAACTTTCGACTTGGTGGCGAGAACCGCCACGGCGGCAGCGATTTTACCCTTGGTGATTTCGGCCGACCTTGGACAGCGCCTAATTGAAGAGCAACTCCTCCCAAATTCCCGCGTGTCCGGACGGCTCGCATTGGATATGTTAGCGCGCACTTCGCGCAACCCAACGGACACCAAAACGCATGACCGTCATCAAATCCACGCTCAAGCCCCGCGCCAAGGACTTCAAGGAGAACGCCGCCGCGCTGGTGGAACTCGTCTCCGACCTGCGGGAGAAGACGGAAACGGCGTCCCTAGGCGGTTCGCAGGCGTCGCGGGAACGGCATGTCGCGCGGGGGAAGTTGCTGGCGCGCGAGCGGGTGCGGGCGTTGTGCGATCCGGGGGGGCCGTTTCTGGAGCTGTCGCCCCTCGCGGCCTATGACATGTACGAAGACAATATCGCATCGGCCGGGATCGTCACCGGTGTCGGCGTGGTGTCGGGCACGGAGTGCGTCATCGTCGCCAACGACGCGACGGTGAAGGGCGGTACCTACTACCCGATGACCGTCAAGAAACATCTGCGCGCGCAGGAAGTCGCGCGCGAAAACAATCTGCCCTGCCTCTATCTGGTCGATTCCGGCGGCGCCAACCTGCCGCAGCAGGACGGCATTTTCCCCGACCGGGAGCATTTCGGGCGCATCTTCTACAATCAGGCGACCCTGTCGGGGCTTGGCATCCCGCAGATCGCGGCCGTCATGGGCTCTTGCACAGCGGGCGGCGCATACGTGCCGGCCATGTCGGACGAGTCGATCATCGTCAAGGAACAGGGCACGATCTTCCTCGGCGGACCGCCGCTGGTGAAGGCGGCGACGGGCGAAGTGGTCTCCGCCGAAGCGCTGGGTGGTGCCGATCTGCACTCGCGCACGTCGGGCGTAACCGATCATTTCGCCGTCGACGACGGGCATGCGTTGGCGATCGCCCGCAATATCGTCGGCAATCTGAATCGCAGGAAGCCGGCGCAGCTCGCCGTGCGGCCGCCTGTCGAACCGCTCTACCCGGCCGAAGAGCTTTATGGCGTCATCCCGACCGACCCGCGCAAGCCCTACGATGTGCGCGATATCATCGCCCGTGTCGTTGACGGCAGCGAGCTGGACGAGTTCAAGCAACTCTACGGCACGACCGTCGTTTGCGGATTCGCGCATATCTACGGCTATCCGGTCGGCATCGTCGCCAATAACGGGATCCTGTTTTCCGAGTCCGCGTTGAAAGCGGCGCATTTCATCGAGCTATGTTGCCAGCGCGGTATCCCTCTGATTTTCCTCCAAAATATCGCCGGTTTCATGGTCGGCGAGAAATACGAGGCCGGGGGTATCGCCAAGGACGGCGCGAAGATGGTGACGGCCGTGGCGTGCGCCAACGTGCCGAAATTTACCATCATTATCGGTGGATCGTTCGGCGCGGGAAATTACGGCATGTGCGGGCGAGCCTATTCGCCTCGATTCCTATGGATGTGGCCGAACGCGCGAATCTCGGTAATGGGCGGCGAGCAGGCGGCGAGCGTACTGGCCACGGTGCGGCGCGATGCGATCGAAGCGCGCGGCGAGGACTGGAGCGCGGAGGACGAGGAGGCGTTCAAGACGCCGATCCGAGAACAATACGAGCGCGAAGGGCATCCCTATTACGCGACGGCGCGGCTATGGGACGATGGCGTCATCGATCCGGCGGAGACGCGGCGCGTGCTTGGCCTCGGTATTTCCACCGCTCTCAACAAACCGATCGAACCAACAAAGTTCGGCGTCTTCCGGATGTAATCGGCCGCGCGCCTATTGGAATAACCGGTCGTCGCCGTCTACCTCTTGGTAGTGGCTGGCGATGTCGAAGGGGAAATTTGCGTTGCCCGTGGTGCCGGTACCGTGTTTCGCGAAGGCCAAGGCGCCCTGCCGGCCGGCCAGCGGGCCGCCGGTGGGCGCAACGGGCTGGAAGCGCACGTCGTAGCGTGCCGTGATACCGCGGATCCAGATGTTGTCCAGCAAGCCAAAAACTTGTTTCTGGTTCAACGCCAAGCTTGGCTTCTCGCAGTAATAGCCAAACAGGGCCTTGCCGTTTCGCAGTTGCGGATCGTCGTCCTTCAGATCCCATTCGGTGAAGAATCCGACGCAGTCACGGCCGACGTCGCGTAGCCGGAAATGGCGGTAGAAATAGGCGCCGAGCGGCGCGCCGGTCTGTCCCTCCTCGCCCCACACGATCGAATGTTTGCGAGCGATGTTCCAAGTTTGCACCATGGGCACGACGGGGTAGCTGTAATCGAGTGCGATGGTGTCGCGCTCGTTCGCGGCGACGTAGATGATCTCCGCCTGGGCGCCGTCGCCCTCGAACAGCACATATTCCTCATGCTGCCATATGTCCGTGAAAACGACATGTTTAGATTTGGTATTTTTGAACGCCGGTGCGGTAAACAGGACATAGGCGCTGTCGGTGCCGGCCCAGGCAACCGTGGGATGGGTTGCGTTCGTCGTCTGGCAGCCGGCCAGTGCCCCGGAAATCAGCAATGCCGCAAAGGCCGCGGCGCGTTCGATCATCGCTTTCATATCGATCGTTCCGTTCGCTTCGCCCCTCCTCATTAGATATGAAAGGCGCAAGCGCAAACAAGGCCGTACGCTGTCAATAATTTCGGTCGACGAAGCTGCGCCCTTCCGACAGGTAGCCCTGGGCCAGCAGAAACGGAAAACCGGGATTGCCGATCCCGCCGCCGCTGCGGTCGATGCGCCCGGATATCGGGACGCTTGTGGTGCCGCCGCCGGCAAAGCGCGAGACCTCTATCGCGTCGACCAGTTTTTCGACCCTTCCCGCGGTGAGCGGGGTTCCCGTTGCTTCGCAGTAATAGCCGAAAATCATCTTGGTTGGTCTTACTTCCGGGTCGTCACGGGCGGTTGCCCATTCGGAGGAGAAGCCAATGCAGCTGTTGTCGCGATGTCTGTAGGGCAACACGAATACCTTACCGAACGTGGCCAATGCCTTGAATTCTTCACCCCACGCGATGTTCGAACTGGCATTGAAATTCCACTTTCCGATCATCGATTTCAGGCTGACCGTGGCATCGAGGCTCGTCTCGCGCGCCGTTGCCGCGATGTAGACGATTTCCGCCCGGGCCTTGGCGCCTCGGAACAGCGCGTACTCCTCGCGTTGCCAAGTATCGGTGAATTTGGCGCGCGTGATGGGCTGTCCGGCGAATGCCTGAATGTCGAACAGGATCCGCGCATCCGATAGCGGAACCGGAACAATACCGCCCGCTGCTGCGCCAAGCCCTGGGATCGGCAGGGCCTTGCAGGCGGAGAGAATGGTTAACAGGGCGATACAAAAAAACCGTTTCATGATGGCGCTTATACGAAGGTTGGTGGCTGGCAGAAAAGAAAAATCGGCATTTTTCTATTTGCTCCCCCGTTTGGGGGACGTTTCTGCTCTCGGTAGGGCCCTAAATGGCGCATTGGTTGGAATAATGGCGTTTGAGGAGTTAACCACGATGTCGCAACATGATGACGATTTACGTGCCGTAGCCCATGCCTACATTCAACAGCGCGAAGAAGGCGTAACCGATTACCCGGCTTTCGTTGCAGCGGTCGATGCCTACCGCAAGCGGCACCCGGAGACTTCGAACGGGGAAGCTGCGCTGATCGTAAGCAATCTGATGCAGGAAATGCCGCGCGCCCACTGCATGTAACACGCAGGACGGACACGCGGCAGTTTCGTCAGCCGCCGTCCCGTTCGCCGTCAGCGTCGGTGAATCGGTCCGCCCTGGCGTAGGGGAACTGCAAATTTCCCACGTTGCCAGGCCGTGCACTGGAGGCCAGCGACAATCTGGGCGTAAAACGGAAATCGATTCGGTTGATATCCCTGATCCAGATATCGGACAGTAGGCCGGCGACGTGTTTGCGGCCTAAACTGGGCCCGGATTTACCGCAATAGTAGCCGAACAGCACCTTTGCCGGCCGCAGCTGGCGGTCGCCCGACCGGTAATCCCACTCGTTCAGGAATCCGACGCATGGCCGTCCCGCTTGCGTAAAGTGCTGATACTGAAAAGTGCCGAGCGGCGCTTCAACGTTTCCCTTCTCGCCTAGGGAAGACGCGGTGTGCCAGGTGCCGATGACCCGGTCCAAAGTCATGTCGAAATCGAGCACGACCGAATCCCGTTCGTCTGCGACCGAATAGATGACCTCCGCTTGCGCACCCTTTGCGGCGAAGCGGCTGTACTCCTCTTCCTGCCAGGTACTAACCCAGCCGACCCTTGTCGGGACCGTCTCCGTAAACACCTCTGATTCGAAAATCACGTGCCCCTCACCCTGAGGCGTGGCAACCGTCCTATTCGATGCTGTATTGCAGGCCGCCAGAGCCATGGCCGACGCCCCGATCAATGCGATGCTTGCATGTCGTTTCATAGCAGTCATCCTTTGCACCCCACCTAAATATATAGGACGACGAGGGGCGGTTTCGAATTCTCATCACCTCGCTTTGATGAGAAATGCTTATCGGTGTTGGTATTTTCGACCGTCGGATGGCCAAGTCGGTAGCGTCGATGGGCGGTGCTTGAAGCGGTTGGTGCGGGGTTGTATGTTTTGATAGTGGATTTTACTGACGTGTGGTTGGACCCGGCGTGGGCCCGTCGCGCGTAAGCGAAAAATATCCGGAGCGACATCAACGAAATCGCGTCAGGTGTTTTACGGGAGGGTTGCGAATTTCCCGGAAATGGCCATGCGGATTGGGCGAGCTGCGACGTTTCGGCTTCGAGTTCGTTGGGTTGCAGGATTTGAAAGGCAAGGGAGAGACATGAACGGATTGCGATACGAAGCGCCGGGTTCGGTTGACGAAGCGGTGGCATTGCTCGCGGGCGCAAGCGGGGAATCCCGGGTGCTGGCGGGTGGATCGGACCTCTTGGTCCAGTTGCGGTCGGGACTGATCGCGCCGGAACTCATCGTCGACGTCAAGAAAATCGACGAGATGATGACGGTTTCGGTCAATGATGGCGCCTATACGATCGGCGCTGCTGTTTGCAGCGCCCAACTCCGTGAAGATGCAGACCTCTATGCGATGTGGCCCGGTGTTATCGAGGCCATGGACTTGGTTGGTTCTACGCAGGTTCAAGGCCGCGCTTCACTCGGCGGGAACCTGTGCAATGCGTCGCCGGCGGCGGATAGCGTGCCCGCGATGATCGCGGCAGGGGCGGTTTGCACGGTTGCGGGACCGAACGGCCGCCGGGACGTCCCGGTGGAGGATATTTGTACGGGGCCTGGCGAGACTTCCCTCGCAAAGGGCGAGATCGTCGTCACGATCAACTTGCCGAAGCGGGCGCCGCGGTCGGGTGACGCCTATCTGCGATTCATCCCGCGGACGGAAATGGACATCGCCGTCGTCGGCGCCGGCGTGTGCTTGACGCTGGATGAAGGCGGTACTTGCACCGCGGCCCGGGTTGCGCTGGGTGCGGTTGCCGCGCGAGCGCTGCTCGTTCAGGAAGCGGCTGACGCCTTGATCGGGTCCAAGGTCGACGATGCGGCGATGGCCAATCTGGATGCGGCGGCGCAAGCAGCGTGCAAGCCCATCAATGACAAACGGGGAACGATCGAATTCCGGACCAAGGTCGCGGGCGTCATGGCGCGCCGGGCGGCCGCGATCGCGCTCAAGCGGGCGGGGAGCTAAAAATGGCTAAAAATCACGTTACGACAACAATCAACGGCGAACCCGTAGAGTTCCTCTGCGAAACGCAGGAAACCCTGCTCGATGTCCTGCGCGACGAACTGCAGTTGACCGGCAGCAAGGAAGGTTGCGCTTCGGGTGACTGCGGCGCTTGCAGCGTCATGGTCGACGGCCGGTTGGTATGCTCCTGTCTTGTATTGGGTGTCGAAACCGAAGGCCGTTCGGTCGAAACAATCGAAGGCATGGCCGATGGTGACAAGCTGCATCCGTTGCAGCAGAAGTTCCTGGAAAATGCCGCGCTGCAGTGCGGCATCTGTACGCCGGGTGTCCTGGTCGCGGCGAAGGCGTTGTTGGAGAAGAACCCCGATCCGACGGAAACAGAGGTGCGGTACTGGCTGGCCGGCAACCTGTGCCGCTGCACGGGCTATGACAAGATCATACGGTCCGTTCTCGACGTCGCGGCGGAGGCGAAGGGAGCGTAGGCATGCCGGGAAATGCCGACGGGTATAGATGGATCGGAACCCGGACGATTCGTCCGGACGGCGTCGACAAGGTAACGGGACGCGCCACATTCGGCGCCGATTTCTCGCTTCCCGGCATGCTCGTCGGCAAGATCTTGCGCAGCCCTCATGCACATGCCCGCGTTCTCTCGATCGATACCAGCAAAGCCGAGGCGCTTGCCGGCGTGAAGGCCGTGGTGACCTCGGCCGATTTTCCCGAGATCCCGCCGGAAGAGGCGATCAAGGGCAGCTCTCCGCCGAATTACCGCCATCTGTCGCAGAACCTGATGGCGCGAGAGAAGGTGCTCTATGACGGTCATGCGGTTGCGGCTGTCGCGGCGACGAGCGCCGCCGCGGCGAACGAGGCCCTGTCGCTGATCGTGGTCGATTACGAGGTGCTGCCGCACGTCACCGGCGTGCTTGAGGCGATGAAGCCGGATGCGCCGCTGCTGCATGATGATCTGTTCACCGGTGGCGTCGACCCGAAACCCGACAAACCGTCGAACGTCGCCAAGCGGGTCGAATTCGCGATCGGCGATATCGACGCCGGATTCGCTGCGGCCGACGTGGTGATCGAACGCGATTACAGCACCGAGGGCATCCATCAGGGCTATATCGAACCCCATGCCGTTGTCGCGAACATGGCCGAGGACGGGCAGGCGACGGTCTGGTGCAGCAGCCAGGGCCACTTCATGGTACGGCAGTATTGCGCCGGTTTGTTGAATATGAACATCGCCGATATCAAGGTAACGCCGGCGGAGCTCGGTGGCGGTTTCGGCGGCAAGACGACGGTTTATCTTGAGCCGGTGGCCCTGTTGCTGTCGCAAAAATCGGGCCATGCGGTCAAGATGGTGATGACCCGCGAAGAGGTTTTCCGGGGCACGGGGCCGACATCCGGTTCCGCCATGACAATCAGGATAGGCGCCAAAAAGGACGGCAAGATTACCGCCGCCGAAGCGGATCTCAAATTCTTTGCAGGCGCGTTTCCGGGCGCGCCGGTTCAACTTGGCTGCATGTGCGGCTTCACCCCCTACGATATCGAGAACGTCAAGGCGGTCGGTTACGACGTGGTCACGAACCGGCCGAAAGCGATTTCGTACCGGGCGCCCGGAGCGCCGATCGCGGCTTTCAGCATCGAAAGCGCAATCGACGAATTGGCCGGAAAACTGGAAATGGATCCCCTGGCGCTGCGCGAGAAGAACGCGGCGCGCGAAGGGACGCGGACGGCGTACGGGCCGACGCTCGGGGTCGTCGGTTTCGAGGAAACGCTCGAGGCGGCGAAGAGCCATCCGCATTATTCGCAGCCTCTGGGTCCCAATCAGGGACGCGGCGTTGCCTCGGGCTACTGGTTCAACGTAGGCGGCGAGTCGAGCGCATCCGTCAGCGTCAACGAGGACGGTACCGTTATCGTGACATCCGGTGCACCGGATGTCGGCGGTTCGCGCGCATCGCTGGTCATCATGGCGGCCGAAGTGCTGGGCATCGATATCGACCGCGTTCGCGCGGTGATCGGCGACACCAACGCGACCGGCTTCAACCGTCACACGGGGGGCAGCCGTGTCACCTTCGCCCTGGGCTTGGTGGTCGTGCAGGCGACGGAAGACTGCGTGCAACAGCTTCGCGAGCGCGCCGCGAAAACCTGGGATATCGATGTCGACGCGGTGATTTGGGAAGACGGCGAGGCGCGCCCTGCCGGCGACAATGCGGGAAAGTTCGAACCGCTTACGATGGGCGATATTGCGGCCAAGACTCCGATGACCGGCGGGCCGATCAGCGCCCGCAAGTCGAGCAACGTACAAGGGCCGGGACCGGCCTTCGGCACGCATATCTGCGACGTCGAGGTCGATCGCGAAACGGGTCACGTCAAGATCCTGCGCTACACTGCGATCCAGGATGCGGGTCGCGCAATTCATCCGGGTTACGTCGAGGGCCAGATGCAAGGTGGCGTGGCGCAAGGTATCGGCTGGGCGCTGAGCGAGGAATATATCTATGGCGAAGACGGCCGGCTGCAGAATCCCGGTTTCCTCGACTATCGAATCCCGGTAGCGTCGGACCTGCCGATGATCGACACGGTCATCGTCGAGGTGCCGAATCCGAATCACCCCTTCGGTGTGCGCGGCGCCGGTGAAATTCCCATTATTCCGCCGATGGCGGCGGTTGCGAACGCCATCGAGGACGCGATTGGATTGCGCTTGAGCGACCTGCCGATGTCGCCACCAAAGGTACTGGCTGCACTGGAAAACGGCGCGTAACGCCATGGCCGACGTGGTCCTGAGCCGCGAGATCGCGCGTCAGTACACCGAGGGTGAAACCCGCGTCGCCGTCGAGGCGGTTACCATGCGGTCGATCGTGCGGGAGCTGGACGAGCGCTTTCCCGGAATCGGCAAGGTCCTTGGCGAGGGCATGGCGGTGGCGATCGATGGCACGATTTTTCAGGACTTCTTCCTGGAAGAAGTCAGACCCGACAGCGAAGTCTGTTTCCTGCCGGCGATCGAAGGCGGCTGACAAGAGCAAACCAGGATTGATGCACTCCATCAATCCTGATCCGGTCAAGCGTAGTCGAGCGGCAGGGTGGTGGTGAACTTGATCCGTTCCATCGCGAAACTCGAACTGACATCGGACAGATCGGCAGCCTGAATCAACCGCTTGTAGACCGCGTCGTAGCCGGCGATATCGGGTACGACGACACGAAGCATATAATCGACATCGCCGCTCATGCGGTAGAGTTCCACGATTTCGTCGATCTCCGCGACTGCTTTCGCGAAGCGTTCCAGCCATTTGTAGCTGTGCTGGCTGGTCCTTACGCCGACGAACACGGTCACGCCGAGATTGAGTTTTTCCGGATCGAGCAGAGCGACGCGCCCTTGGATGACACCCGCCTCTTCGAGGTTTCGAATTCGCCGCCAGCAAGGTGTCGCGGATAGCCCGACCCGATCCGCGATCTCTCCGACAGGCAAGCTGGCGTCGAACTGGAGACAGGTGAGAATTTTTCTATCTATCTGATCCATTAGATTATTGTTCTATAATTCTTCAAGTTATGAAACTAATTTCTATTGGTTAGCTTGAATTATTGGAAGAACGCAAACAATTTCCAACCGAATGAGTGTACGATTCTTGAAATTGGTCTTATTGGCTCACATTCGTGATTGTGCGGCATGATCGTCATGTGCGGCGCCCAGATCACGTTGATGGTCGTGAGTTCCCCTGAATCGTGAGGTTCGACGACACTGCCCTATTCCGGTTCGGAAACCGCCTTCGCCAGAATTCCATGCACTTCGGGTTGCGCCGCTCGACCGCCGGCAACCGCCTTCCGGCGGTCGGCGATTAGATTGTCGAGGCTGAACATGCTGTATCTCTCTGCTACGATGATTGCGCTAACTTATCGCGGAGATTGCGGCGCTGAAAACCGACAGGGACGCTGGCGCCGAAGCGGTGCCGCGACTGACAGGGAGGAATTTATGCCGTACGCAACGACAGATGATGGCGTCAAACTGTATTTCGAAGAAACCGGTTCCGGCGAGCCTGTGTTGTTCATCCACGAGTTCGCCGACGATTACCGTGGCTGGGAGCCGCAGGTGCGTTATTTCAGCCGCCGATATCGTTGCATTACCTACAATGCGCGCGGCTTTCCGCCGTCCGACGTGCCCGAGGAATCGTCGAGCTATTCGCAGATGCGCGCGGTGGGCGACGCGGTCGCAATGCTCGACCATCTTGGCATAGACAAGGCGCATATCGTCGGCCTGTCGATGGGCGGTTTCTGCGCGCTGCATTTCGGACTGAACCATCCGGACCGGGCATCGTCTCTGGTCGTCGGCGGGTGCGGCTACGGCGCTGAAACGGAAATGCGGGAACAGTTCCGCGCCGAAGCGTTTGCGACCGCCGACAGCTTCGAGGAGTTGGGTATGCCGGAAACGGCGGCGCGCTACTGCCTCGGGCCGACCCGGGTGCAGTATCAAAACAAAGATTCGCGAGGTTGGCAGGAGTTCGCGGACCACATGGCCGAACATTCCGCGAAAGGGTCGGCCAATACGATGCGGGGCGTCCAGGCGGAACGGCCTTCGCTCTATGATCTGGTCGACGACATGAAAAACCTGAACGTGCCGACCCTGATCATTGCGGGCGACGAGGACGAGCCTTGTCTCGACCCGGCGCTGCTGATGAAGCGCACGATCCCGATGTCCGGACTGGTGATGGTTCCGCTGACCGGTCATGCCTGCAATTTGGAGGAACCCGACGCCTTCAACCGTGCCTGTCAGGAATTTTTCACCGCCGTGTCAAATGACGCCTGGGGACCGCGCGATCCGCGTTCGCAGACCACCAGCATTACCGGTATGAAATAAAATGAGCGGCCGCGGTCAGGCGGGTTCGATAACGAATAGTACCTGATCGTGGGCAACCAGTTCGGCATCGCTCGCACCGATTGCCGCGACCACGCCGTCAATTGGCGCTTCGATCGTTGTGTAGAGTTTCATCACCTCGATCAGGCAGAGCGGGTCGCCTTGTTTGACGGTTTGGTCTTCCTCGACGAAGACCGGCTCCGCCGGCGAGGGTTTGCGGTAGAAAGTGCCGACCATCGGGGCTCGTACTTCGATACCGTTAGCACTGGCGTGGATGGCCGCGGCCGGAGCCTCAGACGGGGATTCCGCAGGTTGCGGTACCGTTGTGTCGATCGTCGGGGGGGCGCTCGTTGTGCGGCTACCGTTGCCGTGTCTTTGCACGACGAGCTTCGTATCGCCGACCTCGAGCACCAGTTCCTCGCAACTGCTCGCATCGATGATCTTCAGGATCTCGGAGATGTCTTTGTAGCTAAGCGACATGGCGGCATCTTGGACCGGTGAACAGGTACAATCAAGCGCGTACCCGGTCAGTCGTCACGCGCAAACGTATTCACGCCCCAGCTTTTCGGGAGCGGGTTGACCGGGCGGGTCGGCAGGCCGTAATGCCGCGTCCGATCGAAGATCGGTAGGCCCGGCGCGAGCATCGAGTTGTAGAACCACATCATCGCCTGGGTCATTTCCAACGGCCGTTCGCGGGTCACGAAATGCCCGGAGTCCAAAACCAGTATGGCCTCAAGACCCGGTAGATGATCCTCCATGCCCCGACAGTATTCGACGGGCTGCCGGGGATCGTGTTCGCCGTGAACTTGAACGACCGGCATTGTGAATTTCGAATAATCGACGGGCCTGGTTTTCGGGATGTCGCGGAAATAACGCGGCACCGCCTCCGCGACGCCGCTGTTGGCGAATTCGCCGGCGATCTCGGCGATCTCGGCGTCGTCGGGCCGCAGGCCTGGTTTGCACGAACTGTCGAACCAGACTCGAACGTAGGCTTCCGCCTTCTGCATCAAGCGCGTTGCGGCCTCCGGGTTCTTGGCATTCCAGATGTGATGCAGGGAGTTGCGCGGATCATAGTTGTGAAGCGATAGGCAGCAGCGCATGTAGCGTTCGACCCGCTCGGGTATTTGATCGACGACGTGATCGGCGATGGCGACACCCCAATCGTGCCCGGCGAGCCGGAACCGCTCGACCGACAGATGATCGAGACAACCGATCAATTCCGCGGCGACATTGTTCATCGTGTAGTCGCCATCCGTCTTGTCCGACTGGCCGTAGCCCTTCAAGTCGAAGGCGAAGACCTTGAATTGCGTCGCCAGCGCCGGAATCTGATGCTTCCAGCACTGCCAGCTTTCCGGAATGCCGTGCAGCAAAACGACGGGGTCGCCGTCGCCGGCTTCCACCCAGTGCCAGATGACGCCCTCGACGGTTTCGGTACGGTGGTTCAGCGTGGGCTCGGCCATTTCAATCGCTCGGATCGATGCTACGCCTTAGAGCATTGCATAGTCCGCAGTCGGCTGAAATTACCAATGTCCTGACATTAGCCATTTTATCCCTTGCAAAGGCCGCATCGGCCTACGCATGATACATGGACAAGTTTTCGATTTCCCGTCTGTCGAGGGCTCGAACTTAACGACTAAAAGAAGCTGACAGGCCGAACACTGGGAAATCGCCGTATACGGTCAATGGCTAGGGAGGTGACGTCATGAAGAAGATTCCAGAATTCGTTCAGGGAACCGCGCAAGAAAGTGCCGTGCGGGACCTTTCGGAAGAGACCCTCGATACGACGACAAGCTTCGACGCAAAGCTATCCGGCGTTTCGCGGCGCGATTTCCTGCGGATCAGCAAGCAGTATGGGCTGACGGCGACATATGCCGGCGTCGCCAGCATGGGGGGCCTATTTTCAGCCGACGCGTTGGCTAAATCGGTCAACACCCAATATGAGAAGAAGCTGAAAAATAAGCCGAAACATACGATCAAACTCGGCACCGTCGTCGGCAAGAAACACGATCGCATCATTCGCTTCGGTTTTTGGGAGTTCGCTTCCGACCTTGAAATTCGCACCGATGGCGAGTTAGCCGTTGACGTGTTGGGTGCGAATTCCATCTGCGCCGAGCAGGTCTGCGTGCAGAAGGCGATGCAGGGCGTGATCGATATTGCGGCTTCCTCGACCCAGAACGCGTCCAGCGTGGCGCCTTGGCTGAACGCCATCGATTTCCCCTACATGTTCCAGTCGAACGGGCAGCTCTATCATTTCTTCATGAACCCGAAATCCGACAAGTTCTATCGCAAGGTCTATCGCGAGAAGAACCGGATGGAAATCCTGTTCGTGCTGTGCGAAATGCGGCAGCTCTATATGGGGCTGAAGTGGAAGGACAAGCCGCCGATCACCGAAATTGGCCATCTCGCGGGAACCAAGAACCGGGTGACCAACACCCAGCTCGGCCGAATCGCCATGCAGCTCATGAAGCTCAATCCGGTACCGGTGGCCTGGGTCGAGACTCTCGACGCGTTGAAGAACGGGCTGATCGACGGCATGGAGACATGGACCACGGCGGCCACCGCGTTCAACATGGCGCCGGTCGTTTCGCAGTATGTCGGCCTGAAGTTCATCCCGGGAACCGGACACGTCGCCGTCAGCACGAAGACCCTCGACAAGGTCGGCGACAGGCTGCGTGACGATATCATGGAATCCGGCTATCAGGCGCAAAGGGCGGTCATGTACAGTAACGAAGCTGGACTGGCACTGGTCAGCGGTGAAGTTCCGAATCCGGGACCGGATACGATTTTCGGCAAGACCGGCACGCGGATGAACTTCTTCTCCGAGGAAGCGCTGAAGGAGTGCGCGGACATCGCCAGTCCGAAACGGCCGGAATACAACCGCTGGCACGAGAAGCTGAACAAGATGTGCGGCTTCAGCCTCTATGATGAGCTCCTGCCGGTTGCCCGTGAATATGACAAGAACGCACTCGCCATCAATGTCGAACCGCGGCGTTGGTGGAAAGGGTAAGGGCGCGCTCTAGTTCCGATTACGAGAAGGCGCGAATCGTCGCGCCTTCTCGACTTCTTCAAATTGCCGTGTGTTTCGCTTCGTTCGGCAGGAATGCTGTAGGTTACCCCTGCAGCAAAGCGGGGATGGCGGTTCCTGCGGCGGACGAAAACGGCCTCGGAGGGCGCTTTCATGCCTAACCCGGTTGTCACTATTTTGAAGTGGCTGGACGACAATCTGGAAAAGACGGTTCTCGTTATTGCTTACGCGCTCTGCGCGGGGATCGTGGCGGTCGAGGTGTTCCGCCGCTACGTCTTCGGCCTGCAGGCGCCATGGAGCACCTTCGTACCGTCTTATCTTTTTCTTTGGCTGACCTGGCTTGGCGCGGCCTACTGCGTGAAGCTGCGCTCGCATCTGGTGTTCAATGAGGTGCGTGAACGGTTGCCGCGCGGTTGGCAATATTTCCTGATGCAACTCGATTATCTGCTTTTTTTCATATTCGGCGGGATCGTCATTTATTGGTCCTTCGATCTGGTCGCCCTGCATTTTGAAATGGAATCGATTGTACCCGGCACCGACGACGTACTGAGCTGGTGGTTCTACAGCGCGACGCCGGTCGGTTGGACAATGCTTTTGATTAGGGTTGTCCAGAATATCGTCATTGATTTCAAAGACTACACCAGCGGCGCCCCGGTCCGCGTTAAGGGTGAGGGCATGGTCGCGGAGATAGATCCCCATGCCTGATGCCGTCGTGATTACGCTCTTGACACTCGCTGCCATGACTCTGTTCGCGACAGGCACGCCGCTGATGCTCATCATCGGGCTTTGGGTCATCGGCATGCAGCTCATCTTCGACTTCCCGCTGGCCAATGTCGGCAGCTCGATGTTCGAAGGATTGAACAGCTTCGCCCTGCTGGCCGCGCCGTTGTTCATCCTTACCGGCGATTTGATCAGCGCCGGCGGCATCGCGCGACGAATGTCCGATTTTGCGCTGGCCATCCTCGGATGGCTGCGTGGCGGCCTTGGCATGGCGTCGCTCGGCGCCTGCGGCATGTTCGCCGCCATCAGCGGGTCGAATGCGGCGACCACGGCCACGATCGGTTCGATCACCTATCCGACTATGGTCAAACAGGGTTACGACAAGAACTTTTCTGCCGCCACCGCGGCGGCCGGCGGTACGGTCGGGATCATCATCCCGCCGAGTATCCTGTTCATCGTCTATGGTTATTTGATCAGCTTGCCGATCTCCGAGTTGTTTCTGGCGGGGATTGTCCCGGGTATTCTGATGGTCGCCGTGATGATGATCGCTTGCTATGTGGTCAGCCGCCGCAGGGGCTATGGCGTGATTACGCCCTTCCAGCTTTCGGAGGTGCGGAGGACGCTTCCAGGCGCGAGTATCGGCATTCTCGCCATCTTCATCGTATTGGGCGGAATCTATACGGGCGTATTTTCGCCGACGGAGGCGTCGGCCGTCACGGTGGTCTACTGTTTGCTAGCGGGAATGTTCGTAACGCGCGAAACCAAATGGCGCGCGCTACCCGACATCTTCTTCCGCAGCGCCATTATCATCGGCATCATCGTGCCGCTGGTCGCGGTGTCGATCATGATGCAGGAAATCCTCGCGGTGATCGGCGCGAAGGAATTCATCGAAAGCCTGCTGACCGGCCTTGGCGGCTACTACACGATCCTGTTCGTCATGATGGGGATGGTGCTGGCTGCGGGGACGATTTTGGAGTCGGTGCCGAATACCATCATCCTGGCGCCGATCCTGGCGCCCATAGCTGTCACGATCGGCGTAAATCCGTTCCATTTCGCGGTGATTTTCCTGATCGGCGACGCGATCGGGTTCATCACGCCGCCTTACGGCCTGAACTTGTACGTCGCTTCAGGCATCACGGGATTGCCGTACTTTCAGATCGTCCGGCAGGTCCTGCCGTATCTGATCTCACTGCTGTTCATCTGGGTGATCATTGCGCTCGTCCCGAACCTGTCCTTGTGGCTGATTCAATTTGCCGGGCTCGGTGGTGCGGGGTTGATCCAATCGAACTGACCGGCGCGTCATGAGCCGCGTAAAAATCGTCGACACGACGCTTCGGGACGGCCATCAGTGCCTGTGGGCGACGCGCATGACGACCGCGATGATGCGGCCGGTCCTGGAGCGCATGGACCGGGTCGGGTTCGACGTGATCGAGCTGATGGGCGCGGTGCATTTCGACACCTGCGTCCGCTTCCTGGGGGAAAACCCGTGGGACCGCTTGCGGCTGTTCCGCGAGACCTTCAAGAAGACCGAGCGGCAAGCAATCGTGCGCAGCAAGTGCGGACTGCGCTTCGACCTCGAGCCGGACGACATCAACCTGCTCTGGTACGAGCTGCTCGTCCGCAACGGGATCGAAAGCCTGATCGCCTTCGACGGACTGCACGACCTCGGCAATCTCGAAAGCGGGCTGAAACACGCCAAGAGCCTGGGCGCGCGAACGCAGGGATGGTTGATCTTCAGCGAGAGCCCGGTTCATACCGATGCGCTCTACGTCGCCAAGGCTCGCGAGTTCCTGGACCGGTGCGACGTCGGCTCGCTGATGATCGAGGACACCAGCGGCATCCTCACGCCGGAGAGGCTGCGCGCACTGGCGCCGGCATTGCGGGCGGAGATCGGCCCGGACGTGCCGCTTGGATTGCACACCCACAATCTGTCGGGCCTCGGCCAATCGCTTTATATCGAGGCCGCGCGGCTCGGCATCGACAATATCTACACCTGTATCTCGCCGATTGCGGACGGTAACGCGCCGCCGTCAATCCAGACGACGGCGCGAAACCTGCGCCACTACGGATACGAAATCGATGTCGATGACGGCCTGCTGGCTGAGATCGGTAGCCATTTCGAAGATGTCGCGGCGCGGACCGGTCACCCGGTCGGCCGGCCGCAAGATTTCGACGCGGCCAGCTTCGACCACCAGATTCCCGGCGGCGTGATGAGCAATCTGATCAGTCAGCTCGAAGCGGTGGGCCTGATCGAGAAATTGCCGGCGGTGCTGGAGGAGTGCGGCCGCATCCGGGAGGAGACGGGTTGGCCGATCATGGTGACGCCTTTCTCGCAATTCGTTGGCGTTCAGGCGACGCTCAACGTGCTGACCGGCAGCCGGTACATCCAGGTCCCCGACGAGATGAAGAAATACGCGCTGGGCTACTACGGAGAACTGTTGTCGCCCGTCGATCCCGATGTTCTTGACCGGCTCGTCGAGAACGGCTCGAAGGTTATTGCCCTGACCCCGCCCAAACCGGAACCGGCCTTGCCGGCTCTGCGCAAACGCCATCCCGGCGCGAGCGACGAGGAACTAATGCTCTGGCATTCGTTTCCGGAGGAACTTGTCGCCAACATGTTCGAGGCGACGCCGGATACGACAGACTATAGCGGTGGCGCGCTGCTCCACCTCGTCGAAGAGGTCGCCAAGCGATCGGACCTGTCGCGCGTTTTCGTGTCCAAGGGGGCCACCAAAGTCGATATCCAAGGGGGGTAACCCGGATATCTCACCGTCATTGGGGCCGCCATCGTGGTGTGCGGATCCGATCCGCCAGGAGAAGGCCGAAAAGC
>CAYLTU010000103.1:0-17972 GCA_964386465.1 uncultured Rhodospirillaceae bacterium
ACCGGTTCGGCATGCAGATCGGGTTGGCGACATAGGCCCTGTCGAAACGCATGGATTGGCCGGCGAGCGCGTCGAGGTTAGGCGTTTTGACCACTGGATTGCCGCCGAAACCGGTGAAATCCGGGCGGTGCTGATCCGTCATGAGCAGGAGGATATTCGGGCGTGCGGTCACAGAGGGCGACTCCGGCTATTTTCCTCGCCTAAGGGATAGGGCGCGACAGCCTATAAGGGAAGCGCTTCTGGAACCGATGTCGCGCGCGCGATGTTATAATCACTATTCCTTCAAGCGCCGGAGCCGAACCAATTCAACGCGATCCCACCGTCTCGAACCTCCGGTTCCTTTGCATCTTCGCGATGGTGTTCGTCCATATCAAAGTGGGCGAGGCCGTCGTTCGGGTCGATCCGGGGCTGCCCTATCTTCAGACAGGCGATTGGCTGTCGCCGACGGTCATGATGTTGCGCGATGCGTTCGGCCGGATATCGTCACCGCTGCTGGGCTTCCTGTCCGGGTTTTTCCTGTTGGGGAATCTGCAGGACCGCGCCTATTTCACCGTTCTGCTGCTGCGCCTCCGTACGCTCTATCTGCCGGTTGTGATCTGGTCGACGGTTTGCGTTCTGGTCATGCTGTCCCTGATCGATCTCGTATATGGCAGTGCGGCGGTGACGGCGCGTTTATCGATATTCGATGCGAATACCTTTCTCGGCATCACGAAATGGCCATTCAATTATGCGCTGCACTACATGGTCGATCTGGTCAAATGCATCCTGTTCGTCCCGCTCTTCCTGTTCGTGCTGGAACGCGCGGGACGGTTTGCGTTCCTGTCGATTGTCGTTGCCATTTTCCTGGCCTTGATCGGCACCGACCTCAATCCACCGCATCCGGGCGTCAATCGGGAAAGCGTCCTGCCGCGGGCCGATCTGTTCCTGTTTTTCTATCTGGGCTTGTTCGTCAAATGGCGCGATCGAGACGCTATCGGCGATGCGCTCGACCGGCTGCGCCTCGGGAACGGTTTCATCCTTGCCGTGATCGGCATCGTCTTTATCGTCGGCGCGGGCCACTGGCGTTGGCTGGCCGCGTCGGAAGACATGGCGGTCATCTGGGCCGGCGGATTTCTGCTGCTTGCGACGCGGATTGCCGGCTGCCTATTGCTTCTCGCCGCCTTACCCTGGTTGCGCCGGATCGGAAGACGCAGGCTGTATATTCCGGACAGGCTGACATTCTATCTGTTTTGCACGCATGTTATTACGATCGCGGCACTGGAGGCGTTCCTGGTCACGTATCAAGGCGAAATCGCCAATGCCTTGGGGATGAACCTCTATCCCACCTTGCTGGCGCCGATGATACTCGTCTTCGCGCTATCGGCGCTCATTGTTGCGACTTTGCTGTGGTTCGTTGACCGCGCGGTGCGGCGAAGACTTTTCAAGAAAAGTTACGCTTAAGCACTCCAATATTCCGGAAACACGGAATCGTATCGCTTGGTACAGTCCCGGTTCGACATCGTAGCCGCTGTCCCGGTTGGCCTCGATGTCGGGGCATCTCCCGCCCGTCGCCTGCGCCTTCCAGGCGGCGTTCTTGTCGTCGGTCTCGCGGCGCCGGGGTTCCCGTCACTCGCCCATTTGCTGGGTGCCGCGGGTTATTGGTCCGCGACCGCCAGCATCCGGGTGGCTCAGTTGTCGTCGACGGCCCGGCGGAGATGCGCGACGCCATCGGTGTCGACAGCGCGGCGTTCCGCGTCTGTCAGGTTTCGTCACATGCCTGCCTATTTCGGATCTTCTTTCGGCGCGATGTTCGGGATGCCCTGCATCAGGCCTTCCGGCACCATGCTCAGGAGCTCGTCGACGGAGAACATGCCGTCGTCGTCTTGCTTGAAGATCGAGCGCGCTTCCTCGCCGAAATAGTAGGTGTGGATACGCGAGCGCTCGGCGTGGAAAAGCTGGCCGTTGACGTCTTCCGCCGCGTCTGTGGCCAGATAGACGACCATCGGCGCGACGAACTCCGGCCCCGGCATCGCCATGCGGGAATCGTATTGCGCCTGGGTCAGCAGGCCGGAGTCGAGACGCCGTTTCCAGCCGGCGATGACGGCATCGTTGACGGTCATGCGGGTCGCCGCCATCGGACACATGGCGTTCGCCGTTATCCCGTAGCGTCCGCATTCGCGGGCGATGGAGCGGGTCAGCCCGATGATGCCGGCCTTGGCGGCGGCGTAGTTGCACTGGCCGATGGCGCCCTTGAAGGCATCGGAGGAGAAATTGATGATCCGCCCGTGGCGCGCCGTGCGCATGACCTTGGTCGCGTGATGGCACATGTTCCAGTGACCCTTGAGATGAACCGAAATGACTTGGTCAAAATCTTCTTCAGTCATGTTCCAGATCATCCGCTCGCGCAGCATTCCGGCGACATTCACCAGGATGTCGATCTTGCCGAAATTGTCTACGCAGCTCTTCACCATGCGTCCGGCGTTGGCGTAGTCGGCGACGGAATCGTAGTTCGCCATCGCCGTGCCGCCGGCGGCCTTGATCTCGGCGACAACGTCGTCCGCAGGCGCGCCTTCCTCAGCTTCGCCGCCACGCCCGACCCCGGGATCGTTGACGATCACGCTGGCACCTTCCTTGGCCAGCAACAGGGCGACTTCCTTGCCGATACCGCGGCCCGCGCCGGTGACGATGGCGGATTTTCCTTCGAGATTCATTTGGGATACTCCTTCGACGGCTGATGTGTTTCCAAAAGAGTAGTCGTGCAGCAAGGGCGTTGTCTATGAGCCCTGCCACGTCTCGCCCAAGGGGTTGAGCCGCACGCCCCTCCTTAACCGCGTCCACGGCAGGTCGGCCGGGTCGGCGATCATCGGGCCGGGGGCGGCGCAGACGAGGATTTCCTCGGCGATCGGCGCGAAATCCGCGCGGAAGTGGACGGAGCTTTTGTTGACCAGGATATTCTGCTCGGTTGGTTCGATGCCGACGAAGCGGTACATCGCCTGGTCGGCCAGTTGCACCTTGTTGCAGGCCAGGACCACGCGCGTGCCTCCGATGCGGATACAAGCAGAGGGTCCGAGATTGAATTCCGCTCCTTTGTAGAACGGCCCGGTCGCGTCGAAACGGCCATCATGCAGGGTCTCGACGGTGTACAGCGCCTCGAAGGGATCGTCGCCATCGAAGCCTGAGTGCCCACCGAAAGTGAGATTGACTTCGGCACCTGCGCCGGCGCGATGCGCGATCTCTGCCGCCGCGGAGTCGGCCATCAGGCCCAGCGCCGCGCCTTCCGCCCGGTTCTCCACCAGGGCGCGCAGCATGCCGGCCGTGTTGCTGTCGCCGCCTGCACCGGGATTGTCCTGCGTGTCCGCGATGACGATGGGCCGTGTCGCGCGCTCCGCCAGGCGCATGGCTTCCTGCACGCCCTCGTCTGGAGAATAGATCGTTCCGGCAAACGCGCTTTCCAATCCGTTCACGTCGGCCGCGAGGCGTTGGCATGACGTCTGCGCCGCTTCCTCCGTCCAGCCATAGGTGAAGACCGAAGGGCCGCAGTGGTGGATATCGGCGGCCGGGAATCCGGGCGTGAACGAGGTGTGCATCACGTCGCCGGACTCCATATCGGCAAGGCGCTGATAGAGACCTTGTGCCGGCTGCATCATCGTGCACTGCCAGTTGAGCGGGATCAGGAACGGGATCTGCTGGAAGGCCTTGGCCGGTTTGCAGCCCCGGCGCATCATCTCGTCCAGCAATCGTGCGGTGCGCGCGCCCGTGTCCGCCATGTCGACATGCGGGTAGGTGCGATAGGCGACCATCAGGTCCGCGTTGGCGATCATTTCCGGCGTCGTGTTGGAGTGCAGGTCGAGGCTGGCGACCAAAGGTTTCTCCGGGCCAATCATTTCGCGCACGCGGCGCAGCAACTCGCCTTCGCCGTCTTCCAAATGTTCGGTCACCATCGCGCCATGCAGGCAAAGATAGACGGCGTCGCACGGTGGGGCGGTTCGAAGGCCGTCGAGAATTAGCCCCGCGATATGCTCGAACGCGTGTTCGGTGACCACGTCGGATGGCGCAGCCGCTCCCCATGTCAGGGCATAGGTTTGATGGTCGAGTGCCTCGATTTGTTCGGCGAATCCGGCGATAGGCAGGTTCTTACCCTTGACCCTGGGAAACAGGTCAGGCCCCGTGGTCAGCGGCGGCCGGCTGCCGCCCGTCTCGAACGCCTGCAGGTCGGCCTTCGTCGGCGCGAAAGAATTCGTCTCGTGCTGGATGCCACCGACGGCGATAAGCGCCATGACGCAACTCCTCTGATTCTGGGCTCGGGATCAAGCTGTTCTTTAATGATAGTGGCGTGCATCGTTCAGCGGCAAGTTATGGTACGATCGGATCAGCTGTTGGATCGTTAGGGCAGGAGGCGGATCCAGACGGTTTAATTTGAGAGGCACGAGTGGCGTCAAATCCGGACAAACCGAATTTCGCCGACCTCTGTATATTGGTCGTGAGCGACCGCGACTTACAGCTGCTCCTTGTCCCGTTTTTGCAGGAAATGGGGTGCCGTGAAATTGCAAGAGCCGTCGATTCCAACGCGGCGAAAGCGCACCTCCAGCACTCGGGTAACCGGGTCGATCTCGTCATTTGCCGATTGAACCTGACCGAGGGGGACGGGCTGGACGTTCTTGAGTATCTACGCGAACACCGTGGCGGGACGCCGTTTCTGATGTTGGCGGCGACGGCGACAGGCGATACGATCGCAAGAGCACAGAAGCTCGGTGTCAGCGGATTTCTTGCTATACCATTTACGGCGGGCGGCCTGACAAAGCGTGTCACCACGATCATGACCAATTGGCATTCCGAACTGTCGGATGAGGACGTCTGGCTGATCGAGTAGGCGAGCCAGCAGATGTATTACCGAAATTGCCGGTGCGCGAACGCAAAATATTGCGGGGCTTCGGCGACCGCTTGTGTAGACTTCCGTCAACAAATTTCGAGGGACAGGCCATTTTCATGGACGAATTTCAACACGTAATCTACGAGGCCGAGGCGGGTCGGGCGCGCATCACGCTGAACCGACCGGACAAGCGCAACGCGCTATCGGTGCCGCTGCTGGAAGAACTGAACGCGGCGCTGTGGGAAGCGGACAACGACAAGGACGTGCATTGCGTCATTCTGCGCGGGGCCGGAACCTGCTTCTCCGCCGGGTACGATCTGACACCCGGACTGAACAATCCGCCCTCCGGCGGGCGGCCCGGCCGAACCTACCGCGACGGCGGCATCTACGCCGATCCGACGATCGACGACGATATCTGGCGCCTGGAATACAGCCAGCGCCTGCGCATGGTGCTGTTCGACATGCACAAGCCGTCGATCGCGCAGGTTCACGGCTATTGCCTCGCCGGCGGCACCGACATCGCTTTGCTGTGCGACATGGTTATAGCGGCCGACGATGCGACCTTGGGCTTCCCGCCGGCGCGCGATCTCGGGTCGTTGCCGAACCAGATGTGGGTCTATCACTGCGGTCCGCAATGGGCGAAGCGCTTGCTGCTGACGGGGGATACCGTCACCGGGGCGGAAGCGGCGTCGATCGGCCTGGCGATGAAATCGGTGCCGGCCGATCTGCTGGAGGCGGAAGTCGAGGGTCTCGCCGACCGCTTGGCCGGCATCGACGCCGACCTGCTGTCCGCCAACAAGCGCATCGTCAATATGGGCCTTGAGTTGATGGGCGCCCGGACATTGCAGCGCATGGCGACAGAAAACGACGGCCGCGCGCATCTGGCGCCGGGGACTCGTTCCTTTCGCAAGACCGCGAAGGACAAAGGCCTCAAGGCGGCGCTGGCGGAGCGCGATCAGGGCTTCGGCGACGGCAGGGCCCGCGTGCACGGCCCGGAGAGGCGCGACGAAGAGGGCAACCTCATCGATTAACTGGCGTGTGCCGGGTATAGAGTGATCGTTGGAATCGGAAAGGATGAGACATGACCCACGGTATGGTGTGCGCCCCGCAGCCGGAGACGGTGGACGCGGGGCTCGACGTTTTGCGCGACGGCGGCAACGTCATGGATGCGGCGATCGCCGCGGCGCTCGTGCAGACCGTTGTCGATCCGCAGATGTGCGGGATCGCGGGCTTTGGGTCGATGCAGATCTATAGCGCCGATACCGGCCAGCACGCCTATATCGATTTCCACGGCCGCGCGCCGCTGGCGACGCGACCCGACATGTGGGAGCATCTCATCGTCCGCGAGTGCGACGACGGTTTCGGCTTCGTCCTGGAGGGGCAGGTCAACGAAATCGGCTATACCTCGACGACCACGCCGATGACGATCAAGGCGTTCGCCGAGGGGCTCGAGCGTTTCGGGACGCGGCCGCTCGCGGATCTCATCCAGCCCGCCATCGCCTATTGCGAGGAAGGCTTCACGGTCCGGCCCAGGGTTCACGGCTTCTGGCTGCAGCCGGCGCAGAACGGCCGGATCGAGCGTATCCGAACAACGAATGAATTTCCGGCGACCGCCAAAATCTACAGGAAGGCGGACGGCGGCCTCTACAATGTGGGCGACGTCCTGAAGAACCCCGACATGGGCAGGACCTACCGCCGTCTCGCGGAAACCGGTGTGGAAGATTTCTATACCGGCGAGATCGCGCGGGCGATCGACGCCGACATGCGCGCCAATGGCGGGCACATCACCCTCGAAGACCTGGCGCAATGCGAGACCGAACATAACGAACCGCTGCGCGGCACCTATCGCGGCCATGACGTGGTGACCAATTCGCCGCCGGGTGGTGGGCTGATGGTTCTCGAGATGCTGAACATTCTCGAAAACTTCGATCTCGCGGCGATGGGGCACAATTCCGCCGACTACGTCGCGACCGTGGCCGAGGCGATGAAGATCGCGACGGTCGACAAGGATACGCGCATGGGCGACCCGCGCTTCGTCGATATTCCGATGGACGAACTGACGTCGAAGGACTACGCGGCAACGATGGCGGCGCGGATTCGCGGCGGCGAGAAAACCCACGTCGCGCGCGTCAATGCCGGCGCGCCGGAGAGCAAGGATACGACGCATCTCTGCGTCGCCGACGACAAGGGCAACGTCGTCAACATGACCCACTCGCTGGGGTCGAGTTCGGGGGTCGTTTGCGACGGTCTCGGCTTCATGCTCAACAATTGCATGATGGTGTTCGATCCGCGGCCGGGGAACCCCGGATCGCTGGCGCCGGGCAAGGCGCGCTTTACCGCGCTGTGCCCGACGATGCTGATGCGGGACGGCAAGCCGTTCCTGGCCTTGGGCGCGCCCGGCGGCACCACGATCACCATGGGCGTGCTGCAGACGATCCTCAACGTGGTCGATTTCGGCATGAGTGCGCAGGAGGCGGTGTCGGCGCCGCGCTTCTGCGCCCTGTCGGACACGATCGAGATCACCAACCGCGTCCTGCGCTCGACCGAGCGGGAGTTGCGGGCGCGCGGCTATCCGGTCCTGCGCTACGCCACCAGCTACGCGACGCCGCTGGTGCATGCGATCCGTCTGCGCGACGGAAGACTGGACGGCGGCGCCGACCCCGCGGGCGACGGCATGGCGGCGCAAGTCTGATGGCCGCGACACCCGCGGCGCTTGTCGAGCGGTTCTATGGCGAGGTCTGGAACCGGGCGGACGAGGCTGTGGCGCGCGAAATCCTGGACGAGGATTTCCGCTTTCGCGGCTCGCTCGGACCGGAGAATCGCGGCCAGGACGGCTTCATCGAATACATGCGCTCGATCCACGCCGCGCTGGCGGACTATACCTGTACCATCGAGGATATCGTCGCCACGGACGACCGGGCCGCCGCGCGGATGACCTTCAGGGGCATCCACCGCGGCGAATTTTTCGGCGTCGCGCCGAGCGGCAACATCATAAAATGGGCCGGCGCGGCGTTCTTCCGTATCGCCGAGGGCCGTATCGCCGAGCTTTGGGTGCTGGGCGACGTCGACAGCGTGAAACGGCAGCTCGGCGGCGGCGCATCGACGGTATTCTAAATTTTTTTCGTCCGTGTTGTTGTTTAATCGACTGGCAAAAACTATAAAGTCCCTACCAGTCAGAACTGCGCCCGCCCGGCCACCGCCGCGGCGGGTTTTTCAATGGGACAACATCGATGACCGACGTTTCCGCCGTGATCATGGCGGCGACGAACCCGCATGCCCTGCGCGCCTCGGACGAGCCGTTCCGCTGGCGGCGGGGTGAGTTCGTCGCCGTCCACCCCTATAGCGCCGAGCGTGGCCGCAGCGACAATCCGCGCTTCCACCTGCTGCACGTGACGGGCTGCCCCGGCGGCTTCGAAGCGGTGAAATCGTTCCTTCTGGCGGGCCACCGTTTGGCCGGTATTCCCGGACCGCGCGGCATCGAGCAGGGCAGGGCGCTGGCGCGGCGCAGGCGGCAGCTGGACATTTCGGCCCTGCCGGTCCGGATGCGCCGAATCTTGCAGACGAAGCGCGAACTCGAATTGACCTGGACCGCCTTGACCGGCCCCGGCGGCCTGACGATCGGCGCCGGCGCCCTGTGCCGCGAGCGCGCCGCCGGCGAACGGCCGATGACGAAGGAGGACCGCTGATGGCGACCACGATCACGCGCTACGTCGACACCGCCGCCACGGTCGGCGGCGACGGCCAAAGCCAGGCGCACACCAACGATGGGGGCGGCCACCGCGCCTACAAGTCGCTCGCCGAATGGGAGGCGGCGGAGCAGAAGGACCTCGTGACAGCCGATGAAATCCACAGGGTCTATTGCGCCGGCTCGGCGCGCGACGAGACGGCGTGCACGGTTGCCGGCTGGAACGATACCGGACCGTCGAACTACGTCCTGATCGCCGGCGACCCGGCGGCGCCGGACGATGACGGCGTCAACCCGAACAACGCGTTCTCGACAGGCCACTACCGGATCGGCGGTGTCAGTGATCATGCGTTGACCATGAGCATCAACAGCTGGCGCATCGAGGATCTGCAGATAGACCACCAGTCCGCGACGAACAACCGTACCGCGCTGCGGGTGTCGAGCATCAATCCGTCGAACGGGACGGTCGACATGAAATTGCACCGCATCCGCATCCGCTGGAACACGGCCGAGACGATCGCCAATCACGACGCCATCGTGGCGCCGGACGCGGACGCCGTTCTGGACATCCGGAACTGCATTATCGACTGGGCCCGCGGCGGTTCGGCCGAAGCGGCGGCAATCTTCGGCTGCGACGCGACCCTGTTCAACTGCGTGGTGACCGGCGCCGACAACGGTATCCAGATCGACGGCGGCACCGCGGAAATCCGCAATTGCGCGGTCTTCGACAACACGGACGACTTTCTCGACAATTCCGGCGGCGCGGCGACGATCACCATCGACACTTGCGCCAGCGACGACGGCGACGGAACGAGCGCCGTCGATCTTTCGCCCGGCGCCGGCGAGGCGGACGGCTGGAACGACGCCTTCGTGGACCAGGCGAACGGCGACTTCGCGGTCAAGAACGCCGCCAGCGTGCTGGCCGACGCCGGCACGACCGGCGGCCCGGCAACGGACATTTTGGGCGCGAGCTACGGCACCGCCGATATCGGCGCCTTCGCCTTCGACGCGGCGGGCGCGCCGGCCTTCCCGGCCGAGCTGTTCAAGCGCGCCGATCCCACGATCCTGCGGCTATAGGAGCCTGGCTTATGAACTGCATCGACCGGACAGGCTCCTAGCGCATGGGCGCGCGGAGAGGCGTAGACGGGCTGACCGACAACGAGCGGGCGATCTGCCTGGCGGTCGATGCGGGCTATACGGACAAGGAGGCGTTCCGGCTCGCCCGCCCGAACTCGAGGACAACGGATCATTCGGCCAGCGTCGGCGCGGCGCGGGTCCGCAAGCGGCCGCACTGCGTCGCGTTTCTGAAGAAGCTTCAGGCGGAGACACTGGCGCGTCACGCGCGGCACAAGGACCAGGTTATCGACGAATTGGCGAACATTGCCTTTTCCGATGTCGGCGACTTGATCTGTTGGGGGCCGGACGGGGTGACGGTCAAGGACGTCGCCGAACTGACACCGGCGCAGCGCCGCCTGGTCGCCAAGGTAGGGTATTGGATACCCTGGATACCCATGCCGATATCGACACGTCGGGCTATTTCAACAACGCCGATGATGAGATCAATCTCGCCGTCGGCGATATCGTCGATGCCGTTGTCTGGAGTACCGCTATTCGCACCGGCACCATCTCGACATATGGCCGGCATATCGTGAATGACGTGACGGTGGCGGGCGTTATCGACACGAGCGACGCAACCGTCGGTGTCGTGACCGATACCGACTGATCACGATAAACGCGCGATTCAATTGGCGAGGCAAAGGGCGATTCGCCTTTTTTGCCTCGCCTCTTTTCTTCATTTTCAATCTTTTTCAACGTTCTAAGGGGCGGCAGATGAGCTTTCGATGCGAGAGCCACCGTTTGATACCGCGCGCGGCGATCGAGCGATTTCAGGAATGGGTCTATTACACCGACCATCCGATCGAAGCGCTGATCATGGAAAATTACTTTTCGCCGGTAGGCGACCGTCTTCTCGCCGGTGACGTTATTGAAGCCTATGCCGTTGGGCTGACTCGCGTCCACTACCTCAGGCTCCACGTCTCCAAATCTGAACGCAATTCGGTCACCGTTGCGTCGTTTTCGCGTTCCCACGACGTCGATGGCGCGTGCGTTCAGTCCGCGCCGTTGTTGTCTGATCGATCGCCTGACCAGTGTTCGCACGACCGCTACGAATTGCGTCACTTGCGGCACGGTGACTACCGGATCGTGGATCGCAGCGGCGATGTCGTCGTCGGAGGCATACGCGGTCACGAACTTGGAGTCTCGATACTCGGCAAGATTTACGGCGGAAAACTTTCGGTCTTAGACGCACGGCGCGCGGTTGAGAAAGCCAACCTCGATGCGTTTCAGCAGGACAGCCAAAAGGGTGAATAGATGACCTCCAATGTCGAGATTTGTAACGTCGCGCTGACGCGTGTGGATCGCAAGCGGATAACCGATTTGCTAGACGGTTCGACGAGCGCGAACGATTGCACGGTAATTTTCTCTCCGACGCGGCAGGAATTGCTGCGCGGTCATGACTGGAACTTTGCGCGGGGTCGCCAGAAATTGGCGCGGCTTGCGGCCGCGCCGACATTTGAATTCCAGTACGCCTATCAGCTCCCGGCGGACTGGCTCTCGACCCGCGTCGTTCATGAATCCGAGTCTGGCTCCGGCTCGACGGCCTTCCGCGCGGAAGGACAGACCATCTTGTCGGATGCCGGTGACATTTACCTAGCTTATACGAAGGACATAACCGATCCGGCGACGATGCCGGCGGATTTTCGTAGCCTGTTTTCGTACAGGCTTGCAGAGCAGTTGGCGAAAAGTTCGACGATCCGCGACGAAATGTTTCGCGCGGTCCAAAAGTATGACAGACGTTCCAAATCGTCGGATGCGATTGAAGATGCCGCGGAGGAATTACCGCCTGGATCCTGGGCGACGGGGCGGAGACGGTAAATGTCTCGCGTGGACCCTCTCCAGCCAGCCTTCAATGCGGGTGAATTCGGCCCCCGGATGGTGGCGCGATCGGATTTCGCGAAATACCGCAACGCGGCCAGAAAGTTCGAGAACCTGATCGCCCTAGCCCAGGGTGGCGCAACCCGTCGTCCGGGATTCCGTTTCGTCGTTCCCGTAAAAGACGAAATGGCGAAGACGCGCCTCATGCCGTTTCAGTTTTCGACCATACAGGCCTATGTAATCGAAGCGGGCGATGGATATTTTAGGTTTTGCCGAAATCAGGGCCAGATCTTGGTCGCCGAAACGGACGCCGCGATCACGAACGGCGATTTCGTCTCCGATATTTCCGGTTGGACCGATCTGTCCGGAGCGGGTTCATCGGTCACGCATGATGCCGCAAACGGCCGGATGAACCTGCAAAGTAACGGTGTAACGAATGCTCATGCCGAGCAATCCGTCACCGTCGGCGCCGCTTTCCAAAATGCGGAACATGTTCTGCGCTTCAGAATTTTCGGGGCATCAGGAGACAAAACGACGCTGCAGGTCGGGACCGCCAGTACTGCGTCGGACATTTTGGCGCCGCTCGAGTTGGGTGCCGGATATCATGCAATCTCTTTTACACCCGGCGCCGCGGCGTTCTTTGTGCAATTCGTTAACGGCAAAGGGAAAGTGCTGCAGATCGACGACGTCGCGTTGATCGACGACAGTGCCTTGGAGCTATCGACGTCCTTCCTGACCACCGAGCTGTTTGATATTCGCCGCGCCCAATCGGCTGACGTTCTGTACTTATGTCATGCGGCGCACCCGGTCATGAAACTGTCCCGCCGGGGCCATACCACCTGGTCCTTGACCGAGGTCGATTTCGAGGACGGCCCCTACCTGGAAGTTAACCGTGAGAATACCACCCTGGCCGCGAGCGTGACGACCGGATTAGGCATCACACTGACCGCTTCTTCGACGACAGGGATCAATGACAATGACGGGTTCAAGTCCAGCGATGTCGGTCGTCTTGTTCGAAAAGGAAACGGTACGGATTGGGGCTACGCCGTAATCGTCGGCCATATCAGCGCGACCCAGGTTACCGCGGATGTGAAACGCGATTTTCCATCGACCGCGGCACACAAGGATTGGCGGCTCGGGTCCTGGTCGGCGACGACGGGGTATCCGGGCGTCGTGAATTTTCACGAGCAACGGCTGTGCTGCGCGAACTCGCCGCTGGATCCCGACAAATATTGGATGAGCCAGTCAGGGGATTTCGAAAACATGCGGCCCGACTCGGATAAATCCGGCGGGGGCGTCGAAGTCCAGGACGATGACGCGCTGGACTATCGGATCTCGTCCGATCAAGTGAACGCCATCCAGTGGATTCGATCGGCGCGGAGTTTCGCGATCGGTACGCTTGGCGGCGAGTGGTTGGCGAGGTCGGACGGTCCCGTCCTGACACCAACCGATGTCGATACCAAGCAACAGACGACGATCGGTTCGGCCTTTATCGATCCAGCACAGGTCGATAATGCGGTTCTTTTCAGTCAGCGCGGCAAGCGTCAGCTTCGCGAGTTCGCGTTCAACTTCGAGGCCGACGGATTTCGGTCGCCGGACATGACCATCCTGTCCGACCACATTCTGCGCAGCCGGGTGTGTGAGGTCGCTTTTGCTGCCGCACCCGATAGTTTGGTCTGCTGCGTTCGCGAAGACGGGCGTATCGGTGTCCTTACCTATAAGCGGGAGCAGGATGTGATCGGTTGGGGTCGCTGGGTTCTCGGTGGCTCCTTCGGTTCCGGCAGCCCGGTTGCCGAGAGTGTCGCGGTAATCCCTGGCGCCGACGGGACGGGACAGGTGTTCGATTCATCGGAGAGAGATGAAATCTGGGTTGTCGTCAGGCGGACCATCAACGGTTCGACGCGCCGCTATATAGAGGTGCTGGAACAAACCTTCGAAGGCCCGGATCGCAATGACTTTCTTGGCGAGGCGGCGTACGAAACGGCGCTCTTGGCGGCGCAAACGAATGCGTTTTACGTCGACAGCGGCGTGAGTTATTCCGGCGCCGCTACAACCGTTGTTTCGGGATTGTCTCATCTTGAGGGGGAAACGGTCAAAATTCTTGCCGACGGCGCGGTACACGCGGACAAAACGGTGTCCGGCGGCGCCGTGACGCTTGATTTCGCGGCGAGCGAAATTCACATCGGTCTGGGGTTCAGTCACGATTTGGAGCCTTTGAAGTTCGACGTCGGCAATCCGGCGGGATCCGCGATCGCGAAGGATAAGCGCATTCGGCGGGTCAGCATGGTTCTGCATGAAACCGGAGCACTGAAAATCGGCGCGAACCGCAGTTCGATCCGCGCCGAATCGTTGCGCGAGGTCAGGGATCTCATGGACACGGCTGTGCCGCTTTTCACGGGAACCTTCGAGGCCGAGATCGAAGGCGATTTCGAAGCCGATCCACGCTTCATCATTCGCGGTGACGAGCGTGCCGAGTTAAAGGCTGATGTCGTCGGTCGGCGACTCGACCGAATAGACGGGGACATCAAGGAGGGGTTCCGAAATGTCGGCGATTCGATTGCGAGGGTCCATGGCCGGATCGACAAACTGTTATGGAGTGTCATGGCGGCCTTGGCCGCCGTCATCTGTCAGATTGTGCTGCGGAAGCTTGGTTTGCTGTAGGGCTTCATTCGCACAGGGCATCGGAAGCCGTCGCAATCGTCAGGGCGGGTCGAGTTGCGAGCGAAGCGTAACGACGTTTTTTCCGTCTTCCCACGCATAATCGATTTCTTCCACGACTTTACGCGCTAAATGAATTCCCAGACCGCCAATTTCACGGTCGTCGAGGGCTTCCGACAAATCTGGTGATTCAGCGTGCAGCGGGTTAAAGGGAATGCCGTCGTCCGTGATCGTTGCCGTGAACACTGTTTGCAGGCAACGAAGGCTCACATCTATTCGGTGATCTTCATTGTCCGCATAGGCATGCGCAATCACGTTGCGAAGCAATTCTTCGAGCGCAAGCTGAAAACGCCAGGTAATCGTCTCCGGCACACCATTCGACAAGGCGAACGCTTCCAACACATCGGTTACTGTCGCAATTTCCGCTAACCGATTATGGATCGATAACCGTTTTTCCGCCACGGACGGTGTACTGCGTTTTGCTGAGGCCATGCCGAGGGTCATTTTCCATCCTAATTCCACGTATCGTAAACAATCCGTTAATCGGAAAGCTAGCCAAAGACACAGCGGTTGATTCAACGTATCTGTAGGGCTGGCGGACGGTCGCTATGTTCGTCCGCATTTCAATCCGAGGAGGAACGATTGCGATGACTAAAATTTTACTCGACCCCCATGCGCCCCGCTCGGTAAAGCCACCCTTCGCGATGGGCGTTCAAGTCGGTGAAACGATCTATGTGTCTGGTCATGTATCGCAAGACAAGGACGGCAATGTTGTCGGCGATGGCGATATGGCTGAACAGACGCGTCAGGTATTCAAGAATATCGAGGAGGTGCTCGCACAGGCGGGCGCCTCGATGGAGGACGTTGTCAAGATCACGACCTACATAACCGACATGACCCGTTATGCGGAATTTAGCGCCGTGCGGTCAGAGGTTTTCCCCAATGCCGGAATGGCCAGCGCGACCGTGGCGTGTTCGGGACTCGTCCGGCCCGAGTTTTTGGTCGAAGTTGAGACGATTGCCGTCAAAGGCAGCGGTCGTTAGGAAAACGGCGGGGATTGCGGGAAGGAAGCAGAAGACGCGAAATGCGCCAACCAGCGCTTCGATGGTTGAATCGTGACGGTACGCTCTCGAAAATGTGGTTGTTTGTGACACGATTCGTTGCGCTATGATTTATGCCGGGTAGGCACAAGACCTAGTGACCTGCTGTCAGGGTGATTTGTAATGGACTATATCTCGCTCGGAACGAAGAAGGCATATGTCACGATGGGAGAGAGGCATGAATGGAAAACTAAAGATAACCGGCTTGGGGATCGCGGTGGCCGCTGTAATCGTGTTCTCATTCGCGACGGCGCCCGCTATCGCGGCTGATGGAAAAGAAACCATCGAAAAGCGTATCGCGCTGATGAAGAGTGTCGTGTTGAAGAACTATCTTTATGCCAAGAAATTCGTGAAGGAGGGCAAGGGAACCGCTGCCGGCGTATCGGCGCACGCTCATCTATTAAATGATGCATCGACGCAGGTTGTCGCGCTGTTTCCAAAGGGAACGGGGCGCGGTGACTACGACGATAAGACGACACGCGCACTTCCCAAGATTTGGGAGGATTGGGACGGTTTCAAGAAAGCTGCTGCGGCGCTGACTGCCGAAAGCATGAAACTGGCGGAAGTTGCTGCAGGCGGGAACAAGGACGCCATCGCGGCGCAATTCGGTCAGTTGGGCAAGAATGGCTGCGGCGGTTGTCATAAACCGTTTCGGGGCGCGAAGGTGAAGTAACACCTCGCTTCGTAACGGTTAGCTGGGGCACGGACGATTGCGCCGTGCCCCTTTTCGTTGCAACCGATCGAAATTCCCGATGCGAGGCGGCAATTCGCGACCGTATTGGTTCACACGGCGTCGACAATCATCCGAAAAGCATCTTCTTGGAATGCCTTCAGAGTCGTAGCCTTGACATTTCCGAGTGCACCGATGCGGAGTACGAATGTTGCCGCCGTCGCGTCGTCAGGAAAATCCGTGATAGCGACAATATCGTAATTTCCCATCGTTAGATAAAACCGTTCGATCTTACCACCAAGCTCTTCGGCCAATTGCCGTGCGCCGTCGGCACGATTGGCTGATTTCTTGATATTTCGAAGTCCTTGGTCAGTGTAATTTATCAAGCTGATATAGACTGGCATGATATTCCCCCGGAAAATTATAACGCCAATTCTTGAAACCTGTCGGCCTCCGTACGATTTGAATGCGGTGGACGCGTTCATGTTACAGTGGCTTCGCTGAAGAACGGTAGAGGCGAATTGGCTAATATTCGCCGGTGCCTATTTTAAGTTCTGAGCAAGAACATTCGTCAGACTTATTCCGAGCAGGGAAATCGATCATATGGATATGGAAATTCCGCGCCTGACCACGCTTTCTCACGGGGGCGGCTGAGGTTGTAAGGTAGCACCGTCGGTGCTTAACGACATCCTCTCAAAGCTACCCCCACAAGCGGCAAACCCGGCATTGCTGATCGGTCACGAGACTGGTGACGACGCTGCGGTTTTCAAAATCAACGAAGAGCAAGCGGTGGTCGCGACGACCGACTTCTTCATGCCCATCGTTGACGATCCGTTCGACTATGGACGCATCGCCGCGACGAATGCGCTGTCAGACGTCTATGCCGTCGGCGGCGTACCGATCATGGCGCTGGCGATTGCCGCCATGCCGATGAACAAAATGCCGCCGGATATGATCCAAAAGATACTGTCGGGCGGCGCTCAAGTCTGCGCGGATGCCGGCGTACCCGTTGCAGGGGGGCATACGATAGACGCGGTCGAGCCAATTTACGGGCTTGCCGTTGTCGGATTGGTCCATCCAGATCGTATCAAGCGCAATAGCGAAGCCCGGAACGGGGACGTTCTGATTCTTGGCAAGGCGCTCGGTGTTGGAATTCTTGGCGCGGCGATGAATGAGGACGAACTGGACCCGGAAGGGTATCGTCAGATGGTCGAAACAGCGACTAAACTCAACGCGGTCGGTGCAGAATTGGCGAAAATTGCAGAGGTCCATGCGCTGACCGATGTCACAGGGTTCGGTCTGATCGGTCACCTTCTCGAGATTTGTCGCGGTTCAGGTTTGGCTGCAACGGTTGACTGGAACACCTTGCCGATATTGTCGGCGGCACTCGACTACGCGGAACGTGGCTACAATACCGGTGCCGCGGATCGTAATTGGCAGAGCTTCGGCCACGATGCGACGCTACCGCGAGATCTCCCGGATTGGCAAAAAAATCTGTTGACCGACCCGCAGACGAGCGGAGGGCTGATGCTGAGTTGCACGCCCGATGCGACCGAGCAAATACTTGATGTTTTTAGACAGCATGGCTTCGCCGATGCCAGCGTTATTGGCCGGATTCAGGAAGGTGAGCCGCACGTCACCGTGGCGATCTAAGTCGCGATCGCTGGTTGTCGTGCATATTGGAATTGATTGCGTTGGAAGTCGATCGGGATACTTTGGCCGATATGCTGCGACGCGGTAAGGAAGCCGGAATCGAAACCCGCGGAGTGGCGGATCACAAGTTCGTCGCCTCGATCTGGTTCCGTGATCCGAACGGGGATGTCATTGGACTGACGGCAAAACTGCCGAGCCATGACGAAGTATTGGACCCGTCCACCAATGAGGCGCGCCGGATTTTGGACGTCTGGAAGTCAGGAATTCCCCGCTAGATCAAGGACTTTCGTCCGCTTTAGCAAACTAAAATTGGCCGCTGGGATGCCTCGGGAATTGGATCGTTGTCGACATTCTGCAAACGTCCAAAATCGTCGGTCGTGAAGAATACGGATTTTCAGGCCAATTGCGCGAATTTCGGCGTCT
>CAYLTU010000104.1:0-17866 GCA_964386465.1 uncultured Rhodospirillaceae bacterium
GTTGATGATCGAGATGACGTTGTGCTGGCCGTGGACGTGCTGGTTGTAGCCGATGCCCCACATGATGACGACGCCGCCGTAGCCGCCTTTCTGCTTGCCCTTGGCGCGGGCCAGGCGCTTGCGCGTGGCATCGGCGAACATGCCGGCGACGCGGCGGATGAGTTTGGGCGAGACGTCGTGGTTGGGCCCGCCCATGCGGTCCTGCACCTGTTCGGGGCTGTAATCCTTGAGCACGCCATCGACGTAGTTCTTCCATCCCGTGGCATGCTTCTTCAGGAAATCCCAATCGATAACGTCGTCATGGTCCTTCAGCAGCACATGGGCGATGGCGTTCAGGAAACTGATGTCGCCGTTCAGGATCGGTACGTGGACACTGTTCTTCGGGTTTATGTCCTCGTAGCCCATCACCGTGCCCGTACGGCGCGGGTCGACGACCACGGTCGAAATGTCCTTCTTCTTCTTATGATCGGCGGCGCGCCAGAAGATGATCGGATGCGATTCTCGGGCGTTGTGGCCGAAATGCATGATCATGTCGGCGATTTCGATATCGTCATATGCGAGCGGCGGTGTATCCGATCCCAATGTAGCGAAATAGCCGGTTACCGCCGAAGTCATGCACATACGGGCGTTGGCCTCGATTGTGTTGGAGCCGAGAACCCCCTTCATGAAGAGGTTCTCGAGATATTGCCCCTCCATGGTGAGCTGGCCCGAACCGTACAGACCGATCGAATTACCGCCGTATTTCTCGGCGAAGTGGGCGATCTTGTGGTCGACCATTTCGGACGCTTCTTCATACGACACGCGCAGGAAATGCTCCTCGTCGAACGACCCTTTGGTCTGGCTGATGAAGTCCATGTCGCCGTGACCGGGCTTGTTCCATTCCGCCCAGACGTCCTTGCGCACGTATGAATCGCCTTCCATCCGGTCGACATACATGGGTTCGGCCGCGGTCAGGCCCTTGATGCATTGCAGCCCGTAGTTCGTCGGGTGGTCCTTATCGGGCCGCATCGAGACGATCTTGCCGTTTTCGGCCTGAATGATCGTGCCGCAGCCGACGCCGCAATACGGGCATTGCGCGATCGCGGTCGTGCGCCCTTCCTCGGCGGAGGCTGCTTGCGCGGAAGCGATTTCAAGCTCCGGGTTGGCGCCGCCCATGAGTGTTGCGCCGGCGGCCGAAGCGGTGATGAATGCGCCGCCCTTCATCATGTCGCGGCGCGACAGGTTCTTCTTGATGCGTTTCATTTGCGTGTCTCCTACTTCTGCGAAAGGCTGCGCAGATAGACGATGATGTCGTCGATTTCCTGATCGGAAAGGTTCGCCAGAGCGGCCGGCCCCTGGAACGCGAGCATGCGCGTGTTGGAGCGGCCCTTCTTGATGGTTTCGCGGATGAAACCGTCGGAAACCTTGTCGAGGAAGCCCGGCAAGCCGACCGCCGTACCGGTCCCTCCGGCCTCATAACCGTCGCCGTCCAGGCCATGGCAGGTGGAGCAAATATAATCGTACCATTGCTTGCCGAGACGCGGGTCGCCGCGGGCATCGGGCTGGGCGTCCACTTCCGCCGCCCGGTTCGGCAATTTTGCATGCGCGCGCAAATAAGCGACGACATCGCGCACGTTCCGCCGCCCCAAATGCGCGAAGGGCATCATGCCGGTGTCTTCGCGGCCGTCGCGGATCGTCGCCATGTAGAACTTATCGGTTGAAATGCTGAGCAGTTCCGGATTGGTGAGCGAAGGCGCAATACCGGGTTTGCCGATCGCGTCGGCTTGATGGCAGGGTTCGCAGTTTTCGTTGAATTGCTCCTTGCCGTTTTTCAGCATCGCCTTGGTTGCTGGGGCGGCCGATCCGGCGCTGGCGAACGCGAGCCAGACCATACCGGCCAGTCCGAAGATTAAGTGTTTGTGAGCGAACATCATGTCCTCCGACTCGTCATTGATCCGTCTTCCTTAAAACTCGAATAGCCCTACCAGCCTTGGCCCTTGGGCGGGCCCGCCATGTCTTCGTGGCATTGCTGGCACGGAATCTTTTTCTTCTCCATCAAGTCATGTAGCCTGTCCATGAGGGCGTTCTTGTCGAACGTCTTGGGCAGGCTGTGTGCGATACCCTTGTGGCAGTCGATGCAGGTCTCGCCCCATGTTTCCGCCAAGCCGTGTATCATGCGGGCTTGTACCGGCTGCACTGCCGGATCCATGAATTCGATGCCGTGGCAGTTGCGGCACTCGCGCGAATCCGTCGCCTTCATGCTCGTCCAGACCCTGTTCGCCAGGAACGGGCGTTTGGCCTCGAATTTCTCCGCCGAATCGATCGATCCCTTCAACCAGTGGAACAGTTCGTTGGTGGCGCGCACTTTGCGCACGACCTTGTGGATCCATTCCTTGGGAACGTGGCAATCTGGGCAGGAGGCGCGCACGCCTGTGCGGTTGTTGTAATGGATGGTCTTGCGATATTCCTTGTAGACGTTGTCCCGCATCACATGGCACGAGATGCAGAACGATTCCGTATTGGTCAGTTCCAGGCTCCAATTGAAGCCACCCCAAAAGGCAATCCCAGCCAGGAAAAAGGCGGATAGGCCGACAAGCGAGTATTTGGTCACGTACGGAACAAAATCTTAGTAGCCGTTTCCTTGGCATTGGCGAGGTATTCGATGGTGCATTCATCTCAGCCTATGATCATCGCCTATTTTTTGCGTTTCGTAAATTGCCGAAATGTAAATTAACAGCCGGTTTCGTTATGCAAATTGATCGAAATCAATACATGGAAGGGGCAGGGGCGTAGAACCCTATTCGAAGCGGCATTCGGAAATATCGGACGCGAATCCGAGGATCGCACGGATTCTTGTAGGCAGACCCGTTGCCACTATTCTACGTTGCCCGTCGCGGACACAGACGGAGACTGAAGAATGAAATCGGCGATTTGCGACAAACTGGGAATCGAGTTTCCCCTATTCGCGTTCAGCCATTGCCGCGATGTCGTCGCGGCCGTCACCAATGCGGGCGGCATGGGTGTGCTCGGTGCGACGGGACATACGCCCGAGACTCTCGATATCGAGCTCAACTGGATCGACGAACAGGTGCAAGGGAAACCTTACGGCGTCGACCTTCTGATCCCGAACAAGATGGAGAGCAAGGACGCGCCGATCTCTGCCGCCGAGCTGGAAGCCCGCGTGCCGCCGGAGCACCGGCAGTATATCGACGATCTTTTGGCCAAGAACGGGCTTGATACATCGGATTTGTGGAGCCAGGGGGTCGGTGACGACTACGGCAACAATCTGCGAGTGTCCGGCGCGTCGGAGGTCATGGATACTGCGTTCCGGCATCCGATAAAGCTGATCGTCAATGCGCTGGGCGTGCCGCCGGAGGCGATGTTCTCCCGCGCGCGGGCCAACGGTGCGCTGGTCGGCGCGCTGACCGGCGCCAAGGAGCATGCGGTCAAGCATGCCGAGGCGGGTGTCGATATCCTTGTCGTCGCCGGCACGGAGGCCGGCGGGCATTGCGGAGAAGTGTCGACGATGGTCCTGGTCCCGGAAGTTCTGGACACGATCGCGTCCTATCCCGACATGTTTGCGCTTGCCGCCGGTGGCATCGCGACCGGTCGCCAGATGGCGGCTTGCATGGCGATGGGGGCGGCGGGTGTGTGGACCGGGTCGGTCTGGCTGACCACTGCGGAGGCCGAGACGACCCCGACCGTGAAAGAGAAGATGCTGAAGGCGCATTCGCGCAACACGGTGCGCTCGCGCAGCCGCACCGGTAAACCGACTCGCCAGCTACAATCCGCCTGGACCGATGCCTGGAGCGCGCCCGGTGCCCCGGACCCGTTGCCGATGCCGCTGCAAGGCCTGTTGAGCCGTCCCGCGATGGAGAAGATCGACAAGTTGGCGGAAGGCGGCCATGACGGCGCCAAGGCGCTGGCGACCTACTATGTCGGGCAGGCGGTCGGCCTCATGAACGCCGAGCAATCGGCTCGATCCGTGGTCTACGATTTCATGCAGGATTACGCGGACGCGGTGGAGCGGCTGTCCGGGACATTGGAAGAGTAGTGAAACGAGGAGGCGCGATAAGGTGCGCTCGATAGCGGTTCTGCTGGTTCTCGGGTTCGGTCTTTCCGCTTGCATCGGCGGATATGGTGGCGCCGCGTCCTATCGGCTGCTCAACGATCCGCTTTACGGTTACTAATACCGTACGAATGGCAGCCCGACCGACAACGATCCGGATTTCATCCATGGCTGGGATATCGAAGGCCCCCAACCGTTACCGACGATGACGCTTTCGCTTGCGCAAGTCGAAGAGCTCTTCGGACGCTTCAAACAGCGCGCGCCGGCCGATCCGCCCGGTCCGACCGTGAAGGAAGACGCGGATCATTTCCGGGCGCTGGTATCCTGCCTTCTGTCCGCGCAGAGCCGCGACGTGAACACCGCCAAGGCCCGGGACGCGCTCTTCGCACTGGCGGATTCGGCGAAGGGCATCCTGTCGCTGCCTGACGCGGCGATCGCGTCGGCGATCAAACCGGCAGGCCTTTACAACATCAAGACGCGGAGGGTGAAGGCGCTGTGCCGGGTCTTGCTGGAAACCTACGGCGGTGTCGTGCCCAAGGATCGGGCGGGACTGATGAAGCTACCGGGGATCGGGCGCAAATGCGCTGATATCATGCTGCTGTTTTCGTTCGGCGAGCCGACGATCGCCGTCGACACACACGTCTACCGCGTCTGCAACCGGACTGGTCTGGCGCGCGGCAAGACGGAAGCGCAGACCGCGCAAGATTTGGATGAGCGCGCGCCGGAATGGGCCAAACGCCCGGGCCATCTCTGGCTGCTCGAATTCGGTAAAGCGACATGCCGGTCTCGGGCGCCACGGTGCGAGAGCTGCTTCCTCAACGATCTGTGCGAGATGCGGCAGCATCTCCCGGACGGTCGATAACGGTTTGGAACGCCCGCTTGAGAGTGCTCGCGGCGCTAAATTTTGCGCGCTTAAGCAGGCGGGAATCGTCCACTGTGTTATAGTCATACGAAGCGAGATGTTAACCATCCTGAAATCATTGATCTTTCAAATGGAATGCGGGGAAAACGGAAAACGCATCGAGACTTGCGGAAACGACAGCAAGGTCCTTCAAACGCCATGAGTAGCGGCGCCGACTTAGCGATCAACGAATCGACGTACCGCTGGTGCGTACGGGCTTTCTCGTTTCTTTACAACAGGCTCGGCGTCACCATAACCCTTCACGATCCAGGCGACCTCGCGCAGGAAGGCCAGATCTTTCTGTTTAATCATTTCGCCCGGTTCGAAACCGTCGTCCCCCCGTATCTCCTTTACCAGGAAACCGCGACCTTCTGCCGCAGCGTAGCGTCCAGCGAGTTCTTCGAGGGCAACGAAGCCGCGGCCAACTTCCTTCGCAGCATCGGTGTCGTGCCGAACGATCTCAAAGGACTGTTGCCATTCCTGGCGGCGGAGGTGCTGCGCGGTCGGAAGATTATCGTCTTTCCCGAGGGCGGTATCGTGAAGGATCGCGACGTCTTGGGCTCGGATGGCGATCTCAGCGTCTTCTCGGTCACCGCACAGGAGCGCCGCAAACACCACAAGGGTGCTGCGGCGATTGCGACGACGTTGGAACTATTCAAGAAACGTATTTTGTCCACGCACCAAGATGGCAATGCGTCGCGCCTCGAACGCTGGCGCGAGGCTCTCGGGCTCGAGACGATCGACGCGCTCCTCGAGTCGGCTCGCAAACCCACGCTCGTCGTGCCGGCGAACATCACGTTTTTCCCTATCCGCGTGACAGACAACATCCTGAACAAGAGCGCCGACCTTTTCAGCCGCGGCATGCGCAATCAGTTCAAGGAGGAAATCGTCATCGAGGGGAATATCCTCCTCCAGAAAACCGACATGGACGTGCGCTTCTGCACGGCGCTTAGGCCGAAAATTTACGATTCTTGGTGGGAGCGCCTGCTCCTGAAACGCGCGTTCGAAAAAATCGACATTCTCGAGGATCTTTTCAGTCTCCAGAAACGATCTCTGGGATGGGCGGAACGTCTCCTGGTCAACCTGCTGCAGCGCAAGACTCGTACGCTGCGGGATGCCGCCATGCGGGAGATGTATGCCGGCGTCACGATCAATCTGAGCCACCTCGCGGCGACGCTCATCCTCGCTATCCTGGAATCCGATCTTGACCGTGTCCCGCACGGCCGGTTCCACGCCGCGCTTTATCTCGCCATTAAGAACATTCAGCGTGAACCGTCGCTTCACCTGCACGCGAGCTTGCTCAACCCCGAATCCTATTCCGGTCTCCGTGCCGGATTGAATTCGGAATTCAATCAGTTCCTCGATCTCACCACGTCGTCCGGGCTGATCGAGACCGCGACGGACGAATATCGTCTGTTGCCGAAGCTGCGCGAAGACCATTCCATCCATGAAATCCGGCTGGAAAATATGGTCGAGGTCTATGCAAACGAGGCGGCGCCGGTTCCGGGTGTTCAACGCGCCGTGCGCGCGGCGCTCGAAGCGTCCGCCGAGATCGACCGGCAGGATCATGCGAAACACCGCTTCGACGATGAGCTTCGTGCCTACGATTGGTGCCGCCGCCATTACGATAGGCCTCAACACCAGGAGATAAACCAGCTCCAGACCGCCTTCTCCGACAGCCGGCCCTATCTTCTGGTGCCCGAAAACCATCGAGATGTCGGCATTGTCCTGGTACACGGGTTTCTCGCATCGCCGGCCGAACTGTCCGGCTTCGGCCGCAAGCTTGCCGATCTGGGATATCCGGTGATCGGTGTGCGCTTGGCGGGGCACGGCACCTCGCCATGGGATCTGCGTGACCGAACATGGGGTGATTGGCTGGATTCCGTGCGGCGGGCCTACGAAATCATGTCGGGCAGCGTAGACCGGATCTGCATGGTGGGTTTTTCCACGGGCGGCGTGTTGTGCCTGCATCTTGCCGCGGAGCAGCCGGCCGGTCTCGTCGGTGTTGCAACCGTCGCCGCGCCCATCCGGTTCCGCAACAAGAACTTGATCTCCGTTCCGGTAATCCATGGCGCCAACCGGCTTGCCGAGTGGGCGTCACCGCTGGAAGGGGTGAAGAACTTCCTGATAAACGAGTCGGAACACCCGGCCGTCAACTATCGCCATATTCCGGTGCGCGGCTTGTACGAGCTGAGGCGGGCCGTCGATGACGTCAAACGGCAGCTCGGTAATGTAAAATGTCCCGCGACCGTTTTGCAGGGTGACGACGACCCCGTGGTCCTCGCCAAAAGCGCGGAGCTGATCGTCGAAGGCCTGGGGTCGGATGACAAGCAGCTTCATATGATACCGGCCGAGAGGCATGGGATCCTGCACGAGGAAATCGGCGAAACGCACGAGATCCTGATCGCGTTCATCAACGACCGGGAGAACAGAGACGACGCGGTTCGACAAATATCGCCGCCGGAAGGAGAGTATGCGGGTACCGTTCGCAGATAGCATAAGCCGCGCCGTACGCGGCCTGTTGCCGGCGGAGTGGCAACGGTCCGCCGCGCCGTCGCGCCCTTATCTTTGGGAAAAGTCCTACCCGGCCGATCTCGATTGGGATACCGATTTTCCGGCGCGGTCCATGACCGCGCAATTCGACGAGGCAGTGTCCGAGTTCTCCAACCTTCACTGCGTCAATTTCCGCGGCCGCCGCTACCGATACCGGGAGATTGCCGATCTGGTCGATCGGGCGGCTAAGGGATTTCAGCAGCTCGGCGTTCAGAAGGGCATCAAGGTCGGGCTGATGCTGCCGAACTCACCCTACGCCGTCGTTTGCTTCTATGCCGTGTTGAAGGCGGGCGGCACCGTCGTCAATATCAACCCTCTCTATGCCGAAGCGGGGATCGCACGGCTGGTGTCGGATTCAAATCTGCGTATTTTGGTGACGCTGAACGTCAAGCCGCTTTACCGCAAAGCGGCGCCGTTATTGGACGTTTCGCAGCAGATCGAAAAGCTCGTCGTGTGCAGTATGGCGGGTGTCCTGCCCTTCCTCGAAAAAGCCCTGTTTACCCTTCTCAAGCGCCATGAGGTGTCGAACATCCCGGATGACGACAACCATCTTTCCTTCGAAAAGCTGATCGCCAATGACGGTAAGCCGGCGTCGGTCGAGATCGACCCGGAACGCGATGTCGCCGTGTTGCAATATACCGGCGGCACCACCGGCATGCCCAAGGGCGCGCGGCTGACGCATGCCAATCTCTACGCCAATACGGCCCAGATCGCGATGTGGGGAACCGGGCTTGTCCGTGGCGAGGAAAAGATCCTCGGCGTGTTGCCGTTGTTTCACGCCTTCGGCATGACGGCGGCGATGAATCTCTGCCTCGCCAAAGGCGCCGAGTTGATCCTGCAGCCGCATTTCAAACCGGCAGAGGTTCTGAAATCGATCGCGCGCGAAAAGGCGACCGTCTTCATCGGCGTACCGACGATGTACTCGGCCATGAATGCTGCGCAGAAGAAAGATGCCCATGATCTGTCGAGCCTGCGTTTCTGCATTTCCGGCGGCGCGCCCCTGCCGGAGAAGGTTCAGCGGGACTTTGCCGAAGCGTCCGGCTGCGCGCTGCTCGAAGGTTACGGTCTCAGCGAGACATCGCCGGTCTGCACGGTCAACCCGGTGACGGGTATGAACAAAATCGGTTCCGTCGGGCTGCCGCTACCCGCGACCATTGTCGAGATCGTGTCCCTCGAAAACCCCAATCGCCTCCTTCCGCAGGGCGAGCGCGGCGAAATCTGCATTACCGGGCCCCAGGTCATGGAGGGCTACGCCAATCGCGCGCAGGACAACCAGGACGTCTTCAGGGGCCGGCGGTTACGCACGGGCGATGTCGGCTATCTCGACGAGGACGGCTATCTGTTCATCGTCGATCGCATCAAGGAACTCATCCTGAGTGGCGGCTTCAACGTCTATCCGCGCATGGTCGAAGACGCGATCTATCTGCACGATGCGGTCGAGGAGGTTGCCGTCTGCGGCGTCCCGGACACGCATCGGGGCGAGACGGTCAAGGCATTCGTCCATTTGCGCGAGGGCCAGACACTTTCCGCCGGCGAACTGCGCGCCTTCCTGAAGGACAAGCTGGCGCCGTTCGAAATGCCGCGGCAGGTCGAATTTCGGGAGACGCTGCCGAAGACACTGATCGGCAAAGTGGACAAACGATTGCTTGTTGCCGACGAAACCGGCGGCGCGGAAGCATCCGTTGCCGAAACGAGACCTACCTGAGGGCGCGCGCATGAAAAACGTCGTCATCGCCGGCTATGTCCGGTCCCCGTTCACCTTCGCCGCGAGAGGCGAGTTGGCCAAGATGCGGCCCGACGCGCTTGCGGCACAGACCGTCAACAGCCTGGTCGAGCGAGCCGGAATCAACACTGAAGATATCGAAGACTTGATCCTGGGGTGCGCCTTCCCGGAAGGCGAGCAGGGGTTGAACATAGCCCGGCTGGTCGTGTTCCTCGCGGATCTGCCGCAATCGGTATCGGGTGCTACCGTCAACCGGTTCTGCGGTTCCTCCATGTACGCCATCCATATGGCGGCCGGCGCGATCCGGATGAATGCCGGCGACGTTTTCATCTGTGCCGGGGTCGAATCGATGACGCGCGTGCCGATGGGCGGCTACAACCCGCTGCCCAGCCCTGAGCTCTATGCGCGTTTTCCCGAAGCCTATATCTCGATGGGCGAGACGGCGGAAAACGTGGCGACGCGTTACCAGATCGGCCGCGAGGCGCAGGACGAATTCGCGGTCGCGAGCCAGGCCAAGGCGGCGTCCGCCCGCGATGACGGCAAGCTCGACGACGAAATTGCAACCATCGCTGACAACGGCGCCCGGGTCGAGCGAGACGGTTGCCTGCGGCCGGACACGTCGCTTGAAGACCTGTCCGGACTGCGGCCCGCTTTCGACGAAAGCGGTACCGTAACCGCCGGCTCGTCTTCCCCGCTCACCGACGGGGCGGCCGCGACCTTGGTTTGCAGCGAGGACTATGCCCATCGCAACGGGCTGACGCCGCTGGCGCGGATCAAAAGCATCGCCGTGGCCGGCTGCGCGCCGGAAATCATGGGTATCGGCCCGGTGCACGCGACCGGTAAGGCGCTGGCGCGCGCTGGATTGACGATCGGCGACATCGACTTGACGGAACTGAACGAAGCCTTTGCCGCGCAGGCGATTGCCTGCATCCGCGATCTCGACCTCGACCCGGCGACGGTCAATCTCGATGGCGGCGCGATCGCCTTCGGGCATCCGCTGGGTGCGACCGGCGCCCGGATCACCGGCAAGGCCGCCGCGCTGCTGCGCCGCGAGGGCGGCCGCTACGCGCTGTCCACGCAATGTATCGGCGGCGGCCAGGGCATCGCGACGATCCTGGAAGCGGTATCGTGAGCCGTATCGAAAAGGTCGCGGTGATCGGCGCCGGGGTGATGGGTGCCGGAATCGCAGCCCACATCGCCAATGCCGGCGTGCCGGTCGTGCTGCTCGATATCGTTCCGGAAGGCGCGGTCAACCGCGATACGGTCGCCGAAGGCGCGATCGAACGGCTGATCAAGACCGATCCCGCGCCCCTTATGCACAAGCGCAACGCCAAACGCATCACGGCCGGCAATATCGATGATCATCTCGACCGCGTGGCCGACTGCGACTGGATCGTCGAGGCGATCATCGAGCGAACCGATATCAAACGCGCGCTCTATGAGAAGCTGGAAGCGGTGCGCAAGGATGGATCGTTCGTCTCCTCCAACACATCGACCATTCCGCTCGCGACCCTGACGGAAGGCATGCCGGACCGCTTTCGTAGCGACTTCCTGATCACCCATTTCTTCAACCCGCCGCGCTACATGCGGCTGCTGGAACTGGTTTGCTGCCCGGACATCGCGCCGGACCGGGTCGAACCGCTTCGCGCCTTCCTCGACATAGCGCTCGGCAAGACGGTGATCGACTGCCACGACACGCCGGGTTTCATCGCCAACCGGATCGGCACCTACTGGCTGCAGGGCGCCGTCGTCGCGGCGATCGAAGACGGCGTCACGGTCGAGGAGGCCGACGCGGTGATCGGCCGGCCGATGGGGATTCCCAAAACCGGCGTCTTCGGGTTGCTCGATTTGGTCGGACTCGACCTGATGCCGCACGTGCTGCGCAGCCTCGCCGGCGCGCTCGACAAGGACGATCCATTTCACGCCATCTATCGCGAGCCCGAATTGATCGAGACGATGATCGAGGCCGGCTATACAGGCCGCAAGGGCAAGGGTGGCTTCTACCACCTCGACAGCAGCACCGGCGAACGGGTCAAACAGGCGCGCGACCTTGACTCGGGCGAATACAGCGATGCTTCGCGCCCCAAGCTCGACAGCGTCGCCGCCTCCAAGAAGGGCGGCCTGCGGGCGCTCGTGGAACATGGCGACAAGGGCGGCCGGTACGGCTGGAAGGTGCTCGCGGGCACGCTGTCCTACGCCGCCGACCTGGCGCCGGAAATCGCCGACGATATCGCGTCCGTCGATGCCGCCATGCGGCTCGGCTACAACTGGAAATACGGACCTTTCGAACTGATCGACAGGCTGGGCGCCGCCTGGTTCCGTGCCAAACTCGAAGATGACGGGATGCCCGTACCGGCCTTGTTGCAACAGGTCGGCGACGGCGCGTTCTACCGCATGACGGACGGCCACCGTCAGTATTTCGATTTCGATGGCGCCTATCGCGACATCGCTCGGCCGCCGGAGATGATACGGCTGGAAGACGTCAAACGCGCCGGACCGCCGGTCGCCCGCAACGGCGCCGCGAGCCTATGGGATATCGGCGACGGGGTGCTCTGCCTCGAGTTCCACAGCAAGATGAACGCGCTCGACCCCCGCTCGCTGGCGATGATCAACAAGGCGATCGATCTGGTTCCGGGACGCTACAAGGGGTTGGTGGTCTACAACGAAGCGGAGAATTTCTCGGTCGGCGCCAATATCGGCCTGCTGCTGGTCGCCGCAAAACTGCGTTTGTGGCCGGTCGTCCGATGGATGGTGGGCAAGGGGCAGCGCACCTACAAGGCTTTGAAGTACGCGCCGTTTCCGGTGGTCGGCGCGCCGGCCGGCATGGCGCTCGGCGGCGGCTGCGAAGTGCTGATGCATTGCGACGCCGTGCAGCCGCATGCCGAGACCTATACCGGTCTGGTCGAGGTAGGCGTAGGCGTGATCCCCGGCTGGGGGGGCTGCAAGGAGATGCTGCTGCGCGGTTTCGCCGATCCGAAGCGCGCCGGCGGCCCGATGCCGCCGATCGTCAAGGCGTTCGAGGCGATCGGCCTCGCCACCGTCGCCCGATCGGCCGAGGAGGCCCGTGACCTGCTGGTGTTGCGCGAAGGGGACGGCATCACGATGAACCGCGACCGGCTGCTCGCCGACGCCAAGGCCAAGGTGCTGTCGCTCGTCACGGATTATGCGCCGCCGGTAGCGGAACCGGTTTCGTTGCCCGGCGAGTCGGCCGCCATCGCGCTCGGCATGGCGGTGGACGGTTTCCGCCTCACGGGCAAGGCGACGGCGCATGACGCCGTGGTCGGCAAGGCGCTGGCCGGCATGCTGAGCGGCGGCGCGACCGACATCACCGAAACTCTCGACGAAGAGGCCTTGCTCGGCCTGGAAAGGGACACGTTCGTTGCGCTGGCCCGGAACCCGGCCTCGATCGCCCGGATCTCGCACATGCTGAAGACCGGCAAGCCGTTACGGAACTGAATGCCCATGTCTTATCTCCCGATCACGCTTATCGCCGCCGGACTGATCCTGTTCGTCGTCCTGCTTTACCTCGGGCGCGGTTACTGGGCCTGGGTGGGCGCCGCCGTGGCCGCTTTCGCCGCGTGGGGCGTTTCGGATATCGAGACGCCAAGCCTGTTTTGGACCTTCGCTGCTCTGATCGTCGCCTGCGCCGTCCTCTTCGGAGTCGCGCCGGTCCGCCGGCCCCTGCTCTCGGCGCCGCTGATGGGGATGATGCGCAAAGTTCTCCCTTCGATGGGCGAAACCGAGCGGATCGCGCTCGAGGCGGGTACCGTGTGGTGGGACGGCGATCTGTTCGCCGGCAAGCCGGACTGGAAGAAGCTCCTCGAATTCGAGCCGCGCCCGCTGTCGCCGGCCGAGCAGGCTTTCCTCGACGGTCCGGTCGAGGAACTGTGCGCCTTGGTCGACGACTGGCGGATTCAGCAGGACCGTGATCTGCCGCCGGAAGTCTGGGCGTTCCTCAAGCGCGAACGGTTCCTCGGCATGATCATTCCGGAGCGCTATGGCGGCCTCGGCTTCTCCGCGATCGGCCATTCTGCGGTGATCTCCAAGGTGTCTACCCGCAGCATCGCGACCGCCGTCACGGTGATGGTGCCGAACTCGCTCGGGCCCGCGGAACTGCTGCTGCATTACGGCACCGAGGAACAGAAGGATCACTACCTGCCGCGCCTCGCCGCGGGCGACGACGTGCCCTGTTTCGCCCTGACCGAACCCGAGGCCGGCAGCGACGCCGCCTCGCCGCGCAGTACCGGCGTGGTTTGCCGTGGCACATTCGACGGGGAAGAGGTGCTCGGCATGCGCCTCAACTGGCAGAAGCGCTACATCACCCTGGCGCCGGTCGCGACTGTGGTCGGCCTCGCCTTCCGTCTGCTCGACCCGGATGGACTGCTGGGTGGGGAGGCGGATCTCGGCATGACCTGCGCCCTGATCCCGCGCGACACCAAGGGCGTCGAGATCGGCGAACGGCATGACCCGATGGGCGTGCCGTTCCAGAACGGGCCGATTTTCGGCCGCGACGTGTTCGTGCCGCTCGATTTCATCATCGGCGGGCGCGAGGGGGCGGGCCGCGGCTGGCAGATGCTGATGGACTGCCTCGCGGCGGGCCGGTCGATCTCGTTGCCCTCGCAATCCGCCGCCGCCGCGCAATACGCGACCCGCGTGGTCGGCGCCTACGCGACGATCCGCGAGCAGTTCAATTTGCCGATCGGCCGTTTCGAAGGCATCGAGGAACCGCTCGCCCGTATCGGCGGGCACACCTACATGATGGACGCGGCGCGCAAGCTGACCTGCGGCGCGGTCGACGCGGGCGAGAAACCGGCGGTGCTGTCGGCGATCGTCAAGGCCTACCTCACCGACTCGATGCGCAACGTCGTCAACGACGCGATGGATATTCAGGCCGGCGCCGCGATCTGCCGGGGTCCGCGCAACATGCTGGCGCGCGGCTTCGTCGCCGTGCCGATCGGGATCACCGTCGAAGGCGCCAACATCCTGACCCGGTCGATGATCGTTTACGGTCAGGGCGCGATGCGTTGTCATCCGTTCGTGCAGGCGGAAATGACGGCGGTCGCCGAAGGCGACATACACCGGTTCGACCGAGCATTTTTCGGCCATATCGGTTTCGTCGGCCGCAACGCGGCGCGGGCATTCCTGCTCGGTTTGAGCGGCGACCGGCTGGCGAGCGCGCCGACTTCCGGCGCCGGTGCGCGCCACTTCCGCCGGTTCGAGCGGCTCAGCGCGGCGTTCGCGCTGACCTCGGACGTTTCCATGGCGACGTTGGGCGGCGCGCTGAAACGGCGCGAGAAGATTTCCGGACGCCTGGCCGACGCGCTGGCCTGGATGTATCTCGGATCGGCCGCCTTGCAGCGCTACCATGGCGACGGCGAGCCCGCCGAAGACCGGCCGTTCCTCGACTGGTCCTGCGAGCACGCCGCCTGGCAGGCCGAGCAGGCGCTTGGCGGCGTGCTGGCCAACCTGCCGAACCGGCCGGCCGCGGTGCTGACCCGGGCGCTCGCATTCCCGCGTGGCCGGCGATACGCCCCGCCGAGCGACCGCCTTGGCGCCACGGTGGCGCAAAGCCTGCTCGACGGCGGCGCGGCGCGGGAGCGTTTGACGCCGGATGTCTATATCCCCGCGAGCCAGGAAGACGGTCTCGGCCGGCTCGAAGCGGCGCTCGAAAAGGTCGTCCGGGCGCAACCGATCCGGAAGAAAGTGAGCGACGCCGTCCGCGGTGGCGCCCTGGAGGACGCCGGTCCGGCGGCGCAATTGGACAGCGCGGTGGCGGAGGGCGTTATCAGCCGGACGGAGCGGGAGATCCTGGATCACGCGGCGGCGGCGCAGCTTGATGCGATCCAGGTCGATTCATTTCCGACCGACCGCTATCGAGACCTTCGCGGCTAGGAAGCAATGGATAAACGGCGGGGAGACAGGGTTCGAACCCTGGGTACGCGCAAGCTCGCAACGGTTTTCGAGTTTGACAAGCGCCGACTTGACCCGTGCCGTACTGTGCCTAAAGAATTGAATTTGCTTGAATTTTACGATTCGATGTCACCAGGCGTGCGGGTTGATATCATTTTGTTGTCGCCCGTTCGTTAGCAAAACGGCGCGCGCGCCGCCTCTCCGGAACCAACTGAGAGTGCGCCGTTACCCCTCCACATCCGGCCGGACTTTAAGGGACCTCTGGGCGATGGTCCGCGCGGCTATTACGGTTGGTGGGCGACGGGCCGTTCCCGTCCGTGGTAGTCTATATCGAGGCGTTCGGTGACTGCGGGCGTTATACCATGACGGTATTCCCCGATGTCGGGTACGGCTTCTTCCGCGAAGACCGGGAAAGCTATAATGCCGCAGCGACGCAGGCGGCGTGGGACGCTACGCTGGCGTTCTTCGCTGAAAATCCGGGCGGCTGATTGCGCCACGTTTTTTTTGGTGTGATTTTGGCAAGCGTACTGGAATGATTTGAGTAAATGCCCGCGTTGTGATGCGCCGATGAACGCGATGTGGCTCTCGCTCTGCGTCACATTGCTGCTGCAGGCGATGATCGCGGTCCTTCAGATGGCCGTGCCCGTTCTCGGCCCGGTTTTGACGGCGACCGCGGGAGTCGCGCCCGAGCGGATTGGCATCTTGTCGTCGCTTACTTTCGCCGGGTCCTTGTGGTTTTTCGCGGTCAGCGCGCGGTTGCTGCCGTCGATCGGCGCGTTTCGCGCGCTTCTGATCGGCAATCTGACGGCGGCGGCCGGGATGTTGCTGTTCCTGGCGGGATTCTGGGAAGCGATGATGCTCGGCGCCCTGCTCATCGGGGTGGGATACGGTCCGACCCCACCGGCGGGAAGCGAAATACTGGCGCGCACGACGCCAACGGCGAAACGGGGTCTGGTCTTTTCCATCAAGCAGTCGGGTGTGCCGGCGGGCGCGGCCGTCGCCGGCGTGACGCTTCCCTGGATCAGCACGATGTTCGGCTGGCGGATCACCCTGATCGTGGCCGCTATGGCCATGTTGCTGGCCGTGGTCGGCGTGGCCCGGATCGGCAAGACCTTCGAGAGTCCCGGCCCGCGCCAGCCGACGCCGAAGCTGCGGTGTCTGTTTTCGCCCCGCATCGCGATCGCGCCGCTGCGCGCGCTGCGGCTCGGACCGGCGTTGCCGTCCTTGACCTATGCCGGCGCGACCTTCGCTGTCGTTCAGGGTAGCGTTTTCGCTTTCCTGGTAACCTATCTTGTCGGCGTCGCGCGGTTGACGCTGCTGGAAGCCGGCGTTGCCTTCGCGACGATGCAGGTGTCGGGCGCGGTTGCGCGCGTCGTCATGGGTTGGCTGGCGGATAGGGGCGGTTCCGGCGTGACGACGTTGATGCTGCTGGCCGGTGCGTCGGCGGCGACGGCGATCGCCCTTTCCGCAATCGATCGGTCTTGGGCGCCATGGGCGGTCAATGCGGTTTGCGGCGCGGCCGGGTTCTTTGTCGCCAGTTGGAATGGCGTCTATCTGGCTGAAATCGCGCGCGCCGTGGCGCCGAAAGATATCGCGGCCGCCACGGCGGGGACGGCTTTTTTCACCTTTATCGGCTACGTCGTCGGGCCGATCGGGTTTGGCGCGCTCGTCATCGCGACGGATGGATATGATATTCCATTCACCGTGATCGCCGCGCTCGTGGCGACGGCGAGCATCGCGCTTTGGAGCGCCAGACGACGATTGAATTGAAACCAAGAGGAAAACCATGCAACGCATCAAGGCACTGACGGAATCGGACCTTACGCCGGAACAGAAAATCGTCTGGGATCGAATCGCGAGCGGACCGCGCGGCGACGTCGCGTTGACGCACAACACTTGGCTGCGCAATCCCGATCTATCGGAACATATTCAGCAACTCGGCGCCTATCTTCGCTACGAGGTGCTGTCCGACAAACAACGGGAACTGGCCATTTTGGTCACCGGCCGCTGTTGGGATTGCGAGCTGGAGTGGATCCTGCACGTACAACAGGCGCGCGACGCCGGGCATGGCGACGCCGACCTCGCGGTTCTCGCGGCGGGCGGCAAGCCGGATTTCGATGAAACCGATTTGTCGGCGATTTACGACTATGTGGTCGAAATCAACCAGACCAGAGAGATAACCGACGCGACCTATGAAGCGGTCCTCCAGGCTCTTGGCGAGAAGGGCGTGGTCGAATTGGTTGCGCTGGTGGGCTTCTACGATTTGACGGCGATGTTGATCAAAACCTTTCAGTTCGATAAGCCGGAGGGCGTGGGACCGATTTTCACGCATTAGCAAATCTCGAGCGGATTGACCCAATCCGCGACGACGATTTACGGCGAACAAAGGGAAATCAGGGCGGGATTCGATCCTATTTGATCGAATCCCGCACTAACTACAAGAAACATATGGCATCACCGCGAACCAGGTGGACGCGCGTCTGCAACGGATTTTGTCCGCGCCGATCGCGCCTTTGCTGCTGCGCCTGCCCTTTGGTTTGAGCATCGTACAATAACGGATAGCCGTAAGAATGTCGGATGTCGGCTATAAATGCCCGTTCGGGCCGCCCTGAGCCACTTCCGCTATCCCCCCGACAATCGACATCCGGTTTCCGACTTCTTGATTATCCTCGATCTCGGACCTGGGCGTGGGTTTCCGTTGACGGAGAAATTAGACCCAAGCAGAAGCTTG
>CAYLTU010000105.1:0-17860 GCA_964386465.1 uncultured Rhodospirillaceae bacterium
GCGGCGGAAGCCCGCAAGAAGTATCCGACCACGCGCACCTACGGGAAGTAGGTAGCAACGAACGATCTAGCTGCCGGGTACGAGGTTCGGTACTCGCAACAAGGGTTCCCTTTACTCTCGGGTAAGGGGAATCCTATTTTTTTGAGCGAGCCGCGCTCGTAGCTTCCAAACCGTGTGCGCTTGAAATCACCGCTGAGCGCGTGAGGCAGCCAGTCCGGGCCCTTGCCGTGCAGATGGAAGCTCATCGCCGGGGCCGATCCTCCAGCCCGCCGCCATGAACAGGGCCCGGACGGGCTCGAAGCGGCTTGGCTCGCGACGCGTCGCCACCGCGCGTAGATTTACCAAACAAGCGTCGCTACACTCCCTTCATGGTGGCTTATCATGTGCGGGTCTGTGTATTTGTATTGCTGGTCGTTTTCGCCGGCGTTTTCGCGGGCCCGATGGAAGCACGCGAATTGACGGTAGAGCTTCGCGCGAGCGAGGCTGCGAACGCCGCGGTTTCGGGGAAGGTCAAGCTTTACGGAGCGTCGCATGCGCTGGTGATCGGCAACGATCTCTATAAGGACGCCTGGCCGCGGCTTTCCAATGCGGTCAAGGATGCCCGGCTGATCGCCGAAGCGTTGCGGGCGAAAGGCTTCCAGGTCACGCTGAAGACGAACCTGAAGTCCGCCGCGCTCTCCGAAGCCCTGGAAACGTTTTTCTACGAAACGGGTCAGGACCCCGACGCACGCCTGTTCCTGTGGTATGCGGGGCATGGCTATTCGGAGCGGGGCGAGGGCTATCTCGTGCCGATCGACGCGCCCGATCCGAGCCAGGTCGGGCCCTTCCTTCGCAAGGCGTTGTCGCTGCGGCGCATGGGGGAATATGTGCGTGGGGCCAGCGCACTTCACATTCTGTCGGTGTTCGATTCCTGCTTCGCGGGGACGGTTTTCAATGTCGGCCGGGCCAAGCCGCCGGCTGGCATCACCCACGCCACGACGCGACCGGTGCGGCAGTTCCTGACCAGCGGCGACGCGGGCCAGGAGGTGTCGGACGACGGCACGTTCCGCAAGCTGTTCATCCGTGCGCTGAATGGCGAGGTTCGCGCCGACGCCAATAGCGACGGTTATCTGGCGGCGAGCGAACTCGGCCTGTTCATGACCAGCGAGATCACCAACTATTCCAATGGCGGCCAGACGCCGCGGAACGGCAAATTGAACGATCCCGACCTGGATCAGGGCGATTTCATCTTTCAGATCGTGGCACGCCCGCCGGAGCAATCAAAACGACCGACGCCCGCGGCAAGCAACGGCGCAAGCGCGCGTTCAGCGGAACTGCTGTTCTGGGAATCGATCAAGAACAGTACCAGTGCCGCCGACTTCGAAGACTATCTGGCGCAGTTCCCGCGCGGTACGTTTACGGGGCTCGCCCAGCGCCGTATAGCGTCGCTGAAGAACCCGCCGCCCAAGCGAAACATACCGGCAAAGCCGAGTGCGGAGGTCGAGGTCGCCTTTTGGAATTCGATCCAGAACAGCGGCAACGCGGCGGATTTTCAGGACTATCTCAAACGGTTTCCAAAAGGGATTTTTGGCGATCTCGCGAAGCGTCGCATCGAAGAACTGCGCAAACCTAAAACCACGTCCCTGGCGACATTTGGAACCAATATCGCCGGAACCTACCAGGGAAAAATCGCCGTCAAAACGTCGCTCGGTCCGGTAACGACGAACCTGTATCTCGATGCGCAAGGTCGCCTCGTGGGCAAATACGCCTACAACAACCGTTTCAACGGCACGCTCGCCGAGGCGCGCCGAACGGGGTCCTACGGCGTCACGTTCACTTGGCGCGAACAGGTCGGCAAAGGCAAATTGGTAATCGAGTTCACGCCGGACTATTCAAGCTTCTCCGGCTACTGGACCTGGGACGGCCGGCCGGGTCAAAAGTCCTGGACGGGCCGGCGCTGAGTGGATTCAGACGAGCGCGCCGTCACTCCGCCGCTTCGATCTTGTCCTGCGTCTTGGTGTCGAAGTCGCCGGCGTCGTGGCGTTCGCGCAGTTGTTCGTGCGGTTCGCCGCGCACCCGGTTGACCATGCGGCCCCGCTTGACCGTCTCGCGGCCGGCGATCTCCTTGGCCCAGCGCTGGACATGGCTGTAGGACTCCACGTCCAGGAACTCGGCGGCGTCGTACTGGTTGTAGAGGGCCAGCCCGCCATACCACGGAAAGATCGCGATATCGGCGATGGTGTATTCGTCGCCGACCATGTAGCGGTTGTCCGCCAGGCGCTGGTCCAGCACGTCGAGCTGGCGCTTGGTTTCCATCGCGAAACGGTCGATCGGGTATTCCTGTTTCTCGGTCGCGTAATTGTAGAAATGCCCGAAGCCGCCGCCAAGATAGGGCGTGCTGCCCATCTGCCAGAACAGCCAGGACAGGCATTCCGGGCGCAATGCGGGATCGACCGGCATCAGTTCCTGATGTTTGGCCGCCAGATACATCAGGATCGCGCCGGATTCGAACACGCGGGTCGGCGGATTGGTGCTGTGATCCATCAGCGCCGGAATTTTCGAGTTCGGGTTAGCCTCGACGAATCCGCTGCCGAACTGGTCGCCGTCGCCGATCCTGATCAGCCAGGCATCGTATTCCGCACCCTCGTGGCCCAGCGCCAGCAATTCCTCCAGCATCACCGTCACCTTCACGCCGTTCGGCGTGCCCAGCGAGTAGAGCTGCAACGGGTGCTTGCCGACCGGCAGTTCCTTCTCGTGCGTCGCGCCGGCAATCGGGCGGTTGGTGCTGGTAAAAGGCCCCGCGTCCTGGCCGTCCCATTTCCAGACCTTCGGCGGCGTGTAGGTCGATGTGTCGCTCATCCTGAAATCTCCCATCTCTCGGGCGGGCATGACCCCGGCTTCCGTTCGTTCCCTCAGCTAAACCATATGAGGTGCCGACCGTCCATTGAAAGCCTACCGCACGGAATCTTTACCGGCAGGGATTTCGCGGCCGTGCATGGATTCCCCACATGCCGGGCACTAGACTTTAGAATCCGGTGAACGAGAGGGACGAACGGTGAGCCAGCAGAACATCGGCAAGGAATTCCGCGCCCGGCGCGCGCGCATCCGCGAGGAGATGGGCGGCCCGCACCGGCTGGAGCGGATCAGGGCGCGCGGCGGCCGGACCATACGCGACCGGATCGATACGCTGTTCGATCCGGATAGCTTCACTGAGATCGGCACGTTCGCCCGCTCGTCGCGGCCGGAGGACAGGGATGATACGCCCGGCGACGGCAAGATCGGCGGCATAGGCCGGGTGGACGGGCGATTGACCTGCGTGGTCGGCGACGATGTGACGGTCAGGCACGGCTCCAGCTCCGAGGTCAGCAGCAAGCGCATGGACCGCATCTACCGGATGGCGGTCGAGAACGGCCATCCCTTCGTCTATTTCGGCGAAACCGGCGGCGCGCGCCTGCCGGACACGCTCGATTCCGAAGGCTTCTCCCTGGTCACGCCCAGCGTCGAGATCAGCGCGCGCGGCAGGGCCGTGCCCATGGCGGCGGCGATCCTGGGCCGTTCCTTCGGCGGCTCCTCCTTCAAGTCGGCGATGGCGGATTTCGTGGTCCAGACCAAGGGCTCGTGCCTCGCCGTCACCAGCCCGCGCGTGGTCGAGGTGGCGATCGGCGAGATCATCGGCTTCGAGGAGCTGGGCGGCGTCGCGGTTCACGACCGGATCACGGGCCAGATCGACCGGGTGGCGGAGGACGAGGACGACGCGGTGCGGCTGATCAAGGAATGGCTCGGCTACATGCCGGCGAACGCCTGGGAGGTGCCGGCGCGGCGCGATTGGGACGGCGACCTGTCGCCGGACGAGTCGATCTACGATCTGGTGCCGACTCGGCGGACGCGCGGCTACGACATGCGCCGGGTGCTGCGCAGCCTGACCGACGAGGGCGAAATCTTCGAGCTGAAGCCGAACTTCGGGCGCAGCACGATCACCGCGCTGGGCCGCGTCGCCGGCCGGGTGGTCGGCTTCGTCGCCTCCAACCCGATGTTCTACGCCGGGGCGCTGACGCCGGAATCCTGCGACAAGGACACCGCCTTCGTCTGCCAGTGCGACGCCTTCAACATCCCGCTGGTCTTCCTGCAGGACGTGCCCGGCTTCCTTGTCGGCAAGAAGGTCGAACACGACCGCGTCCTGTCCAAGGCGATCATGTTCCAGCAGGCGCTGACGCAGTGCCAGGTGCCGCGCCTCACCGTGGTCATGCGCAAGGCTTTCGGCCTCGCCTATTTCAGCCTCGGCGGCAGCAACCGCCTGGGCGCGAAGTCGGTCGTCGCCTGGCCGGGCGCCGAGATCGGCTTCATGGACCCGCAGGTCGGCGTCAACGTGGTGTACGCCGACCGGTTGAAGGAGGCCGATGACAGCGAGGCCGAACGCGCGCGGCTGATCGAGGAATGGTCCGTCGACACCGGACCATACGGCGCGGCCGGCATCATGGAAATCGACGAGGTGATAGACCCGGCCGAAACCCGCGCCTGGCTGCGCCGCCACATGGACTACCTGAAAATCGACCCGCCGCCGCGCGGCGAACGAAAGCCTTTGGCCTGGTGGCCGACCTGTTATTGAGGCGCCGTCATCGGGAACCGACCTAATCGAATCAGGTGACGCCGAACCGCCGTCTGGCTAACATCGGCCCAAATAACGTGATTCCAGCGCGAGAGGAACGAATCGATGGAAATCGCACTGACCCCGATGGAGTTCGCACGGCGGGCGCGGCGGCTTTATGGCGACAAGGAAGCGGTCGTCGATGGCGATCTGCGCTTCACCTATGCGGAATTCCTGGACCGCTGCGACCGTTGGTCCACGGCGTTGCAGGGAATGGGCGTGCGCCAGGGCGACCGGGTCGCCTATATCGCGCCGAACACGCATTCCCATCTGGAAGGCTACTACGCGGTGCCGCAGGTCGGCGCGGTGCTGGTGCCGATCAACTACCGGCTGCTGCCGGAGGATTTCGAGTACATCATCAACCATTGCGGGGCGACGGTGGTCTGCGCCGACGCGGATTATCTCGAGGCGATCGACGGCATCCGGGACAGGCTGACCGGCGTCGAGCATTTCGTGGCGCTGGAAGGGTCGGGCGAGGGCTGGACCGATTACGAGTCGGCCCTGGCGGCGCATTCGCCCGATTACGCGCCGGTCGAAATCGCCGAAACCGACCTGCTGACCATCAATTACACCAGCGGCACGACGGCGCGGCCCAAGGGCGTGATGATCACCCATCGCAACGCCTACATGAACATCATGGGGTCCCTCGTTCATCAACATCTCACGCCGGCCGACCGGTATCTCTGGACCCTGCCGATGTTCCACGCCAACGGCTGGACCTTTACCTGGATCAACACGGCGCGCGGCATGACACATGTCTGCCTGCGGCGAGTCGAGCCGCCGCTCATCTTCAAGCTGATCCGGGACGAGAACATCACGATGTTCTGCGCCGCGCCGACGGTGCTGATAGGTATCGCCAATGCGCCGGAAGAGGTCCGGGCCGGCGCGCCGCGCGGCGTCCGCCTGTTCACAGCGGGCGCGCCGCCCGCCGCTGCGACGATCGAGGTGATCGAGCGCGACCTCGGCTGGGATCTGACGCATGTCTATGGGCTGACCGAGACGGCGCCGCTCATCACCGTCTGCGAGACGCGGCCGGAACATCAGAACCTTCCGGTCGAGGAGCTGGCGGAAATCAAGGCGCGCCAGGGGGTCGAACTCGTCAGCTCCGGCGAGTTCCGGGTCGTCGACGAGGACGGCAACGAGGTGCCGCATGACGGGGAGACGCTCGGTGAGATCACGGTGCGGGGCAACGTGGTCATGAAGGGCTATTACAACGATCCGGAGGCGACGGACGCTGCGATCAAAGATGGCTGGTTCCACTCGGGCGACGCCGCGGTGGTGCATCCGGATGGTTTCGCCGAGATCCGCGACCGGTTCAAGGACGTCATCATCAGCGGCGGCGAGAACATCTCGTCGGTCGAGGTCGAGGGCTGCCTGCTGCGGCACCCGGCGGTGCAGGAAGCGGCCGTCGTCGGCATGCCGCATGAAAAATGGGGCGAGTCGCCGCACGCCTTCGTCATCCTGCGCGAGGGCGGCGAGGCGACCGAAGACGAACTCAAGCTGCACGTGCGCGACAGCCTTGCCCACTTCAAGACGCCGCAATGGGTCAGCTTCGTCGACGATCTGCCCAAGACGGCGACGGGCAAGGTGCAGAAATACGTGCTGCGCGGCGGTAAGGCCGGCATAGCTCGGCAATAGCGTATTAAACCTGTCGGAACCGATCGATTTATTTAGGCGAACGGATTTCCCAGCGTTGACTCCAAATCGTCGACATAGGCGATGTCTTCGGGCGACAGGTAGTCGGTGTAACCGCCGATCCACCCTTTTCGTAGTTTGTAGCTTTCGGGGTCTGTCGGGTCGGCGGGTATCAGGATGTCGGACCTGAAATATCCACTGCGCTCCTTCGCTTGCAACCGGTCGAATTGCGCGAACTCGAGGCTTTCTTCGATTTCCGCGCCCGTCGGCTCGAACTCGGCCAGACGGAGTGCCCTGACGAGGGCCATTCCCGGGTCGGCGTGCAGGCTCTCATAGGTCAGCCAGTCGAAGGATTCCGGGATTTCCTGTTCCGTACTCCAGCCTTGATAGAAAGCCAGGATCTTGCCGGCGCCGAACCGGCCGTCGCGAATGAAATCCGGCAAACTGCCGTCGAAATTGTTGAGCCTGCGCGTTGCCCTGGAAGTAGCAGGACACGAGGAGGTCTTTCAGGTCCCTCGTGAGAAGCAATATTCGCGTCCCACCATATATCGATTTGTCCGCTGCAAGCGCTTCAACGGGTACTTCTTCAGATAAAGCGGTGCCGTCGTGTGAAAGGTCGGTGACCCGCAAACCGGCATGACGCGTTAGGTCATGGACGCTCGGGCTCATCCAGTCGGGTAACCCGTAGCGGTCGCAGATCGCCTTTCCCATCATGACGCGCAACCATGTGCGGCCGCTCTTCGGGTAGGAAATGATTAAACTGTCGGGCGTGTCGGACATTTGCCGTTTCGCTGTGAGCGTGCGCAGAACGTCATCGGGGCCGGTTGCTGAAACGTCGCAGATTCGACGCCAATTCCACGATCGCGACCGACTGAAATAAAATCAGGACCGGTTCGAGCGGCAAGCGGTATTTCGGCCCGCCGACCGGCCCATTGAGCAGCAGGAAATAGACGATCCACAACGATCCGAATATCGCGGGCCAGAACATGCGACGGATCAGCACGGCCCAACCGTAAGCTTGCAGCAGTAGCGCAATGACAGCGCCAACACACCCGACTCCAAGCCAAAACACGTACGTTAAATCGTTATTCCGCAGAAAGTTGGCCGCGCGATCGACAAAACCGATGCCGACCGCGTTGTGGAAGCTGGCTTGATTGAGCGCGTGGACTCTTTGATCCTGCAACAGGGCCGGAGCGGCAAGGTTCAGGCCGGCACCGTAGAACCAGCCATACAACACCGTTCCGACAGGCATCGCCTTCAATTCGTCGCGGGCCAGCGCAACCAGCTGTTGCGATCTTTGAAAGACGTTGAGTTTGATTCCGGAATTCTCCAATTGCTCAAGCCGATCTGAGAGTTTCGAGTTCAACTCCGCGGTTACCGTGCCGAAACGTTTGCCGGTCGCGAGCGTCTTCGGAATGCCGGCCACCCAAAATAACAGGAAAGGCCCGCTCTGGGTCGTCAGTTGAGGCGTCCCGAACTGCGTCAGGTTGCGATAGATAATCGGTGTTGCCGGTAGCATGGCCAACGTCAGCATGACGAGTGCTCCCGCGACGCCTGGAATCCAGCGCCTTCCGCGGTGGCGGCTGATCAACGGTGCAGCGATTGCCATCGCCAGCGGTAGAAAAAGCGCTACAGGGCGCGTGACGATGGCGATACCGCAAAAGAAACCGGCAAGGCCTATGTCGAGAATTCTGCCTCTGTCGACATACTTGGCGGCGAACAGCAGTACCAAGCTGGCGAAGAAGACGAACAGCGTGTCGGTTAAAATCAAACTGCTGTGGATTATCAGATTTATCCACGTCGCAGCGAACAATCCCGCGACAATGCCGGTCGCACGGCCGATCATGGCGCCGATCCGGGCTATTACGACGCATGTGCCGCTATCGATCAGCGTTTGCGCGATCAGTGCCGACGTTACGCTGTCACCAGACATCCATCGAAAAGGCAAAAGAAAAATAAAATAGAACGGCGTACGCTCGGTATGCGCAACGTAACCCGAAGGTCCGGGGACGGCGAAAAATCCGGAGTCGAGCCAATATTGCGCGCCGTTCCAGTACAGCTGAGCGTCTTCGATCAAATGATTTAGCGCCGGCTCGCCGAGGAGCACCAGGTTGATCCAGCGCAGGCCGACGGCTACCGCGAAGATCGCCGCAAATACCCGGAATGGCAGTGATGCTGCGGAGGTCGCGGTAAGATTATGATCAGGGATTTGAGTGTCTCCCCGCTGGGACGGGACAGCGGCGTCAGGGTGATCTCGCGACGACGTTGATAGAGGAGCCGTCTGGAAAAAGCAATCTGAGGTCGGCCGGGTTGTTGCTGAACAGTTTACCGTTTGTTTGGTGGTCATCCGGAACCTTGCGCTGTCGAGGATACCCGGTAGTTCCTCCAGGCTTGCGTCTCGTTCTTCCGGTGTATCGGGCGCCAGCGCCCTTACGATGACGGATTTGCGCTCTCAATCGGTGTCGTTCGCGACAAGGTGCGCACCTTAAAGTGCGTCCTCACCGCGCTTATTGCCGATGACGGCGACGGGTAAGGTTCAGAAATACGTGCTGCGCGGCGGCAAGGCGGGAATTTCGCGGCAGTAGACCGTTACGGTCCCGACTTCACTTCAAGAGATAGCGACGGGCTCTTGATCGATACGCGGCCGGTCCGTTGCAGCGCCGCGATGTCCTTGAGCAGCGAATAGACCGGCTCGTCGTCCGTGCTGTAGTCAGTCTGGATCGGCGGTGCGGCCAGCATCCGTTCCACCTGATCGCCGGGCGAGAACATGTAGCGTAGTAGGCGTTCTTCGTCCGGAGCATCCGGATAGGCCTTGCGCAAGGCTGGAACGGCGGGTTCCAGCGGTTCCGGCTGCAGCGGGATCGACTGGGACCCGTTTGACACGATCCGGTCCAGGACATCGGGTTCGACGGGCGCCAGCAGCCGGCCGAAGTGACCCAGCGCGTACTGCTTCACCACATCGGGGACGACACTGTAGCGCTCGCCCGACATGAAGTTATAAACCGCCTGCGTGACGACGAACTGCGCGAAGGGCGTCACCATGATCGGCCAACCGAGTTCCTTGCGGATTAGCACGCATTCGGCGACTACGTCGTCGAACCGGTCCGACAGGCCCGCATCGGCGAGCTGCGATTGCAGGTTCGTTAGCATGCCGCCGGGGATTTGATGTTCGAAATGGTAAGCGTCGTATTCCATTGGTACGCCGAGCGGCTTGCCTTCCTTTTGCGCGACCGCGGTCAGATGGGTACTGAATTCGTCGATGATCCTGTCGTCGACCGGCACGTCGTAGCCCATCTGCCGCAGATTGCGCACGATGGTCTGCGTGGCGGGTTGCGAGGGACCGTTGGCGAGCGGGGCGGTCGCCGTCTGTACGACGTCGGCGCCCGCTTTTACGCCGTCGAGATAGACCAGGGGCGCCAGCCCGGTGAGGCAATGGCTGTGCAGTTCCAAAGGGATATCGCCGATCGCGGCTTTCAGGGCCGGCACCAGGGTCCGAATCCGGTCCGGTGTCAGCAGCCCGCCGGAATCCTTCAGCATCACATGGCCCAAACTGCCGGCCCGGGCGATCAGGTCTCGGACACTGTCGACATAAAGCTGATCGGTGTGGACCGGGCTCTCGCAGAAGACCAGCGCCGCGCCGACATCGGCGCCGGCGTCCCTGCCGACTTTCATGGTGTCGGCGATATTGTCGTTGTCGAACAGCGCGTCAAACACGCTGAGCTTGGCCATCCCGTTACGGATCAGCAGTTGGACCCAGAGGTGGATCACGTCGTCGGGCAACAAATGGAAGGTAAGAAGGCTTTTGGATCGGATGCCGCCCTTGAATGGCGTTTTTGGCATTCGGGCCTTCATCAGCCGCAGCCGTTCCCACGGATTTTCCTTGAGATAGCGCACGCAGACGTCGAACTGGATCGAGCCCATGAAATCCAGGGCGTGAAAGCCGGCGTTGTCGAGCCGTTCGGCGATCGGCAACATCCAGGCGGTCTTCATTCGTGTCGCCCACAAGCATTGCTGCCCGTCGCGCAGTGCCGTCTCGATAACCTTAATTTTTTTCATTCGTGTTATTCGGTCGCTCTCGGCGGCCAAGTCCCCGCATAGGGTTTTGTCAGCGCCCGTTCGATCATTTCCAGGCGGTCCTGGCCGTAGAACATGTCGCCGGCCACGAAGTAGGTTGGCGAACCGAAGACGGAGCGGTCGATGGCTTCCTGCGTATTCGCCTTGTAGACAGATTGAACTGCGTCCGTCAGCGCCGCGTCGAGCAACGGCCCTGGATCGATCTGGACGGTTTGCGCCAGCCAGGCCAGCGTTTGCCGTTTCGCGAGGTCGGCATCGTCCTTCCAATGCGCTTCCAGCAGGCAATGCGCCAGGCCGTCGGCGTCGGCTCCCTGCTGTACGGCGGCGATCAGCATGCCGTTGGCCAGGGCCATGTCGTTGTAGTGGTGGGCCGGCATGCCGGACACGACCGGCGCATTGCGCTCCTCCGACCATCGCTTGATCTCGCGGCCGAAATAATAGGCGCGATGCGCCGTCGAACGGACCCGCGTCGAGCCGGCGCCGCCCGCCTCGACGACCGTACCGAGCTCGATCGGCTTATGGATGATCCGGTAACCGCCGGCACGCGCTATTTCCATGAATCGGGCGGAGCCGAGATAGGCGAATGCGGAATGGGCAGAGTAGAAATATTCGATACCGGCCATGGTTGGCTATCCCAGGTTACGATTCGAGAGGCAGTTCGCTTGGACGGATCAGGTGGAGCAGGGTCGCGGTTCGCGGCGCCGTTTCGGCCCACGGGGCCGATAGGCGCAGTACGGCGATCGCGCAGGGCGACATCCGGCCGCTTTCGTCATACGGGTTGACGTCCGTCTTGGAAAGAGCGGCTAACAACTCCTCGAGTCCAGGATTGTGTCCGACGATCATTGCCCGTTGCGCCGAGCCCGGTAGATCGCGGACGGCCTTCAGCAATGTCTCGAGTTCGGCTTGATAGATGTCGCGGTTCTCCTGAATTCCCGCCGGATCCAAGTTCATCGTCTCGCAGACGCGGCGGGTCGTGGCGATTGCCCGGTTCGCGGGAGAGGAAATCACGAAGTCAGGTATCAGATCGTTGTCGACGAGCCATTGTCCGATACGCGCGGCGGCTCGATTGCCGCGCCTTTTCAAGGGCCGGTCGAAATCCTCCATACCCGAGGGCCAGTCGGACTTGCCATGCCGCAGTACCAGAAGTTCGCGCGCCGTGTTCGTCAAAGCCGTCAACCTGCCTCCCGTTCGATGGCGCGCCAGCCGATGTCGCGGCGGCAGAACCCCCCAGGCCAGTCGATACGGTCAACTGCCGCGTAGGCGGCATCCTGCGCCGCTTTAACCGTGGGTCCGAAACCGGTGACGTTGAGAACGCGCCCGCCAACGGCAAGAAGCCGATCATGGTCGCCGCGGGCCGTGCCGGCATGGAATATGACCGTATCCTCGCTAGCCGCCATCTCGACACCGGCGATTTCCGTACCTTTCTCGTAGCCGCCCGGATACCCATTCGACGCCATGACGACGCTCAGCGCCGCTTCGTCGCGCCAGCGCAGCTCGAAACTGTCCAGGACCCCGTCGGCCGCCGCGATAAGCGCGGTCAGGATGTCGGATATCAACAAGGTCATCAATACCTGGCATTCCGGGTCGCCGAAACGGACATTGTACTCGATCAGTTCCGGGCCCTCGCCCGTGATCATCAGGCCGGCGTACAGCACGCCCTTATAGGGGCGGCCTTCCGCCTTCATGCCGGCGACCGTCGGCAGGATAATCTTTTCCATGACCGATTCCGCCATCGCCTCTGTCATAACAGGGGCCGGGGCATAGGCGCCCATACCGCCGGTGTTCGGGCCCTTGTCGCCATCGAAGACCGCCTTGTGGTCCTGTGCCGAAAGCATCGGGAGCGCCGTCTCCCCGTCACAGAGCGCGAAGAAGCTGGCTTCCTCGCCTTGCAGGAAGGCCTCGACGACGAGTTCCGTACCTGCATCGCCGAATTTCCCGTCGACCATCGCGGTGTCGATCGCGGCCAGCGCCTCGTCGAGTTCGAACGCGACCGTGACGCCCTTGCCCGCGGCCAGCCCGTCCGCCTTGACGACGATCGGCGTTCCCTGTTCACGGACCCATTGCTTGGCCGCTTCGGGTTCGGTGAACCGGCGGTAGGCGGCGGTCGGAATATCGTATTTGGCGCAAAAGTCTTTTGTGAAGCCTTTGGACCCTTCGAGGATCGCGGCGGCGGCATGCGGGCCGAAGGACTTGACGCCAATCTCGTCGAGCCGGTCGACGAGGCCGAGAATCAAGGGCCCTTCCGGTCCGACGACGACGAAATCGATTTCGTTCGCCTTCACGAATCCGATCAGGCCGTCGATGTCTTCGGCGCCGATATCGACGCATTCGGCGTCGGCAGCGATACCCGCATTGCCTGGTGCGCAAAACAATTTGTCGCAGAGGGGCGAGGCGGCGATCGCCCAGCACAAGCTGTGCTCGCGGCCGCCCGATCCGACCACCAGAACTTTCATGTCTCCTCCCGCAGCAGGCTGTATAATCGCACGGCCCTTAATATCACGACGGCCGCGCCGATGACCGACATTTCGACCGACAGCACCCAAAACATGCCGGAATATTCGGTCTCCGAACTGTCGCAAGCGCTAAAGCGTACGGTCGAGGACGCCTATTCCTATGTGCGCGTCCGTGGCGAGGTGTCCGGCTTCAAGCGCGCCGCGTCCGGCCATCTCTACATGTCCTTGAAGGACGAATCGGCGAATTTGGACGCGGTCTGCTGGCGCGGCGTCGCGGGCCGTCTCTCGATCAAGCCGGAAGACGGGTTGGAGGTCATCGCGTCCGGCAAACTGACCACCTATCCCGGACGGTCGAAATACCAGATCGTGATCGATTCGCTGGAGCTGGCCGGCGAGGGCGCCTTACTCAAGATGCTCGAGGACCGGCGCAAAGCGCTCGCCGCGGAAGGGCTGTTCGACGAGGCGCGCAAGCAACCGATCCCCTTCCTGCCGGAGACGGTCGGCGTCGTAACCTCGCCGACCGGCGCGGTGATCCGCGATATCCTGCACCGGCTCGACGACCGGTTCCCGCGTCACGTGCTGCTGGCGCCGGTATTGGTCCAGGGCGAGGGCGCGGCGGCGCAGATCGCCGCGGCCATCGAGGGGTTTAACGGTCTCGACGCGGACGGCGCCGTGCCGCGGCCCGATGTGCTGATCGTCGCGCGCGGCGGCGGCAGTCTGGAAGACCTCTGGGCCTTCAACGAGGAAATCGTCGTTCGGGCCGCGGCGGCGTCGAGGATTCCGCTCATATCGGCCGTTGGACACGAGACCGACACGACCCTGATCGATTTCGCATCCGACCGGCGCGCCCCGACGCCGACGGCGGCGGCGGAGATGGCGGTGCCGGTCCGGGCGGAACTGGTCGCGACGGTGATGGACGCGGCCCGCCGTATGGTCGGCGGCATGTCCCGTCTGCTGGAGGCCCGGCGGCTGCGCATCGAGGGATTGGCGCGCGGCCTGCCCGATATAACAAGCTTGCTCGGCGTGCAGATGCAGCGCCTCGACGTTGCGGCGGAACGGCTCGCCAATGCGGGCACGGGAATCGCGACGCAGCGTGCCCAGGCGGTGGCCTTGCTTGCGGCACGGCTTAAGAGCCCGGCGCAGATCGTCGACGAGGCGGGACGCAAGGTCGAGGCCGAAGGGCGGGCGCTGCAGAACACGATGACGCAACGACTGGGTCGTCAGCGGGAACGTTATGAAGCGCTTTCGGAACGGCTCGCGGCGGCTCCGTTGCAACGTTCGGTCGACACCGCGGATGGGATATTGCGCGACCTGACGCCGCGGCTCGTTCAGGGTATCCAGCGGCAATTCGTGGACGGCGAGCGGCGTCTATCGCATCTTTCCGAATTGCTGGAAAGCTTTTCGACCGAGCAGGTGCTGGCGCGTGGTTACGCCATCGTGCGCGACACGGGCGGCGTGCCGGTCACATCTGCGAAACGGCTGCGGCCGGGCGATTCCGTTGCCTTGGAGCTGGCCGACGGCAAGGCCGAAGCGGTGGTTTCCGGCGGAGGCCGCAAGCGTGCCGCGAAACCCGCGGAGGACAAGCAAGGCGAGCTGCTGTGAGGGCTCTGGCGGCGTGCCTGTTCGCACTACTGGCGTTTCCGGTGCAGGCGGTCGAACTTGAAGGTAAATTTAGGCAAGGCGGCCTTATCTTCGGCAAGGTCACGCCCGGTACGAAGATTTCCCTGGATGGACGGGTGTTGCGGGTGTCGGCGGAGGGCGACTTCGTTTTTGGGTTCGGGCGCGATGCGCCGACCCACGCCACATTGCACATTGGACGCGCGGGACGGGCGGTGGAAGAGCGCAAATTGGAGGTCTCGGCGCGGAAATACCGCGTTCAGCGCATCGACGGTCTGCCGCGTCGGATGGTCACGCCGCCACCAGCCGTGCTGGCGCGGATCAAGCGGGAAAATGGCGCGATCGCCAAGGCGCGGGCAGGGGACAGCCCGGCGGTGCATTTCCGTGGAACTTGGTTGCGGCCGGCGCCGGGACCGGTGACCGGCGTCTATGGCAGCCAAAGAATCCTCAACGGCAAACCACGTCGGCCGCATTTCGGCGTCGATTTTGCCGCGCCCGTCGGCACGCCGGTCGTCGCGCCCGCGGGTGGTAAAATCGTCCTTGCGCACAACGACATGTACTACACCGGCGGTACGATCATCATCGATCATGGGCACGGGCTGACGTCGGCTTTCCTGCATCTCAGCGCCTTGTCGGTGAAACGCGGCGATGAAGTGGTGCGCGGTCAGCGAATCGGCGCCATCGGCGCGACGGGCCGCGCCACCGGGCCGCACCTCGATTGGCGTATCAACTGGTTTGACCGTCGGCTCGATCCAGCGCTGCTGTTGCCGGCGGAGGCCTTGAATTAGGGTGCAAGGGCCCGGTCGAGCAGCGATTCGATTTCCTGTGGGTTGCGCCATTCCAGAACGACCGGAACCGGTTCGACCATCACCTGGGCGTCGCGCGGCAGTCGGACGTAGTCCTTGGCCGTGGTGACCGGCGTGGCGCCGGCCGCACGCGCGGTTTCCACCAGCCGCATGATCTCGTCCGGCGTAAAGTCGTGATGATCGGGAAACTTCCGCTTGGTAACGATCCGGCAACGGAGATCTTCGAGCGTCGCGAAAAATTTTTCAGGCCGGCCGATTCCGGCGAAGGCCACGACTTTGCGTCCGGCGAAGCGCTCGGCCGCCGCGGCGGGCACCATCCGTCCGCCGATCAACGGTGGTGACGCCTCTTCCAGTTCCGCGGCAACGCCGGCACTGTCCGGTTCCATCAGCACGACGGCGTCTGCGCGGGCGAGGCCTTCGTCGACCGGTTCGCGTAACGGTCCGGCCGGCAGTACGCGACCGTTGCCGAACCCGAAGCCGCCATCGACGACCACAAGGCTCATCGTTTTTGCGAGCGTCGGGTTTTGCAGCCCATCATCCATGACAATCACCGTGGCGCCGGCCGCGATCGCCGCCTTTGCGCCCGCTACCCGATTTCGCGCGATCCAGGCCGGCGCGACTTCCGCCAGCAGCATCGGTTCGTCACCGACATCGCGCGCCGTGTGCTTGTTGCGATCGACTTGGACCGGCCCGCGCAACCGGCCGCCATAGCCACGGCTCAAGAAATGAACCTCGTGGCCGCGCGCGCGCAACAAACCGCCGAGGGCGAGCGCGACCGGCGTCTTGCCGGCGCCCCCGGCGGTGATGTTGCCGACACAGATGACCGGGATCGGAGCCTGCCAGGGCTTGGTCCATCGTTGTCGCAGACGAGCGATAGCGGCGTAGAGGCCCGAGAAGGGCGACAGGACCTGCCCGACGCCGTCGCGCCGTTCGAAATAGTCAGGGGCGCGCATCCGAGTTTCCCGGCGGAAGTGCATCTAAGAACGGTTTCAGCTCCTCGATCACGGAATCGACCACCGACGCATTGGATTGGGCGACATTGGCAGCCAAGGTCGCGGCGGTTTGCCGGGCTTCCGGACTCTCGAGGAACTTGGCAACCGCGCTGGCCAATTGTGCGGCATCGAGGATTTCCGTCGTCGCCCCGGCGCCGGTGAGCTGTCGTGCGACCGTGGCGAAATTGGCCATGTCCGGTCCGTGCAGTACCGCGCAATCGAGCTGCGCCGGCTCCAGAGGATTGTGTCCGCCATACTGCGCCATGGTGCCGCCGACGAATACGATATCGGCAAGGCGGTAGAACAGGCCCAGTTCGCCCAGCGTATCGGCGATGTGGATGTCGTCCGTTGCCGTAATTGGGTCGCCGGCGGCGCGGCGCGAAACACGAAAATTCTTTGCGGCGATCTCCTTGGCGATTTGGGCGCCGCGCGACGGATGGCGCGGCACGATGAGGGTGAGGAGATCGGGGTAGGTTTCCAACAGAACGGTGTGCACCTGCGCGACCAGCGCTTCGTCCCCGGGGTGGGTGCTCGCCGCGAGCCAGCAAGGCCGCGCGCCGACTTGCGCCGTGACCGCGACGAGATCGTCCTCCTCGACCGGCAGGGCGGATGCGGAATATTTCAGGTTGCCGACGCATTTTACCGGATCGGCACCGAGTGTGCGGAACCGCGCCGCTTCCTCGTCCGTCTGGGTGAGACAAAGGCGAAAGACGCCGACTATGTCGCCGATGAAGCCCGGCAGCATGCGCCAGTTGGCCGCCGATTTACGGGATATCCGGCCATTCGCCAGGACCGTCGGGATATTCCGTTCAGCGGTTTGTGTGATCAGGTTCGGCCAGAATTCCGATTCGATCCACACCGCCAAGTTGGGTTCCCAATGGTCGAGGAAGCGGCGCACCCAGCGATGCCGGTCGACCGGCACGAATTGGTGGAAGCTGCGCGGCGGCAGCCTTTCGGCGAGAAGATTCGCCGACGTCACCGTACCCGTCGTGATCAGGATATGCAGGTCGATTCGCGCCCGCAGCATCTTGTTGATCAAGGACAAGGCTGATTGCGCTTCGCCGACGCTGGCGGCGTGCACCCAGGCCAGCGGGCCTTCCGGCCTGGTGCGCGAGGCGATCCCGCGGCGCTCGGAAATTCGTTTCGGATCTTCTTTGCCGCTCGCCAGGCGCCGCTGCATGTAAATGTCGATCAACGGTGCGCCGATTTCCGTCATTCCGCGATATAGCGTCAGCCCCGCCATCTAGTACCCACTATCAGGATTAGATGCGACACGGGACGCCACAGGCCGCCCGCAGAGTCGATTTTCGCGCCGCATCCGGGGCGTCGCCGCGCTTGCCCGATGTCCCCGCATCGCGCTGCGCGCGGCTCCTGCCGGATGCGGTTGAAAAGTCGATCTCATGATGCATCTAATCCTGATAGTGGGTACTAATCAGCGCTCCGCGGTAGCAGGAACCAGCTCGACGGCCGGGGCGGGCTCTACGGTGGGCCGGTCCATCATCTCGTCGCAACGGCGAACTGCCAGGTTGAGGCTGTTCTCTACTTCGATCCGTTTGTTCTCCAAGATCGTCTTGTTCGCGTTCCGTGGCACCTCGATCGGGCCGCTCCACATGAACACGCCGCGGCAGAAAGGGTACGGCAGCAGGAATCGGTCCCAGC
>CAYLTU010000106.1:0-17791 GCA_964386465.1 uncultured Rhodospirillaceae bacterium
CCATGCAGGACGGCGTGCTCAACCTGTGCCGGGTCAAGCTGCGCGACCAGCAGCGTCTGGCGCATGGCCCGCTGACCGAGTATCCGCAATATCCGAACGGCGAATTCGGCGAAGCTGCGCCGCGGGCGGGCAACGCGTCGGGCGGCGGGCAGCCGGGCTGGATCGTAAAGTGCAAGGGCTGGGAGACCGATCCCGATGCTTATATTTACGTGATTACCCAAGCGGCGGCTTTCGCCGGGTTGGCGAAAGTCATTGGCCACGAAGATTGGCTCGAAGATCCCGAATGGAACACGCCGGCCGCACGGCTACCCCATCTCGAAGAAATGTTCGACGAAATCGAAAAATGGACCAAGACCAAAAACAAGTTCGAGGTCATGGACATCCTCAATCCGTTGAACGTGCCTTGCGGTCCGATCCTCAGCATGAAGGAATTGGCGGAAGAACCGTCATTGCGCGAAACCGGCACGGTCGTAGAAGTCGACCATCCGGAGCGTGGCAAGTACCTCACCGTCGGCAATCCGATAAAGCTGTCCGACTCGCCGGCGGATGTGGACCGGTCGCCGCTTTTAGGCGAGCATACCGATGAAGTACTGCACGAGATCGGCATGAGCCAGGCAGAGATCGACGCCTCCAAGAGCGCCGGCGCGGTATAAATTAGGCGCGAAAGAGACAAGACGAAAGGGAGAGGGATGCGAATTATCATTCATGGCCAGCAGGCATTTGGGGAAGCGGTGCTGAAGGCGCTACTCGACAAAGGCGAGGATATCGTCGCCGTCTATTGCGCGCCGGACCGCGAAGGCCGCCCGGCCGATCCGATCAAGACGCTGGCACTGGAAAACGATCTGCCGGTGTTTCAGCCGAAGTCTTTCAAGGACCCGGAGGTGTGGGAGGAATGCCGCGCGTTGAAGCCGGATCTGGGCGTGATGGCCTATGTGACGAAGTTCGTTCCCGAGGAATTTCTCTATATCCCGACAAAGGGAACGATCCAGTACCATCCCTCGCTGCTGCCATTGCACCGCGGCCCGAGCTCGATCAACTGGCCGATCATCATGGGATCGGAGAAGACGGGGCTCAGCATCTTCTGGCCGGACAATGGTCTCGATACCGGCCCGGTTCTGCTGCAGAAGGAAACCGATATCACCGAAGACGATACGCTGGGCAGCGTCTATTTCGACCGGCTGTTCCCGATGGGCGTCGAGGCCATGGTCGAGGGCGTCGATCTGGTTCGTGACGGCAAAGCGCCCAAGATCGTGCAAGACGAATCCAAGGCGACCTACGAAAGCTGGTGCCGCGCGGACGATGTCGAAATCGACTGGAGCAAGCCGGTCGATGAGGTCTCTGCGTTGATCCGCGGTGCCAATCCGCAGCCCGGTGCCTGGACCAAGCACGATGGCAAGGTTTTGCAGGTCTTCGACTGCCGTAAGGCAGCTGGCGGCAGCGGCGCGCCGGGCGAGGTGATTGCGATTGGCGACGACGGCATTACAGTGGCGGCTGGCGGCGGCGCGATTAATGTGCAGCGGGTGCGGCCCGATGGCGACAAGAAGCTTAAGTCGGCAGATTTCGTAGCCGCCAGCGGCCTTTCGGTCGGCGTGCGGTTCGGCTGAGCCGGCGACGGGAGCAAAGCGTGAAATACACATTGGAAGGTGTCAGTGTCAGCACCGACGGCGACGCCTATTTCATCGCGCCCACCGCGGCCGTTATTGGCGAGGTCAGGCTCGACAGGAATGCCAGCGTCTGGTGGAACGCCGTCATCCGCGGCGATAACGAGCCGATCACGGTAGGCGAGAACTCGAACATTCAGGACGGTTGTATCCTGCATACCGATATCGGCTTTCCCTGTACCGTCGGCGCTAACACGACGATCGGCCATATGGCGGTGTTGCACGGTTGCGTGATCGGCGATAATTCAATGGTTGGCATCGGTGCGGTGGTGCTGAACGGCGTGACGGTGGGAAACAACTGCATCATCGGCTCGAACGCTTTGATTCCCGACGGTAAGCAGATCCCCGACAATTCCATCGTCATGGGCTCGCCCGGCAAAATCGTGCGCGAAACCACCGAAGCCGATCTCGCCTATATCCAGGAAACGGTGGATTTCTACGTCGACAACCAGGACCGCTTTAAAAACGCGCTGACGATCGACAAGTAGCAGTCCAAACGAAATTGTGAACGCGGTAATTGGGCTGTCGCGCTTGACCCTGCGCGCAAAGACCGGGCACAGTTTTGTAAATCTTGTAAATTCAGACGGCGGCGCGGACGCGAGACCCGCTCGTCCAATAACGGGCATGTTGGAAAGGGAGAAACGGGGATGCCATACAACACACTGATCATGGGTGCGTCCTACGGATCGCTGCTGGCGATTAAGCTGCTGCTTGCGGGACACTCGACGAAACTGGTCTGCCTGCCCGACGAAGCCGACTTGATCAACAAGGAAGGCCAGCTCGTCCGCATGCCGGTACGCAGCCGCGAGAATCTTGTCGAAGTCCATTCCAACGATCTTCCTGGTACGCTTTCCGCCGCCGGTCCGGGCGATGTCGATCCGTCTGAATACGATCTTATCGCGCTCGCGATGCAGGAGCCGCAATACCGCTCCCCCGGCGTCCGGGAACTTCTCGACGCCGTCGGAAAATCCGGCAAACCCTGCATGTCGATCATGAACATGCCGCCGCTGCCTTATCTGGCGCGAATCCCCGGGCTCGATACCGACTCGTTGAAACAGTGCTACACTGACCCGACGGTATGGGACAGCGTCGACCCAAACCTGATCACTCTATGCAGTCCAGATCCGCAGGCGTTCCGGCCGCCGGAAGAGAAGACCAACGTGCTGCAGGTCAGTCTGCCGACCAACTTCAAGGCGGCGCGCTTTGAATCCGACGAGCACACGGCCATCCTGCGACGGATGCAGGCGGATATCGAAGCCATTCGCTTCGATGACGGGCAGGGCGAGATCGAGTTGCCGGTAAAACTGAAGGTCCACGACTCCGTCTTCGTGCCGCTGGCCAAGTGGAGCATGCTGCTGACCGGTAACTATCGCTGCGTTATGCAAGACGAGATGCAGTCGATACGCGATGCCGTGCACACCGATATGGAAAAATCGCGGACTGTATACAATTGGGTCAGCGAGTTGTGCCGGGCGATGGGTGCCGCGCCGGAAGACCAGGTGCCGTTCGAAAAATACGCCAATGCGGCCAACGGATTGACCAAGCCGTCTTCCGCCGCTCGCGCCCTGGCGAACGGCGTGCCGAATATCGAGCGGGCCGATTGCCTGGTGAAGACGATCGCGGGGCAGAAGGGCATGCAGCTCGATACGGTCGATCAGACGGTGGGTCTGGTCGAAACGTGGCTGGCGAAGAACCGCGCGGCGAGTTGATACCGGTCCGTCAGGTCCAGATTATCGGGATGTCGTAGGGCTCAAGCGCTTTATCGTGCGTGACGAGCGTGAGATTGTTGGCTTGTGCTTGTGCGACAAGCATACGGTCGTACGGATCCCGGTGATGAAGCGGTAACGATGCGGCGTACAAGGCCGCATCGGTCGTTATCGGCAATTCGTTGAAAGCGCTTTCTTCCAGTTCGCGGCTGAACTCCTCTATTGGCATCTCGAATTTACCAATCGCGATCTTGATAGCTGTTTCCCAGGCGCTCGCAGCACTGACAAAAACCAATCTTTCCGGGTCAGATATGGCCTCGATTGCATTCGTCCGAAGTTGCGGCGCGCCCAGCATCCACCAAAGCAGCACATGCGTATCCAGGAGAAGGGACAATTTCCGGCTCTATTCGAAGCTTTGCAGCACACTTTCAGGTAACGGGTCGTCGAAATCATCGGGTACGGTAAATCGTCCCTTTAGCCGGCCCGGTTTTCGGGGTTCTGCTCTTTTTGCGATCGGTACGAGCTTTGCCCGTGGCTTGCCTGCTTTGGCGATCACGATCTCTTCGCCCGCGGCAGCACGTTCAATCAGACGCGACAATTGCGCCTTGGCATCGTAGATATTGTACGTGTTTTCCATGGTTTAAAATATCTCTGGTTAGTCAAGTTAGTCAAGTTTGCGTTTTGCTGCTTGCGCAGGCCGAAGGGAGATTATGCATGCCCGAGTTAGAATCCGAATTCCTGTTCACCATCCGGGTGACAGTTGCGCAGCTGCATGATTTCGGCGATACGCCGTTCGGATTGCGGCATGTCGATATGCTTGGCGGAGGGACGTTCGAAGGACCGAAACTGCGCGGCGAGGTGCTGCCGGGCGGGATCGATCAGAAAATCATTCGGGCCGACGGCGCGATGACGCCGAACGTCCGGTTGGTGCTGCGGACCGACGACGAGGCGTTGATTTACATGTACTACACCGGTATTCGCCATGGTACGCCGGAGGTCATGCAGCGAATCGCCGATGGCGAGACGGTCGACCCGTCGGAATACTATCTGCGCAATGCGCCTTTTTTCGAGACGGCGTCCCCGACATACGATTGGCTGAACCGCATCGTCTCCGTCGGTGTCGGGCGGCGCATGCCCGATCATGCCGCCTACGACGTGTTCGAGATTCTGTAATCAGACCCTTAACAATTGCAAAGGTACATGCTTTCGACTGTATCGGCGTCAAGTCATTCGGCATGCGAACGGCCTTCATCGATCGCCGCAGACGGCCCTTCGGCCAGACGCCGCACATGCCCGACCTCGTGGTGCGCGATATGGGCGAACTGGCCGCATTGATGACGTAGAGGCGTCGCGCCGCGTGGCGGGTTGATCTACGGTTCAGTCGTCTTCGAGCCGCGCCTTCAAATGGGTGATCAGGGGCATGAGGCCCGCGAACAGGCCGATAAGGAAGCCGTAATAGCCCTCCCGGTATCCCTTGCGCTGGACGTAGCATTTGAAGAACCGTGTGAAGACGCGGCGAAAATTTCGTCGAAACGTTCCGATGTCATTCGAAGCGCGCAGGCCGCGCGCCTGAACAGTGGTGTAGCGGTCGAAACGCTTGATCATGTCTGAAATGTCGCGGTCGTGATAATGGACGATGCGCGTTTCCAGGCGCCGTTTCTCGCCCTTCAAAGTAATCTTGGGATGAATGGCCTGGTCTCCCCAGCGCTTCGCCCCCGGCGTGTACAGGCGGGCGGCGGCGCTTACGCCGAACGAGCCGCCCCAGCCGTAGCGGACCAGCCGGTCGCCGACATAGTTGTCGAACGGTATGAGGAAATATCCCGGCGGCGCGCCGGCGATTTTCGTGCGGATTTCCTTGGCGAGTTCCGGCGGGACGCGTTCGTCGGCGTCGATGTGTATAATCCAGTCGCCGCTGCAGGCGTCGATACCGGCATGCTGGCGATCGGCCTCGATCTCCCAAGAACCTTCGAGCAGCCTCTCGGTGAACCGTGCCGCGATCGCTTTCGAATCGTCGGTGCATTTGTCCAGTACGACGACCAATTCGTCCGCGAATTGCAGGGTTTCCAGGCAATCGGCGAGTTGCGCTTCTTCATTGTGAGCGACAACCAGCGCGGACAGACGCGGCGGGCTCACGCGCGGGCCGCGCGCCGGGATGGAGTCACCGTAAGCACATCCTGCATCGCGCATTTTTGCGAGACCAGGCGTTAGATTGCAAGCGCAAACCCTTCAATTCCGATCTCTCAATTCGTTTCGGCAGGTAGCGTTGAACCTTGCATTGGCCATAGTCGAATGACAGTCTCCACGATGTATTTTCAGCGCCCAAAGCGCCGATATGTGGAGAAGTCATGAGAGTTTTCGGTAAGCGACGGAACCAGCTCGCGCGCGTTGATAGCGAAGATGAGCGAATCGTCCAGCTGATCGAACTGCACGCTGCCGGAACGGTTGTCGATGTTGGCGCCAATGTTGGCCAGTACGCACAGAGCCTGCGCGCCGCCGGTCTAGAATTACCCATCGTTTCCATCGAACCTGGCGTGGAAGCACACGCCGGACTGCTCAAAGCCGCTGCAAACGATCCGAACTGGACCGTGGCGCCACGCATGGCGATCAGCGATGCGTGCGGCACCGCTTCGCTGAACGTGAACAAGCGCAGCGATATGAACTCGCTTAAGCCAATCGCCGAGGTAACCCTTGACGCTTTTCCAAAGGCGAAACCGGTTACCGTCGAGGAGGTGAGAACAGAACGTCTTGACGAAATTCTCGACGATCTGGTCGAGCCGGACGGCAGACCCATCTTCCTCAAAATAGACACTCAGGGGTGCGAGGCGGAGGTCATTCGCGGCGCCGAGCGCGTGCTGGATTGTATCGTCGCCATCCAACTGGAAATGTCGCTGGTGCCGCTGTACGAGGGCGAGCCAAATTATCTGGAGCTCATGAACGAACTCGATCGCCTGGGATACGATCTTCATTTCGTAACATCGGGCTACTTTAGTCGGGTGCTAGGACGGCAACTTCAATTTGATGGTCTGTTCGTCCGCCGATCCGCATAGATGCCGGCTAGACCAGAGACAGGCTATTTCAGCTTCGCCATGACGTAGGAGCCGGGGGCGTCTTCGATCGGGTCGAGTTCGCCGTCGCCGGGCGCGCGCGCCGGCACCTTGCCGCCGCCGTGCCGCGCGATCCACTTGTCCCATTCCGGCCACCAGGAACCGGGATGTTCGGTTGCGCCGGCGAGCCAGGCTTCGGGATCCTTCGGTTTCTTTGAATTCATCCAATGCGAATACTTGCCGCTGTCCGCGGGGTTTACGACTCCGGCGATATGCCCGGATGCGGCCAAGCAGAATTTGACCGGTCCGCCATAGGCGTGCACGCCAGTGTAGGTCGATTTCCAAGGTGCGATGTGGTCTTCGCGGGTCGACAGCAGGAACTTCGGGACGTTGACCTTGCTGAGATCGATTGGCACGCCGTTCAGTGAAATTCCCCCCGGTTCGAGTAGTTTGTTTTCGATATACATTTTGCGCAGATAAAATTTATGCATCGCGGCGGGCATGCGGGTGGAATCGGAATTCCAATACAGCAGGTCGAACGGGAACGGGTCTTTGCCCAGCAGGTAATTGTTGATGACGAAGGACCAGATCAGGTCGTTCGCGCGCAACATGTTGAAGGTCGTCGCCATCTCGCTTCCCTCGAGGTAGCCGCGCTCGTCCATGCGCCCTTCGAGTGAGGCGACCTGTTCATCGTCGATGAAAACGCCGAGCTCGCCAGGCTCAGCGAAATCGATCAGTGAAACGAAGAAGGTCGCCGATTTGATGCGGTTGTCGTCGGTTGCCGCCATGTATCCAAGCGTGGCCGCCAGAAGCGTCCCGCCCAGGCAGTAGCCGATCGCGTTGGCCTCCCGTTCACCGGTCGCCTTTTCGATCGCGTCAAGGGCGGCGAGGGGGCCTTCGAGCATATAATCTTCGAAGGATTTGGCCGCCAGTTTCTCGTCGGGATTGACCCAGGAGACCACGAAAACGGTGTGTCCCTGGTCCACGGCCCAGCGGATGAAGGAATTCTTCGGCCGGAGATCCAGGATGTAGAACTTGTTGATCCAGGGCGGAATGATCAGCAACGGCCGCTTGTGAACCTTCTCCGTAGTCGGCTCGTACTGGATCAACTGCATCAATTCGGTCTGCGCGACGACCTTACCTGGTGTCGTTGCGATATTCCCGCCGACTTCGAAGGCGTCGTCGTCGACCATGCTGATACGGAGTTTCCCGTCGCCGCGCTCCAGGTCAGCGAGCATGTTCTCGAGGCCTTTGACGAGGTTTTCGCCGCCGGATTCGAGGGTCGCCCGGAGCACTTCCGGATTGGTCGTAGCGAAGTTCGTCGGCGCCATCGCATCGGCGAATTGTCTAGTGTAGAAATCGACCTTCTTCGCCGTCTGATCGTCGAGGCCTTCGACGTCGCGCACGGTGTCGACCATCCAGCGCGACGTCAGCAAATAGGATTGCTTGATGAAATCGAACACGCCGTTTTCGCTCCAGGACTCGTCCTTGAAACGGCGGTCGTCCTTCTCCGGCGTGACCATGGGCGCGACGGATTCACCCAGAAACTGGCGGGTCGTGTTCTGCCACAAGGTCATATAATCCTGCCACAGCGCGACCTGTGCCTGAACCAGCTTCGCCGGATCGGTCATCATCTGCTGGGTCAGCGCGAGAAACGCCTCGCCGATATTCATCGGGTCGCCGTGACCCAGACTGCCGGCCGCGCCGTCTTGGCGCGCGAGGAACGCTTGTACGAGCCGTTGGCTGCGTTCGGCGATACTCGCCATGTTCTCAGCCAGCCGTTGCGCATCCTGCGCGTTGCCGTTGCTATCCGATTGATCGCTCATTGGAGGTTCCCTATTGTGATCGGGCGCGTCGCAGGCGTCCGAATCGGCTATTTTTCCTGCCTGCCATGTCGATCTGAAATTATGTTGCAGTGCACAAAAATGCAAGACGCTATCGCAAAAAAAACAACTGCGGCGTGCCGTCACGGCGCGTTCGCGTTCGTCATCGGTGCAGCGATATTGTTGGCCGGTTGTGAGAGCATTCCGGACGCCGTAAATCCCTTCGTCTGGTTCGAGGATGATGAGCCGGCGCCGCCGCCGGCGAAGGCGACCGCGAAGCCGGGTGGCGGAGCCGCCGATAAGGCGTATCCGAAGCTCGGATCGGTTCCCAAGCGACCGCCCTCTCTGGAATCGCAACAGGCCGGTATCGCGCAAGGACTGGCGGCCGACAACGAGAATGCCCGTTATACGGAAGCCAAGATACAGCAGGAGGTCGCACGCCGGGCAGCTGGACCGCGCGCCGGGACCGCCGTCGGCGCCGTGCCTGCGCCCCGTCCGGTTCCGCCTGCGCCGCGCGTCGCGGCGCCGCGAGTGCAGCCTGTAGCCCCGCGCCCCGTTCCGCCGCAGGCTCGGGCGCCCGCAATACCGCGTCCGCAACCTTATCGGGCGGCTGCGCTACCACCGGTACCGGCGCCTCGCGCCGTATCGCGGCCGGTTACGCCGGCGGCGCCCGCGAGACGGGTTGCCGTCGCGCCGTCGGCACGACCCGTGGCACCGCCACCGGTGGCAGCGCCGGTGCCCAGGCAAGCGCCGGCCACGGCGTTTGCAGCGGGCCAGACCGTGCAGGTTGCGACAATCTATTTCACGGATGGATCGACGAAGTTGCAACGCAATGACGAGGCGATCCTGCGAGAGGTCGCGGCCGCGCAGCGTCAGACGGGAAGCGCCGTACGGGTTGTCGGCCATGCAAGCGGCCGCGTGCGGACATTCGATGCGTCGCGCCGGTACATGATCAATTATCAGGTATCACTGGATCGCGCGCACGCTGTTGCGGCGGCCTTGCTCAATCTGGGTGTGCCGGTCGGCAAAATTCAGGTCGAAGGGAAAGGCGATACGGCACCGCTTTATGCAGAGTATTCGCCGACTGGTGAAGCCGCCAACCGTAGGACCGAACTTTATTTCGTGAATTGAGCATCCGATTCGGCATGGGCGGTTAGCTGCGCCGCTTCACCTTGGCATGGCGCGGGCGTTACGCCATCGGAGCAGAGCAGGGCGACACGAGCCGTTTGGTTGGCGTCATCGAGCTTGGCTTCCAGCTCTTCCGCCGCGGGTCGGTTGAAGGGCCCCGCGGTAACTTGATAGAACAACGCGCCGTCATGCAGGATCATGCGCACTTTGGTGCCCAACGTGGCGTGACGCGACCGGACCTTTTCGGCTTCGTCCAGGGCGCGGTAACGGCCGATCACTAGGTAATGTTTGCCGCCTTTGCCACCGATTGAAGTTGCCGGCGGGGCGTTTCGTTCGATTTCATTCAGTGTTTCCGCCATCGCGAGGAGAGCGGAGTTCAGCGGTGGCGTTTCGGTTTCGCCCGATGCGGGCTGCAGATCGTCTTCCAGGTTTTCGGCCAGTGCGATCATGCTCTCGCGCAGACGTTCGGTCGGTTGCGCCGCCGCTACGGCGGGTTGAGCCGGTGCCGGTTCCGCCGGGTCGTTTTGAACGTACATCGTTTCGTCTGGCGCGATATTTGTGCAGGTCTGTTTGCCGAGCGCAATCCGGTGCATTGCGCAATCCTTTTCAGTTACGGCGGAGACGGCGTGGTCCGATATGCTTTTGCCGGTTGTCGCGTAACTGATCCCGGATATCGCCCAGGAAGCCAATTGCAAAGGAACCGGCAGGGCACAGCCGCTTGTCAGCAAGGCAACGGCACATAAGACTGAATAGCGCATGGGGCACCAGCTTTGTTAGTTTATGTTATTACTCGTTAAGTAAATAACAAACCTGCGATTTTATCAACAACTATAGTTTAAGTATTGTTTCAATATTAAATAATCATTAATGCGATAGTTTGAAAAAATTAAAATGAATTAACGTTTGTTTTGCGGAAAACACGGCGCTTTCGCTATTTATCTTGATCCAAGATCGAATTATCGCGAACATCGAAGGCTGCGGGAGGTTTTCCGGACCGATGGCGGTTGAGCATATGGCAATATGCGGTTTCCAGTTCAAGAACGTGCTGGCCATAGTCGAATATTTCCGACTCGACCCTGGGACGTAGCGTTGCGCGCAGTGCCGCCAATCGATCCTTGTCGTTCGAAAGCCGTACCGCTGTGTCGACATATTCCGCCTCGTCGCGCGCCACCAGATCGTCGAGGTCCAATTTCGCCAGATAGCTCAAGCCCTGCCGTCCCATATAGCTGTCTGTTTCCATCGTAATCAGCGGTAACCCCATCCACAGCGCCTCGCAGCTCGTCGTACCGCCGTTGCACGGGAAGGGGTCGAGGGTGATATCGACTTCCCGCATTCCAGCGAGATGATCCTTTCGCAAGGCTTTGAGCCCTTGGAAATTCAGTCTTGCAACATCAATGCCATGGCGTTGGAAACGCCGTTGGAAATAGTCGCGGGTCGTCGCGTTGTCGAAATGGATCGAACTGCGAAGAAGAAGACGCGCATGCGGGATTTCGTTCAGGATCTTCGACCAGGTCTCGATGACGTTGTCGCCGATCTTGGCGAGGTTGTTGAAGCTGCCGAAGGTGACGTAACCGTTCGCGAGGCAGGGCGCCGCCGTGGGCGCCGGTGCGCCGGCCGGCGGCAAATAGACGTTATGGTTGGTGAGGCGGACGAGCGCCTCCGTATAATTATTTTCGACCCGGCCCACGGGGTCGGATACGTGCTCGGTTATGATGTAGTCGGCCGTATCGAGACCCGTCGACGCCACCCGGTTGTGGTAACCGACCTGCAACGGCGCCGATCGATAGGCGAGTACCCGCCGGTCCTTGCCGCGAAAAAAGGATGCCAGAACGAGGATATCAATTCCGTCGCGCCTGATGCGCTCGCTGGTTTCCCGTATCGAGTCGGAGGCGATGGATTGCCAGGAGTCGGCATAGCCGCCGAGCCGTTCCGTGACCGCGTCCGTATTCTCGTTGCCGTAATAACCGGTAATGTGAAACTTGTCGTGGTCGTGGCGCGAAAGCACCGGTTCGAGAAACCACGACGTCACATGATCAAACAGATCATAGGCAAGATATGCGATCCGGATTCGGCCGTCGGGCGCGGCGGCTTGCGTCACCGGACCGATCTCGCCGCCGGCTTCCGCGTTCAGGCGCCGGCTCCAATCGCGATTGATTTCATACAACGCGGCAGCGTCGGCATTCGGATCGAACGCGGTATAGAAACAAAGGCCGGATACGGCATCGACATTATAGGGCTCTATCGCGTGCGACCGTCGCAGGCAGGTCAGCGCGGCCTGGGTATCGCCGCGTGCGATGAGAATATCCGCCAGATCGTTCAGGGCCTCGTAGTGGTTCGGCTCGATTTTCAGGCAACGTTGCAGCGCGTTTTCCGACGCTTCGTTTTGTCCGTTGCGTTTCAGGCAGGCGCCCAGCAAATATTGAGCGTCCGCGGACCCAGGGGCCAGTTCGGCGGCGCGGCGCGCGGGTGCGTGGGCATCGCTGAAGAGTTTGCGCGCCATAAGGCAGCGGGTGTGGAAAATATGAACGCCTGCATCGTCCGGGAGCCCCGCCGTTACGCGCTCGATAGAGGCCGTCGCCGTTTCATATTCGTGTCGCGCGAAGGAAGCGACCGCGCGCATCAGCTCGGCTTCGATGTTGTCGGCTTCGATTGCGAGAGTTCGATCCGCCGCCGTTGCGCAGGCTTCCCACTGCGCAAGATCGTGCCGTGTTCTCGTTAGTTCCAGCCAGGCGGCGGCGGAGGCCGGATTGGATTGGGCGGCGCGTTCCAAATACGCCGCCGCGCCGACGAGATCACCCGCCTCACGGCGCAACGCGCCGAGCAGATACAGCGCTTCGCCGTGTTCCGGTTCAAGCGCGATGGCACGGCGATATAGCGCTTCCGCATTATCGAATTCGCCGGCTAATTGAAAACGTTTGGCGTCCTCTAACGCGTCTTTGGCGTCGTCGTAAGCAGCTGGGTCGGTCATCGAGGCGCTAAGCCTCTCCAATTGTTGTTTCGATAGCTTCTAACGCAATCCGACCACGCTGTCCCGCAGCCGTGCGATGAGGAAATAGTGCTTATCGGTTGGAAAATATCAGAAAAGGCAAGAACCGGTCGACTTCCCTGGACGGGAAGGCTACATAGTCGCCTGCGACGGGTTTGCCGGCACTTAAATCGAACCGAACCACGACAAGTCGATGAACGAAGAATTCTACAAAGTAAAACGCCTCCCGCCCTACGTGTTCGCCGAAGTCAACGACATGAAGGCGAAAGCGCGCGCGGCCGGTGCGGATATCATCGATCTCGGCATGGGCAATCCGGATATGCCGCCGCCGTCGCATATCATCGAGAAGCTTGTCGAAACGACGCGGAACCCGCGCGTCCACCGCTATTCGAACTCACGCGGCATACCCGGTCTGCGCAAGGCGTTGGCCGGTTACTACGACCGCCGTTTCGGCGTCGAGATCGATCCCGAGCGCGAGGCCATCGTTACGCTGGGCTCCAAGGAGGGGCTTGCGAATCTGGCGCAGGCGATTACCAGTCCTGGCGACGTTTTGCTGGTACCCAACCCGTCCTACCCGATCCACCAGTTCGGCTTTATCATTGCCGGCGGCTCTGCGCGGCATATTCCCGTCGCGCCGGACGGTGAGCTGATCGCTGCGCTCGAACGCGCGGTCATTCATTCGGTACCGAAGCCGATCGCGCTGGTCTTGAACTACCCCTCCAACCCGACCGCGCTGACCGCGGACCTGGATTTCTTCGGCGAGGTCTTGGATTTTTGCCGCAAGCATGAGATTTACGTTTTGTCGGACCTCGCCTACGCTGAAATTTATTTCAACGACGAACCGCCGCCGTCGATCCTGCAAATTCCCGGCGCGAAGGATATTGCGGTCGAATTCACCTCTTGCAGCAAGACATACTCGATGCCGGGATGGCGGATCGGGTTCGCAGCTGGTAATCCCCGGCTCATCGCCGCGCTCGCCCGGGTAAAAAGCTATCTCGATTACGGCGCCTTCACGCCGGTGCAGGTTGCCGCCACCGCCGCCCTGAACGGGCCGCAGGATTGCGTCGACGAGGTCCGCGGCATCTATAAGGAACGCCGCGACGTTTTGATCGAGGGGCTGGAGCGCGCGGGTTGGTCGATTCCGAGCCCGCCGGCAACCATGTTCGCCTGGGCGCCCTTGCCGGACGCTTTCAAGGAAATGGGCAGCCTTGCCTTCACCAAGCGCCTGCTGGAAGAGGCCGAGGTCGCGGTGTCGCCGGGTATCGGATTCGGCGAGCACGGAGAAGGCTATGTCCGGATTGCGCTGTGCGAGAATACCCATCGAATTCGACAGGCGGTGCGCAATATCCGACGGTACCTGGCCCAATCCGATCCGTCCGTAGAGACGTCGAAACCGCAATTGAAAGCGGTCTCGTGACGGAACCGCTCAAAATCGCCGTTGCCGGACTGGGCATTGTCGGAGCGGAAACCGTTCGTCTGATCGCAGCACAGTCCGAATTGCTGGCGCAGCGCAGCAGCCGGCCGGTCGTCGTCACGGCCGTATCGGCGCGAGACAGGGACAAGGATCGCGGCATCGCGCTCGAATCGATCGCCTGGTTCGACGATCCGGTGGCAATGGCGCGCGACGCCGACGCCGAGGTTGTCTGCGAGCTTATCGGCGGCAGCGACGGGATTGCGCGTGACATCTGCGAAACCGCAATCGCGTCCGGCCGGCACGTCGTCACAGCAAACAAGGCCCTGATCGCCATGCACGGCGCCGGCCTCGGCCGCGCAGCGGAAGAAGCAGGTGTGACACTCGCGTACGAGTCGGCTGTTGCCGGCGGAATTCCGATCATCAAGGCGTTGCGCGAAGGGCTGGCGGCGAACCGTGTGACCCGGCTGCAGGGAATCCTGAATGGCACGTGCAATTATATCCTGACGACCATGCGAGAGACCGGTCGGGATTTTGCGGATATCCTCGCTGAAGCGCAGGAACACGGGTACGCGGAAGCCGATCCGACATTCGATATCGACGGGATCGATGCCGCCCACAAGCTTGCGATCCTTACCAGCGTGGCGTTCGGTTGCGAGATCGATTTCGACGCGGTCCACATCGAAGGAATCCGGTATGTCGACGCCCAAGACATCCGATTTGCGACGGAGCTGGGTTACCGGATCAAGTTGCTTGGCATCGCGGAAAACGGTAAAGGCGGGATTCAGCAACGGGTTCATCCGGCCATGGTGTCGCTGGATGCACCGATCGCTTCGGTTGAAGGGGTTTTCAATGGAGTCGTCGCCGAAGGCGATTTCGTCGGCACCACCATGTTCGAGGGCCGGGGTGCCGGGGCGGGACCGACCGCGTCCGCGGTCGTCGCGGATATCGTCGATATCGCCCGCGGCCGTCAGACCCCAACCTATGGAGTACCGGTGGATAGATTGGCGGCGATGCGCGTTCGTCCGATGGACGAGCGCGCGGGGCTGTATTACGTGCGGGTCATGGTCCTCGACAAGCCGGGCGTTTTCGCGGATATCGCGGGAGCGCTGCGCGATTCGCAAATTTCCATCGAATCGGCCATTCAGCGCGGCCGTAAGGAAGGCGGCGTGGTTCCGCTTGTCCTGACTACGCATGAAACGAAGGAAGCCGCAATGCGGCAGGCGCTGGAGCTTATAGCCGCTTTGGAGAGTGTCGCGGAGCCGCCGCGTATGATTCGGATCGAAACAGCCTAAAAGCCTATTTCCGCCGCCGGTCTGCCGTTTTAAGCTTCGGTTCCTATAATCGATATATTCAGGCGTTCAAATGACTGCCTGTTCTGTTGGGAGTGCCTCTTTATGACAGAGAAAACGAGCACGATGGATCGCAACCTGGCGCTGGAGGCGGTCCGGGTAACCGAGGCGGCGGCGCTGTCCGCGTCTCGGTGGATGGGCCGTGGCGACGAAAAGGCGGCCGATCAGGCCGCCGTCGACGCGATGCGCGATGCCCTGAACAGCCTGGCGATCGATGGCACCGTAGTCATCGGCGAAGGCGAACGCGACGAAGCGCCGATGCTGTATATCGGCGAGAAGGTGGGCAAGGGCGACGGTCCGAAAGTTGATATCGCGCTGGATCCGCTGGAAGGGACGACGATTACGGCAAAGGGTGGCACCAACGCCTTGGCGGTCATCGCGATGGCGGACGAAGGCGGTTTTCTCAACGCGCCGGACGTCTATATGGACAAAATTGCGGTTGGCGGCGGCCTGCCGGACGGAGTCGTCGATATCGACGTGGCGCCGATCGAGAACCTGTCGAACCTAGCGAAGGCGAAAGACAAGAATATCTCCGACCTCGTTGTTTGCATCCTCGATCGCCCGCGGCATGCCGATCTCATCAAGGCGGTTCGCGAATCTGGCGCCCGAATCATGCTGATCTCGGACGGCGATGTCTCCGGTGTCATCGCGACTTCCAGCCAGCGAAGCGGCGTCGACATCTATATCGGCAGCGGCGGCGCGCCGGAAGGCGTTTTGGCTGCCGCGGCGTTGCGCTGTATAGGCGGCCAGATGCAGGGCCGCTTGATATTCCGTAACGACGATGAGCGCGCGCGTGCGGCCAAATGGGGCATTACGGACCTCGACCGGGTTTACAACATGCTCGATCTCGCCTCCGGCGATGTCATGTTCGCGGCCACCGGCGTCACGGACGGGACGATGGTGAACGGCGTCCGGCGCAGGGGTGGTGGGGCGTTTACGGAGTCGGTCGTCATGCGCTCCAAGAGCGGTACGGTACGCAAGATCAGTTCCGAGCATGACTTCACGCGAAAGACCGGGTTTCGTTTCGCAGAGGAGTGAACGCGATCGAAGAGGCTTACCTCGGCGTTACGCGTTCCTTGAGCGGTAAGCGTTGGCGCGCGCGCAGCGAGGATGATCGGCTTGCCCTGGCGCTTTCGCAGCGCTTCGACCTGCCGGAAGCAGTAGGCCGCGTCATGGCGGCGCGCGGCATCGCGTTGGACGAGGCGGCGGCGTTTCTCAACCCGGCACTCAAGGATCAGCTCCCCGACCCGTCGCATCTGAACGACATGGACACGGCCGTCGATCGGTTGATCGCTGCCGTGAAACAGGGCGAAACGATCGGCGTGTTCGGCGATTACGATGTCGACGGTGCGACATCCTCCGCGCTGCTGTCGCGGTTTTTCGACGCCGTGGGTGGACGCACCAGGATCTATATTCCCGACCGGTTGACGGAAGGATATGGTCCGAACGCCGCGGCGCTTGGAAAGTTAGCGGCGGAAGGAATCACGGTTGTCGTTACCGTCGATTGCGGGATAACCGCCTTCGAGCCGCTGGAGGAGGCCGCCGCTTCGGGGCTGGAAGTCGTCGTCGTCGATCATCACGTAGCCGAGCCGCGATTGCCGCGCGCCCTGGCCGTGATAAATCCGAACCGGTTGGACGACGATAGCGCGCACGGCCAGCTTGCCGCCGTGGGGGTTGCCTTCCTGCTCGCGGTTGCCGTCAACCGCGGCTTGCGGGACGCGGGTTGGTATGAACAGCGCGACGAACCGAACCTATTGGGGCTGCTGGATTTGGTGGCCCTGGGAACGGTATGCGATGTCGTGCCGCTGACCGGATTGAACCGCGTGTTCGTGCGGCAAGGCCTCGCCGTGATGGCGCGACGGCGCAATCCAGGTCTCGCCGCGCTCGCCGACGTCGCCGGGGTCAACGAGGCGCTTAAAGCCTATCATGCCGGCTTCGTTCTCGGTCCGCGCGTCAACGCCGGCGGCCGGGTCGGCGAATCGGGCCTGGGCGCCGCGCTGCTGACCACGGAGGACATCGAAGAGGCGCGTTCGATAGCGAAGCGACTGGACGACTACAATCAGGAAAGGCGGGCAATCGAGGCCGCTTGCCTGGAATCAGCGATTGCCAAGGTTGAAGCGGAGGCGGCGCGCGGCGAACTGGACGACGGCTTGATCTATGTCGCGGCGGAAGGTTGGCATCCCGGGGTCATCGGCATCGTCGCGAGTCGGCTCAAGGACCGCTACAACCGACCGGCCTGTGTCGTCGCGTTCGAGGACGGTGTCGGGAAAGGATCGGGCCGATCCGTGCGCGGCGTGGATCTGGGTGTTGCCGTCGTCGCGGCGCGCCAGTCCGGTTTGCTGATGAACGGGGGCGGCCATCCGATGGCTGCTGGTTTCACCGTTGAGCGCGGCCAAGAGTCCGCGTTCCGTGCTTTCCTTAGCGAGCGTATCGCGGAACATATCGGATCCGAAGGAATCGTTGCGGAGCTGGGGGTCGATGGCTGCCTGCAGCCTGGCGGCGCCAGCGTCGATTTCATCGAATCGCTGGAACATCTGGCGCCCTTCGGCGCCGGAAACGCGCGCCCGCGTTTCATATTTCCCGCCGCGCGGGTCCTGAAGGCCGATATCGTTGGCCGGGATCATGTCCGCTGCTTCATCGGCGGTGAGGATGGCGGCCGGATCAAGGGGATCGCGTTCCG
>CAYLTU010000107.1:0-6851 GCA_964386465.1 uncultured Rhodospirillaceae bacterium
CAGTGCGAATGCCGTGTGTCTCGTGTAGCTCGCGCGCCAACGGGCCAATCAAATGGCAAAGTTGCGAGGCGTACCACGTTACGATATGGCGATCATCGCCCTCATGAACGTGGTCGATAGAACGGACCTTACCCTTGTTCATCCCCAGCGCCTATGTAATCGGTTCATTTTTGGAAGTATCATGGCACCGGCAACAAATCGTCCCGCGCACCGGCGGGAACACCGTCGACATAGCCACGCTTCAGCAGAACATAGCGGCTCTCGTCTGCCGACGGATCCTTGGAAGGCGTGATGGTGAATTCGCAATCCTCAATGGTACCCAATTCGGCCGCCCGAGCCCGCGCATCCTCGGGCTGGTCGCGCATGCCGTGACGCAACCGCCATCCGCCGTCCTGGTCGCGGTGCCAGACCTCGGGGTGGCGATGTCGATCGATACAGCCGTCGAACTCGGCCGCCTCCATCCCGACCCAGTCCAGAAAGGCCTGCTTGTCGGCGGGCTCCACGGCACCATGGCGGCGCACCAGATCGATCGCCGCCGAACGGCTCAACCGACGTAGCCGGATCTCACGGCTTGCGTGATCGGTCACCTTGCCATAGCCGTGCTTGAGAAATTTCACCTGGTCGTGCAGGCCGCTGTAGTGCAGGCAGTCGACATCGTTGTAGGTATCGAAGGTACGTTGCTGTGCTGCGGTCTCGAACCCGTAGCGAGCGATCATCGCTTCGTGCTGGGCCTTTGTGTCCCAGCGGATGTAGTTCGACAGGTAGATGCCTCGGACTCCGACTTTCGCCAGCTCCTTGTCATGTGGATAAGCGAACAGCTTCAGGTCCTGCTCGGTCAGCGCCTCGCTGCCGCCGATGATGTCTTCCGCCTCGACCCCCATCAGGTCGTGATCGCAGCGGTACTTGCGGGTCATCTCGATTTCATCGAGGTGTGAGAACATGCCGACCTGATCGCAACCCTGATGCACGCCCCAGACGATGAGCGGAGCCTTGTAGCGTACCGCGGCCTGCACCGGGAACACGGTCTGCCCGGCGAGCACATGCCAGTACATGCTGCCCAGCCGACGGATGGTCTCGCGGGTGATCCGTTGCACCTGCTGCGGTGCGATCACCATCTGCACGAAATCGCAGTCGAACACCGTACGCAAATAGGCCAGATTCCGGATGCCCCGTTCGGTGTTGTGATGACGGTTGTAGCTGACCAGCAGAGGATTCATGCCGTAGACGTTCTTCACCGTATGCACGATGAAGTAGGAATCCCGCGCCCCAGACACCGGGACGATACAGTCGTAATTGATGCCGCTTCGATTCCGGTAATCGTCGAAGAGACGGCCTAGTCGCTCGCCGCGCGCGCGCCAATCGAGTTCGTCCTTCTCTTCGTGCACACGACAGCCACTGCAGACCCCGTCCGAATCGAACGTCAGACCGAGCGGGTGGCTAGCCGGGTAAAGGCAACGCACACAATACTGCATCGCTGTCAGATAACTTCCTTTGGAATAAACTCGAAAACCGCCCGCTGCAACACCTCGTCCGCCTGCTTTGCGACACGACCGTCGGCATCGAAGCCGATGTGACTGTAGTCGGCGGCGGCGTCCAGGCGGACATCGATGCCATGCTGGACGAGATAGTGCTTGATCGTGGCGACGCTGTGCTCGGAATAATGCAGCATGTTTCCAACCGCCGCGGCGGAAACGCTGTCCCGCTCCAGGACCGCGCAGATGTGTTCCGGATGGCCGGCGCCGCCCATGGCGATGACCGGCAGATTGACGTGGTCGGCGACGCTCTCGATCAGAGCGAGGTCGTAACCCGTCTTGGCACCGTCGCGATCGATCGAGTTCAGCAAGATCTCTCCGGCCCCGGCGGCGGCAAGATCTTGCGCCAGCTCCGCCGCGCTACGTCCGCTCGACCGGCGCCCGGAGTCCGTCATCACCTCGAAACGACCGTCGGCGCGCCGGGCATCGATGGAAGCGACGATGCATTGGCTGCCGAACATCTGGACGGCTTCCGACAGATTGGCGGGATCCATCACGGCGAAAGTGTTGATCGCTACCTTGTCGGCGCCGGCGCGGATCAACTTGCGCACGTCGCCAGCGGATCGGATGCCGCCGCCCACGGTCAACGGTACGTAGCAACTGGCCGAGACGCGCTCCACCAGATCCGAATCTATCGTCGTGCCGGCGCGCGTCGCGTCGATGTCGAGCAGCAGAATCTCGTCGACACCCCACTCGTCGAGAAATCGGGCCGCGATCTCGGCATTTCCGACCGGCAAGTAGCGGTGAAACCCGATGCTCTGCACGATCCATCCGTCACGCAGGATCAAGCTCCCGATCAGGCGCTTCTTCGGCATGGTTACCGCCTGGCTCAGGCCGCCACCGACCGGGTCGGCCGGCCGGCTACGAGGTTGAGAAAATTCCGCAGCAGCTTCAGGCCGGCACGCTGACTCTTCTCCGGATGGAACTGCGCCGCCATGACGTTGCCGTGTCTGAATGCCGCCACGAATCGCGAGCCGTAGTCGCAGGTAGCAACAGAATCGGCACTCGCCTGCAACATGGCGTAGGAATGGTCGTAGTAGAAGCAGGCCCCGGCTTCGATATTGTCGAACAAAACCTCGCCGTTCTCGAACGCCGTCTCGCTCCAGCCGACATGCGGCACGCGCAAGGCACCCGTATCCGACAGCGAGACAACATCGGCGTCGATCCAGCCGAGTCCCTTGTGCCGGCCCATCTCGTCCGAGCCGCGTCCGACAAGTTGCATGCCGAGGCAGATGCCGAGGAAGGGCTTTTTCTTCTCCATCACTTGTTCGCTCAAAATCGCATCGAGGCCCGATTTCGCAAGATTCGCCGCCGCCTCGCCAAAGGCGCCGACGCCCGGCAGCACTACCGCGTCGGCGGCACGGAGATCGCCGGCGGAATCGGAAATCACCGCCTCGTTGCCGAGAAAGCGGAAGGCCGCCCGAACCGAATTCAGGTTGCCCATCCCGTAGTCGACGATGCAGATCCGCGGCGCCGTCATCGAAGCGGCGCCTCCAAGCACCAGGTATTGCCATCACGTTGCCAGACGTCCTTGCCACGGTAACGCTCGGCAACTTCCCAGAACTCGTCCTCCGAAATACCGACAAAATCACAAAATCGTCGAACGTATCGATTGGCGCACTTGCCGTCATAGCGCTCGGCCCACTCGATCGCCTCCTCGCGCGTGATCTTTCCCACGCGGATGAAGCCACTCAACTGCTCGGAAGCCTTGCCGAAGCCGAACTTCATGTATTTCAGCATCTGGTTGACCATGACGAAATCGTCGTCGAGGGCGTCGAACGTCGTGAGCTGACCAATATCCTCGAGAATTGCGTCCTCGCCGGTACGGCACTCGAGTCCGTTCTCGATCGCGATGCGCGAGTTCTCCGCATCGTTGAAATCCGGCATGTAGTAGCCGAGATAGACGATGCGAAGTTGCGCGCGCTCGATATCCGCGTCCGAGGGATAGCGATACCAATAGATATCCTTCCGTTCGTAACCCTCCTCGAGGTAAGGCGTCAGATCGCCACCCTTCAGGGTATGAGAATACTTCATTCGGTTGGCATCACCGTCGAGCGAGCCGCCGGCGCTACCCCAAGACAGCGCCGGATTCTCGCCGTAGAACACGAGCGGAATATGGTAGAGCGTGGCGACCTTCGGGCCGCTGGCATAAAGCGCCAGCTCGGTCGACTTGAAAATATTACCGAACTTGAAGAAGCCGATGCGCATGAGCTGCTTGAACGTCTCTGGTGCCGGGCTGACATAGAAACAGTCGAAGCCGAGCGAGATCAAATTGGCCAGGTTGTGCGCGCCGCGATGGGTCTGTTGTTCGGGTGGATAGGTGCACGAAACTAAAAGCGGCCTAAGACCGAGTTCATCGCGGGCATATAGCGCCTGGCGATGGCTGTCCTTGCCGCCGCTTACCGGGATCACGCAGTCATAACCTGATACATTTCGGGCCCGGCCCCAAGCCGCGATTTCATCCAGTTCTCGTCGTCGCGCGTCCCAGTCGGTCTCATCGGTCCGCTCGCTGTAACGACAGGGGAAGCAAATCCCTTCCTCGTCGAAGATACTGTCAGGCCGAGTATCCGGCTCCAGGCATTTCTTGCAATAACGCATCGTTGCTTGATCTTTTCTCGTCTCAGACGCGGGATGAAAGTGGTGGTCGCTCGATGTGTGCGAACCGCGTGGTGATCAGCCCTCCTTTTTCGAACTTTTCCAGATACGCCAGGAGTTCGAAATACGGCAACTCGTGCCGTTCGGCAATATCGAGAATCGTCCAACGGCCATCGAAATATCGTAATAGCGAGTCGAGCAGATGCCCCCATTTCTCGTCGTCATCCGTCAGGCCTTTATCAATCGTCGGATCGTGGCGCTCGAAGTAGAGTTCGTAGTCCGGGCTCGACAGACAGATAAGACCATCGAAATGACGATCCATCACAGAGTTCGTCTCTAGGATCTCTACCACTCGACGTAGCACGTCGTAGAATTCCGCCAGCATGTCTTGATTCATGAGGTCTGGATTGTCACGACTGGAGTGGTACTCCGGATAGGGAAAGTCCGGATCCGCAGCTCGGGTAAACTCCACGGTAGGAACTTCATGCCCCGGTGCTTCCCAAACCGTTTCATCATTGCCGCATCCCTGGCGCCAGCTGGCCAATTTGTACCCTTGCGCATAATGCCGAACGATGTTGCGGAAAATGCGATCGAGAGCCTGATCGCCAAGAAATGTGTCGGCGACGGTCAATGGCCCGACGTTGCCCGGCATTTCGGCGAAGATACAGGAGACGATCCTCTCGATTTCCTTTCGGCTCTTGTCACGCATGTAGAAAACGGAACCTAGATGCTCGGGCGCCAAAATCAGTCGGTAGGTGTAGTGGGTATCGCGTTTCGCCAACCACTGAAACAGCCGAACAAGCAGCGATCCAGCGGCGAAGCCGTCGTTGGCCTGGGTGGGATGGCACGTATTGGTGTTGAAAATGATGACCTCGTCCGATCGCCCTTTCTTTTCGTACTCAGCGACAATCATCTCGCCTGGCTCGTAAGAGGTTTCGAGGTCCACGCGGTATTGGCCCGGCCCCATGGTCTCGTAAATTTCGTAGGGCACGCAAAATACCCAATCCGCCGCCCAGGATCGGATCTGCCAAACGCTGTGGAACATGCATGCGTCCGGCAGTTCGGCATTGGTCACCAAGTGCGGCCGCAGCTCTTCCCAATCGAGTTCGCCCTGAAAGGAACGCGAGTACATACCGACGCCGAGCGCATGGACCGAGCCGTCGAACAACACTTCGCCGTTTTGGGAAATTTCGGCGCGGTGCACCCGCCAGTTCTGCGGCACCACCCACCCATTATGTCTCTCGCCGCTCTTGTAGCGCAGCAGTCGAAACGGCAACTCCTCACACAGTCGCTGGAACAGCGGCTCGTTGTCGTCCGCAACGACACCCGACCGGAAGGCACAGAGGTCACGCGCCAGCGGCAGGATATTGAGTGCATCATCAGAGTTAGTGGCAATCTCGTGGTCGACGTCGTTCATGGCAGCCTCAATGCGCTTCGGTCTGCTCGACTCGAAGAGTGGTGCGTCGGGCCGACAACAGCATGTGGTAGTAATCATCGAATAAGAATGCCCGTCTAATATCCGCGGGATTCAACAGGTCCGTATCGATGTCGAAGCCGAGTAGAGCCCGACGATAGGCCTCGTAACCGTAATCCTCTTGTGGATTGCCGAAATCGCTGCGCCAGCTGCATTCCCTGAGCCCATCGCGGATAAGAAAGGAGAGCGGCTCCGTCGCCTGAGCAAGCCAATCCTCTTCGAGGATCGGCTCATAGCCGCGCAGAAGCATATCGGTGCCAGCGGCGAACTCGATCATCGCAAGCGCCTCCGAGTCGAGCAGCTGTCGCCAACGATCTGCAGGCGCCGTGCTAATCTCGGCAAGCTCGGCATCGAAAGTGCTGTTGCCTTGCCAACGCTTACCCGTCGTCGGGTCGACGATGTCGGACACATGAACCATCGAGCCCTCGAAATCGATGCCGAGAAAGCTACACAGGTCGCGGACTGTCTGCTCTGGCTCGCCCACCAATGCCTCGTAGCGAACCACGCGCAACCGACCAGCGAAGTCAGGGTCGGCCCCAAAACGTTTGAGTAGAGCACCCTCCTTACGCCAGTGACGCACGACGGAAAGCACATGGCCGACTTGACCGGGATCGATGGTGAGATAGCCCAGAATGGAGGTAACAATTGCCCGTAGATCCCGCTCAACCACCACGAAGCGCGCCTCCGGATAGGCGCGGGCCAGCGCCGGAAACGAATCGATTATCCAAGTATCGATCATGCCCACCCATCTTCGACTGCCGGCATCCCGCATCTTTGCGATCAACGCGAGACATCGATCGACCATGATCCGATAGTCGCTGGCGCCGGCAAGGCCGCCTAGTCCATCACACAGATCGGCAGCGTCGTCAGAAGCGCGCGAGGTCAGGCGCTGAAGCAGCGAATTCCACTCTCCGGGATCGAACGGTAGGTCGAGTGGCGCACTCTGCAGCAAATCCAGCAGCCGCACTTGCCTGAGATCGAAATGGCCGTCGTGAAACGACACATCCGGATCAGCCCACTTTTGCAGTTCGGCATCTCCGAGGTGTCGCATCGCCGCGTTGCGAAGCGATTTGAACAGCGGCTGGAAGGCGTGGATTGCCACAGCCACCTCGCTGTGCGTGTTCAGCATACGCGTCAGCAGGTTCGTGCCGGAACGCGGCAAACCGACCATGAATAGAGGCGCATAAGACGACATCGACAGGATTTTTCCGTTTCAAATGTCGGGCACAGCCGCAACTACGATGCCGTCC
>CAYLTU010000107.1:6890-17647 GCA_964386465.1 uncultured Rhodospirillaceae bacterium
GCGCCTTGACCAGCCGGGCGAAGCGGGCCATGAAGTCGTCATCGTTGATTTCGAGGCCAATCTGCATCAACAACTCGTACACGTCGAGGCCGAAATACCAGGCGGCGACCGGCCGAAATCCATTTTCGTGCAGTACGGTAGCGAGTGAAGCGTCACTGTATAAATTCATATGCGAATCGGGCATGGCGTGCCGCCAGACGGTATCGGTGAACTCCTGTTGCACCGCCAGGCACAAACTGTCGCTTCGAGGCACCTCGATGATCAACATGCCGCTGTCGGGTTCGAGTTGGCGACACGCCGCATCAATGAATTCCGCCGGCTCCGACGCGTATTCGAGCAAGCCCCAAAAAGTAATGAGATCGAAGCGGCCCGGCTCGATCTTCTGATCCAGATAGTTCCCCTGGTTCAATTCGACCTCGAGCACCTCACGAGCGAAGCGAACCGAAGTGCTGCTCAGTTCCCAGCCCTCCGCCTCCAGGCCAATGCGGCGGCAACCGGCGACGAAATGACCGCCACCGGCTCCGACGTCGAGTACACTCTTGGCGGCACGGCCGCAATGGCGGCGGTGGACCTTGAGCATCCAGTCGAGTTTCGGCTGGATGATGTCGCGCATGCGCAATTCGAGGGTGTCGGGGTCGACATAGAACGTCGATAGATCCTCTTCCTCCTCGAATGCGGCAAGCAACGTCTCCGAGGTCGGTTGCGAGGCGATAAATACGTGCCCGCAGTTGCGGCAGCCGAGATAAGGCACACCATAGACCTCGATGACCGGCTCGGCCCTATCGAGACCGGTCCGACAGCAAGGACAGGCGGCGAGCTGCCGGCGCGGGACACCGTCGGCATAGAGACGCTCCACGATGGCACTGAACCGCGCCGCATAGTCACGCAACTCCTCTCCCTTTTCTCCACGCAGTTTCATGACGTCGAGCGGCTTGCCGAGAGAGACGTCCACTGGAAAGCTAGCGAGCGTGCGATCGCCTTCCTTGAGACGCCACACTTCTCGGCTCTCGCCTTCGGATGGTAGCGCGAGCGAACGTTCTCGCGTCCAACTGCATTTCATCTCATGCACGGTCGCTGATACCATATCAATAATTCGAGAGTTGGTCCGCGGTGTCCTTGGCCCGACCAGTGAAGGAGCTCGCGACGCGGCGCAAATCGTCCTTCTCCCAGACCATATCGCGCTCCGAACGCCGCCGGATCACCTGAACCAAACCGCAACTCTTGCAGACATGAAGCGGATCGCGTGTCAGATGGCTGACCGCCTTCAGTTCCGCGTAGTCGTCGTCGCCACAGAGATCGCAGGGATAGAGATCGTACTGCTCAGTCATTCCTCGTCATTCCGTCCATACGGCTCGGCTCGCGTGGAGGCCATTCGCAGCCGTGTCGCTCATCGCCGTGCAGGGGGAAACTCATACAAGGCCACATAGATCAAGTCCACCTCCGCGCCGTCCAGCAGAAAATGGCGCGGTCGTCGCCCCTCCTCGATCATGCCGGTTCGCCGCATTATGCCCAACATGGCGTGGTTGGTCGCCATGGTTCCCGCACTGACCTTGCGCATGGCACCCTCCGCCAATAGGAAGCGGCAAACCTCGCCCCAGGCCTCGCCACCGAGACCGCCGCCCCAAGCGCTCTTCTCGCCGAGCAAGATGGCAACGTCGCCCACCCGGTTCGGCTCGTCGACCGTAACGGTGATGTTGCCAATATGGCCGAGTGCCGGATCCTTCGCCTCGATAGCCCAAAAATGATCCGATGAGCCGGCCAGCGATTCGAAGTATCTCCGGCACGAATCGAGCGAGTGACGTCGATGGCGCTGCTCGCTGTAGCGCACCACATCCGGGTCGTTCAGCCAACCGACATATCGCTCCGTCAGGTGCCGTTCCGCGAACGGCACCAGCCGCAGCCGCGTCGTCTCCAAGGTCGGCGACACCGCCATCAGCCGGCCTGGCCGATGGCGGCGGTCGGCCGCGCCAGATCGCAGAGAACCCCCGCGACTCGTTCCGCGGCACCAGTCTCGACGACGTCCGCCACGGCCGACCGTGGCGCCCATCCGTCGGCCAGCATGTCGGGCAAGCGCGCCCGTAGCACCTCCCGCTCGGTGACGCAGGGGGTCAGACCGAGACCGATACTGGGCAGCCAGGAGGCTTCCGACGGCCGTGGCACCACCGACAAGGTCGGGCGACCAAGCAAAGCCGCCTCCATCATCAGAATGGTTGTCAAACCGACCACGAGATCGGCGGCGTAAAGGCTTTCCAACAACGAATCGGCCGGGCCGCCATGATGCAAGAGGTCGATCTCGCCGAGCCAAGGGGCAAAATCGGCAGCGGTGTTCTTGGGGTGCAGGCGCAGCACCACATAGGGCCGTGGGGCAAGGTCGCGGACCGCGTCGAGCACCTCCTCCAAGACGATCTCGGTACGACCGTCGACGTCGCCGCGCCCCTGCAAGGTATAGTCCGGTGTCCGGTGATAGCGATCCGGATTGACCCCGTCCGATAGCTCGGTGAGGAACACCAGCACCGGCCGATCGGGCGACGCATCGGGGAAGTAGCGGTTGCGCAAAGAGGGCCGGTCTATGGTCAGCAGCCGGTGACCCAACGCCAACACCGTATCGTATCGCGGATGACCGACGGTCAGTATGCGATCCGGCGAAGCTCCCAGCGTGACGAATTGCTCTCGGACAGCGGCATCGGCGACCAGGATCCAGTCCGGTGCGTGCGCCAATGGCTCTTGTGAACGACCACGAAAGCGATGATCGGCGTTCGACGGGCCGTCCACCAGCCCGACGGAGACGAGCCCGCGCCGCCGCGCCTCGGCGATCAGATCGAAGGCCGGGGTATCGACATCCTCCGAGGTGCCGACCGCCACCACGCGCGGCGGCACTCGGTCCAGCAGCGTGGCCACGGCATCGTCCGTCGACACCTGCTCGAAGGGCGTTCCGAGCGATCTGAGATGCGTGGCGCCGCTGCCGGCGGCATAAAGCTCGGCGACGCAGCCGCGCCGATCGACCGCTTCCAGCAGGCCCGCGACGTAGTTCGCGGCCCCCGGATCCTCGACGTAGATCAGAATGTCGGTCGCCGTCATCGCTCAGTGCGGCACTATGGCCCGGCCGCCATCTTCGGCGGAGCGAGCGACGGCGTCGAGGACCCGCATGGTACGCAATGCGGAATCGGCCGGCGACACCAGCGCCTCGCCGTCGTAGACAGCATTGGCCAGATTGTCATACATCGCCCAATAGGCATCGGTGACGGGCATATCCAGCGACGTCGGCCGATCGCTGGCAATCTCCAGTTCGTCCATCAAGCCTCGGTTCCCGGCGGTCGGATAGTGATAAACGCCCAAGCTTTCCTGCAACAGAGAAAGCCGCCCCGTCGTGCCCCAAAGGTCGAGCCCGACCTCGCGGTAACAGTGAAAATCGACCGGGTGCGCCATCACCGTGCCACCACCGGCCAGGCCCAGCGCGAACGCCACGTCGAGATCACCACTCATCCCCGGACCCGCCGCCGTGCGTGCCGGCCCGATCGCGCGGACCTCCTCGATGGCGCCCAGCAGCATGGCGACGAAGTCGATCAGATGGCTGGCGTTGTTGTAGAGACCGCGACCATAAATCCCGAACCCGCACTGCACCTCGCCGATCAGATCGCCCAGTCGCCCCTTGGCGAGTTCTTGAAAGCCTGGCACCGCGCGGCGCCAGAAATGAACCTGCACCGCCAGCTCACTTGCCCGGCATGTGGATACGAAAGCCTCGGCCTCGCTTATGGAGGTGCCGAGCGGCTTTTCCACCAACACGCCCCGCAACGAGTCGAAGGACTCGATCACATCGCGACGCACGGCCGGAGGAGCGGCGATCACCGCGATCTCGGGGGTATAGCCGTCGAGACCGGAGAAATCCTTGGCAGTGTGCTGGATTCCCCATTTCCGCCGCGCCCGCTGTAGCGCCTCGTCGGAGGGATCGACCACCGCGTCCCATGCGAACGCCGGGTGAGCGGCCAGCACCTCCGCGTGGCTGGCGTGGCCGAAGTAGCGCGCCATGCGACTATCTTCGCCCAGCGTGTCCGCGACCTGCCCGAAGCCGACCACCACGGTTCTGAGAGGCTCGCGCGTCACCGGGCCGAGCGCTCCTCGCAATGGCTATTGATCTCGGCGAGTTCCGGTTCGGCCGACAGCAGATCGAGCACCTCGCCGATACCGAAGACGCCGCCGAAACGAGGCTCGAGGCGCTGATAAACGGATGTGATGAAAGCCAGGTCCTCGGGATAGTCGAGCTGGAAGCGCAATTCCGGCCTCGACCAGCGCGCCGGCGCCAAGAGGTGCACCACCCGATAACGTTCGGGATGCTCGTAGAAATACAACGAGACATGCTCGCGCACTGCCGGGTCGTCTATGGTGCCGGCAATCTCCTCCAGGTCCGCGAGGCGAAAGACCTCGGCATCGACGCCCTGTGGAAACGAGGCATGACGCACGGTGCTAACGACGTCGCAGTCGTTCGCAAGGAAGCTTGCCACCGCAAGATCCATCACTTCGGGGTCAAGCAGCGGCATGTCGCCGCAAATTTCGACCACGATATCCGAGCGCATCTGGCGCTGGGCCTCGACTACGCGATCGAGCACGTCCTCCTCGCTTCCCCGGTAGTGAGCCACGCCCTCGTCCTCGGCCCATGCCGCGACGGCATCGTCCGTCGAATTGACGGTGGTGGCGACAACGATGTCGTCGACCGATTTGCATTGCCGCAACCGGTCGACGATGCGCGTCAAAGTGGGGCGGCCGGCGATATCGGTCAGCACCTTGCCCGGCAGCCGCGACGACTGCATGCGCGCCTCGATGCTGGCAACGACGCGGAGCGCGCTTATGAGGCCACCTCCCGTTCGGCGGAGCCGGCCAATTCACCGGCATGTGCGTGGACCTTCCGCACGGCTTCGACCAGTTGGTCGGCCAGCGCGTCGTCGACGTCATATGAGCAAGGCTCGAAGAAAAGAATCTCGCGCTCGTGCAGTCGCTCCGCGACGGGGCACAGGCCTTTTTCGTAGGTTCGATCGCTCTCGGTGAAGGGGAAGCCATGGCCTCCGAGGGCGATGCGCCGTTGAAAGACCGGCAAGAGATAGAGCGGTTGCACATAGGCCTGGGTATGTGGAAATCCCTCCGCCGCCAAAGCCCGACTAAAGCTCTCCCGATCGACGCCGACGACACTTTCGTCGTAGCGCACGGTCCAGCAATAGTAGTTGTGACGGCATCCCTCCCGGACCGCCGGAACCGTCCATCCCGGCAGATCCCGTGTACCGTCGGACAGCTTTCGCGCCAGTTCCTCGCGTCCAACGACATGCTCGTCCATGCGGGCGAGCTGGGATAAGCCGACGGCGGCGCTGAGCTCCGTCATGCGGTAGTTGAAGCCGACGATGTTGACGGCGTCCTCCAGACCGAGGGTCTCGACCAGATTCTCGCCGTGATTTCGGATCAGTTGCAGTCGCTCCGCCAGCCGATCGTCGTCGGTGGCGCACATTCCGCCTTCGCCGGTATGGATATGCTTGTGGAAATTCAGGCTGAAGACGCCGATATGGCCGACGGTACCGCAGGCGCGATCACCCTCCTTGCCGAGCGGCGATTGCGCGCTGTCCTCGACGAGATATATCCCCTTCTCGTCGGCCAGCGCCCGTAGCTCGGCCAGACGAGCCGGGTGGCCAAACAAATTGACCACGACGATCGCCCGCGTCTTCGGCCCGATGCTGGCGCGCACCTTATCGATGTCGAGGCAAAAGGTCTCGTCCTCGATATCCACGAAAACCGGGATCGCGCCATAGATCAGCGGTGCCATCGCCGTCGCCGACATCGTCGTCGGCGGCACGATCACCTCGTCGCCGGGCCCGATGCCGATCGCGCCCATCGCCGCGAAAAGGCCCGAGGTCGCGGAATTAACGGAAACGACGTGGCGCACACCGTATCGCTCCGCCCAAGCCGCCTCAAACGCGCGCACTTGCGGGCCACCCAGGAATTCAGGACCCGCACTGCCATAGAAACCTGAGAGGCAGCCCGAGCGTACAACGTCGGCCACCGCCTTCGCTTCGGCTTCGCCCATGGACGAATAGGCCGGCAGCAACCCAGGCACAGCCGCCTCTCCGCCGAACACGGCTAGTTTGCTCATGGCCTCCTCCCGCTCTCAGGAAATCGCTCCGGCCGACGCCCCTGGCCATCGACGGGCCAGCTCGAGCACACGGCCGATCGCCGCTGTCTCGGGCCTGTCGCCGAGCCTGGACGTGATCCAGTCGGCTTTCCGCAAATCCGTTTCGGTGTCGACGACAAGGCTGAGGCCGTCAGAGGGTCGGTCTGCCGCGGCGTGATTGCGAATGACGAAGCGTTCGGGATGCTTGTAGATGTGGCTCGTCACATGCTCGCGATCGTCCGGACTGGCCACCTCCTTCACCATTCGCCGCATCGCCGCCATCTCGACGATCTCGACGCTGAGTCCCGGTGGATAGGTCCGTGGGTACAGGTTGGTGGTGATCTCGGGGCACTCGACCTTGTGCAACGAGAGCATCCGTGTCACCAAATCCGGATCGATGAACGGGCTGTCACCGGAAATTCGAACGAAGCGCGACGCCCCGGCACCCTCGGCACAGACGAGCGCACGACCGGCAACATCCTCGGCCGCGCCCCGAAAGCAATCGACATCTTCCTGGCTACAAAACTCGGCGACCGGGTCGTCCACCGGGCGGTCGGAGGTCGCGACAATCAGCTCACAGGAGCATTCGATACGCCGCAACCGATCGAGTACGCGCCCCAGCATTGCCCGGCCGGCGATCGGCAGCAATACCTTGCCGGGCAGCCGACGGGAATCGTAACGGGCAAAGACGACGACGGCGGTGGTACCGCTCACGCCGCCTCGTTTCGCTGCACCGCGGTCTTGGCCCGCTGCCACTGCTCGACGTACCACTCGCAATATTGCCGGTAGCCGTCTTCCAGTGTCCACCGCGGCTCGAAGCCGAGCTTGGTCCGCGCCCGCGTGTTGTCGAGGGTGCCGCGGATCGGCTTGTCGACGGCACGCGGGCGTTCCTCGAGGACGGCTTCTGGGACCACCGACTTCACGACCGCCGCAAGGTCCGCAATCGTGCGAGCGTTGCCAAAAGTCAGATTATAAGTTTCCGAACTCCCCGGCCCCTCATGCAACGCCAAGGCGCGGCACATCGCATCAGTTAAATCGCGGATATAGGTGAAGTCCAACCGCCCATCGCCACCACCCTCGAGCAACAAAGGCTTGCCGGTCAATGCGTTTTCGATGAAGACCTGACTGACACGGCGGCTGATACAGCGCTCTCCATAAAGCGCGCTCGGTCTGACGATGCAGCTTCCGAGCCCATATTGATCATTGTAGGTTCTCACCAGCCGCTCGCCCATATACTTGCCATTGGCGTACATGCCACGCGGCCGCGGGCGCACGCTTTCATCGACCGAGGCCTCCTCGAAATCGCCATACACCGTGCTGGAACTGAGGAACATGAACTCGTTCACTTGGCTATGCTGACGTCGGCAGAGTTCGAGCGCGTTGCGCAGGGTGACGAGTTGCAAATCGAAGGTCAGGCCAGGGTCTTTCCGGGCATCGACCGCACTGGCGATCGCGGACAGATGCACGACTTTGGTCGGCTTCACTTTGTCGTAGACCTCGGAAAGATCGGCATAGATGCGGGCGTCCGCATTGATCAGCTGCACCCCTATCATCTTCAGCATCTTGTAGCGATCCAAAAGAAAAAGCTGGTAGGCCTGCTGCTGAATCGGATTCGGATTTTCGGTAAAAACGTTATCGATCAGACTGTTGACCATCAGATTGTCGACGATGGCGATCTGTGGGCCGTATTCGGCCAGATCGAGGGCCAAGTTGTGCCCGATGAAACCGGCACCGCCGATCAACAGGATTGTCTCGTCCTTGAGATTTTCTCTAATCACGTCCGGACCGATCTTACTCACTACCCAATCTCCCCTTCGCTCATTCCGCTGCCGCACTGAGGCCGTTTCGCAGCGCCGAGAGCATGGCGGCGGCGATATATTCCGGATCGTCGTCCTGCAAGGACAATGACTATGGGTACGGCATCATCGACGCCGTGGCGGCTGTCGAGTCGGCCTTGGAAACGGTGAGTTTGACGGTGTCCTATCCCGACGGTCGTCCGGAACTGATCGACCCGAACGGTGGCACGGAGTTGGTCGTTCGGTTTGGCGGCAATGTCGCGCCGGAGCCGGGTACCGCCTTGTTGAACTGGTGGGTTGGACCGATCAGCGGTGAGGAACCCATGCTCGCCGTTGGCGAGAATCACGTCGGCGTCTTTCCTGCATTTGGATGCGGTGACGAGGTCTTGTACTGGGTCTCGGTTGAGAGTGTCGAGGGCGATTACGTCACCAGCCCTTACAACGCGCCGATTGATTCATGGTCGACTGAAGCGTGGAGCGGCGTGGAAGTGGCCTTTGACGATGACTTCAACAGCAATCAAGGCTGGACCGTGTATGCCGGCGCTGGCACTGGCAACTGGGAGCGGGTTACCCCCTCCGGAAGTGGCGGTGCTCGCTGTGACAATGCGACCGATCAAGATGGTTCCGGCATGTGCTACGTGTCCGGCAACGGCACAGACGAGGACATCGATGATGGGACGACCACGTTGACCAGCCCTGCGATGGATGCCTCCGGCGGTGGCACGCTCAGGTATGCTCGCTGGTACAGCAACGGCGCCTCCTGCGGTGGCGCTGATTCGAACAACGACATCTTTGTGGTTGATATCAGCGATGATGACGGTTCCTCTTGGGTCGAACTAGAGGTTGTCGGCCCCGGCGGAAGCGAAGCCGATGGCGGCTGGTTCGTCAAAGAGTGGACGATCGAGGATCTGCCTGTTTCGATGACCGACACATTCCGTATCCGATTTACAGCATCGGACCTGAATGAGGGGTCTGTCGTCGAAGCTGCCGTGGACGCGGTGAGCATCACTCGCATGTACTGCGATGACACGACGATGCCAGGCGACGCCGATGGTGATGGAGATGTGGATACCGACGACATTCTGTCGCTGATCGCCCAGTGGGGTCCGTGCCCGCCAGGTGATTGCTCGGCCGACTTCGATGGAGACGGCGATGTCGATACGGATGACATACTGATCCTGCTCGCGAATTTCGGAGCCTGAGTACCCTGTCCGGATGCCAATCGCGATCGGCATCCTGACCGTATCGGACCGCGCCAGTCGCGGCGAGTATGAGGATCGTGGTGGCCCTGCCATCCGCGAGTGGCTCGCTCGCGTGCTGTGTTGCGAGTGGACTGCGTGCGCCGAGATCGTGCCTGATGAATCCGATCGGATCGAGGCGGCGATCATTCACATGTGTGACGAGCAGGGCTGCGGACTCGTGCTTACGACCGGAGGTACAGGGCCGTCGCCGCGAGATGTGACGCCCGAAGCGACCGAGGCGGTATGTGATCGGTTGATGCCGGGATTTGGCGAGCAGATGCGTGCCGCCTCGCTGCAGGTCGTGCCGACAGCCATCCTCTCTCGGCAGATCGCGGGTACGCGTGGCAGTTCGCTCATCATCAACCTTCCGGGGAAACCATCGGCCGTGGCCGATTGTCTTGACGCGGTATTTCCTGCTGTGCCGTACTGCCTGGATCTGCTTGGTGGTCCACGGCTGGAGACACGTGCTGAGGAGTGCGAAGTATTCAGGCCTGCTGCGGCTCTCTGACTACCATGCCTCCATATGCCGCAGGCGATCCCCACGCTGGACGAAGTGAAGGAAGCATTTGCCTTTCTCGATGACTGGGAGGATCGGTACCGGTACATCATGGATCTGGGCGAGAAACTCTCCCTGATGCCGGTAGAGGACCGCGTGGACTCGAATCTGATCCATGGCTGCCAAAGCGTGGTCTGGGTCTCGCTGCATCGTGACGACGGCATCGTGACGCTGCTCGCAGACAGCGATTCGGGCCTTGTCAAAGGGCTGGCAGCTTTGGTGGTGATTGCGCTGCAGGGCATGACTCCCGAAGAAATTGTTCGGTATGACTTGGGTGATTTTTTCTCTACGCTTCAGTTGCATGAACACCTCAGCCCGACGCGAAGCAATGGCCTGCACGGGATGATTCAACAAGTGCGGGCTCGGGCTGCTGAAATGGCCGCGTGCTGAGCGGTTCGGATAGGGTGCACTCGATGCTGGACAGCACCAAGAAGAAGCGTCGGCCGATTTCCTTGTTCGTTCTGGCGATGATGAGCACAGCCGTCGTTGTCGGGCTGGAGGGCATGCCCGAGGTCGGCTCATTCGGGCTTCCCCTCATCATCTACTACGCGATCTTCACACTGGTCTTCTTTCTTCCGGTCGGACTGGTCGCGGCAGAACTGGGGGTGGGATGGCCACACGACGGTGGTGTCTACCGCTGGATCCGCGAGGCCCTTGGTGAGCGGTGGGCCTTCGTCGGTGTCTGGTGTCAGTGGCTACAGATACTGATCTGGTATCCGACGGTGCTTGCGGTCTGCGCGGTGTCAGTTGCATATGCGATAGATCCGGCGCTCAAGGACGTAGGGATATTCATGGTCGGCATCAGTCTCGCTGTGTTCTGGTCGGCGACCCTCTTCAACTTTCGAGGTCTGCACTTCAGTGGGTGGGTGACGACCAGTTTGCTCTACGTCGGGACGCTGCTGCCGGTTGCGCTGGCAATTGCGCTGGCGGCATGGTGGGTCGGATCCGGCCATGAGTCGGCGATCCCACTTTCATGGGGTGGGGTGGTCCCGAAATTTGATTCAATCGGAGAGATT
>CAYLTU010000108.1:0-17644 GCA_964386465.1 uncultured Rhodospirillaceae bacterium
CTTGTTTTCCCTTCCCCCCTTGCGGGGGAAGGTTAGGATGGGGGGTGAAACGATGCCGGTTGCATTATTTCGCAGAGGTCTCCGGCGGGAGAGGGTAAAAAAGGTACCGGCACAAACCGGGGCTGTATGGCTTTGACGACCATTCAGGGCCGGGGTGAGGGGAGACACACGGTGCCAATACCTGTCGCAAGAAGGGAGAAATTTCATGCGTCTCGAGAACAAGATCGCCCTGGTCATCGGGGCCGGCCAGGCGCCCGGCGCCAGCGAAGCCATCGGCAACGGCCGCGCAACGGCACTGGTGTTCGCCCGCGAAGGCGCCAAGATTTGCTGCGTGGATCGGCACCTTGAGTCGGCGCAGGAAACCGCCGACATGATCGAAGCGAACGGCGGCGAAGCGTTCGCAGCCGCCGCGGACGTGACGGACGAGGCGGCAATCGAAGCGGCCGTCGCGGCCTGCACCGGCAAATGGAGCCGAATCGACATCCTGCACAACAATGTCGGGGTCAGCGTCGAAGGCGGCGACGCGCCGCTCAAGGACGTCACGACCGAAGCCTTCGACCGGGTCATGGACGTGAACCTGCTGGGCACCATGCTGACCTGCAAGCACGTGCTGCCGGTCATGCGGGAACAGCGCGGCGGCGCCATCGTCAACATCTCCTCCGCCTCGGCCTACTGGACCGGCCATCCGACCGTGATCTATCCGGCGTCCAAGATGGCCATGGTCAGCTTTACCCGTCAGATCGCGATCCAGAACGCCGATCGCGGCGTGCGGGCGAATGCGATCCTGCCCGGACTGATGGACACGCCGATGGCGGTCGACCGGAGGGTCGAGGCGCTGGGCCGGACCCGCGACGACATCGCCGCCGAACGCGACGCCAAGGTGCCGTTGCTGGGCAAGATGGGCACCGGCTGGGACGTGGCCCACGCCGCGCTGTTCCTGGCCTCCGACGAGGCCGGCTTCGTCACCGGTATCGAAATGCCGGTCGATGGCGGCTCAATGGCCCGGGTCGGTTGAGCGCCGCCGGAGGACGACGGCCCGGCCGGCGGCCCGGCGCAGTCCGGCGCGGAAGACGCGCCGGCCGAACCGCACCCGAGCGCGCGGCGGTTTTTCGACATCTCGCGCCGCACCTCGTTCACCGTGGAGGCCGTCGGCGCCACCCCGGACGGCGCGCGCTACACCCGCACCGCCATCGTCGGCATCGGCAACCACCTGCCGGACGCCTATGCCATCTACGCCTGGCGATGAGCGCGCGACGCCACGGATCCGAAACGCGCGCGCGCCGCGGCGAACGGGGCTTCACCCTCATCGAGACGATCATCGTGCTGGGATTGATGGGGCTGGTCCTGACCTTGCTGTTCGGCGGGCTGCGGTTCAGCGCGACCGTGTGGAACGTGGTCCAGACCAAAGGCGCGGCCGCCCAGGAAAGCGAAGCCTCGCGCCGCGTCGTCCGCCGGCTGCTGGAAGGCGCGCAACCGGCCCGCGGCCCGCGCGGCCGCCTGCTGTTCGATGGCGCGGCCGACCGCATCCGCTTCGCTGGCCCGCCGCCCGCCGCCGCGCGGCGCGGCGACCGCTTCGACCTGGTGCTCGAACAAGACGGCGACGCGCTGATGCTGCGCTGGCGCCGCTTCGAACCCGGCGTTGCGGAGACGGAAGGCGCACCGTGGCAATCGCGCGCCCTGACGACGGCGATCGAAGACGTGTCGTTCCGCTACTTCGCCGCCGCCGAACGCAACGCCAAGCCGGCCTGGCATGACGTGTGGCGGGACAGAAAGACGCGGCCGCTGCTGGTGGAGGTGACGGTGACGCGGGAGGCGGGACCGGAGACCCTGTCCGCACGACTGAGGATCGACCCGCCATCCGGGCGGTGAAGTCATCCTCCGTCAGCCGCCGCCCTCCGCATTGTAAGAGAAATCGTAGGTTAGCGTTTCGCCGGCGAAACCGTGGTCTGGCGCGTCTATGTCGCCGTCGATCTTGAACGTTTAATCGATCCGCACACCGTGTTTGACAATTCACAATTCAAGACTTGACCCCTTTTCTTCTTGGACGGTCAGCCGGGAGTTCTAAATTTCATTTGTATTTCCAACGATCTGTCAGAAATTCAAAGATCAAGACCTGGCCTTGTACTTTTTTACGACCCCGAAGGCGCAATCTCTTTCTTCCCGCGACCCTGCACCTCCAGGACCAGTTCAAAAAGCGATCAAAAACCTTTCTGGAATTTCAATAGCGTCTCCATTGGGACTTTCGATCAAATACAAGATGCTGCCTACTGGCTCTCCAAATTCGGTAGAGGTGGCTTCAGTTTCTATTGATCTGATCCCACATACACTGCCTAGCTTAATGTCTAAGTACTTTTTCGGTGCACTTTCAATTATCTTAACCGCTGCGCCCCATACAAATTTATAACTCACTGTCTGATCGGTAGCCATGGTGTCCCATCCAAATTATTTACCCCAGGAACATGACCATGCGGCCTTAATGCTCGGGTGTCCGTATGCGTCGGCTTATGTCCCCCATCAATTCGTACTCCTGTAGGTTTACCGTTGGCGTCGCGGGCCTGAATAAACTTGCCGTCGGGAGAGCCAGTAATTCGACCACCGGGCGGTGTAGGTATCGCATTACTTTTAGAATCAACAAAAATCGTTCCGATTTCAGGAGCTGTATTTGCGTTTCCTTTTGGTTTCGGTGCTGGCAGTAGCTTAGGAGTACCCCCGCAATTATGCACCAATAGGGCGGAATCGCCAGCGAAAGCGTAGTAGGTGTGATAGTCCGCGACCTTGAGGTTGTGCACGCGGGTGAACCGCTTGGTGTCGGTCTTGGCGTCGAGCGTGACCGTGCCGGCCTGGGTCGCCAGCACGTCGCCCGGCTGCAGGTGCGCCGTGACCCGCCAGCCTTGTCCCGTCACGAAGTACGGATGGTTGTCCGTCGTCTCGAGTTCTCGGGCCGCGCCGTCCGCGCCGGTGACCGCCAGCGTGTAGATCCGGCGCTCCTCGACGCCATAGGCCTCCAGTACCGGTTTCCACGCCTGCTCGCCCGTTTCCTGGTCCACCGCCAGCACCCGGTCGCCCGGCCGGATCGTCGCGATCGGACGCGGTCCCGCCTCGGTCAGCACCGGCGTGTCGCCGGGGAAGCTGCACACCTTGCCCGCCTTCGCCAGCGCCTGGCCGCTCTTCACCGTCAACTTGCCGGCCGTGAAGGCCTGGCCGATCACCGGGAGCGCGGCGATCACGCTGCCGCCGGCGTTCACGAAATCGCCTTCGAACGCATAGAGCACACCGTGCGCAATATCCACGAAGTTGCCAATTACGGGCGTCATGCCGCCCGCATCCATCGACAGTTGGATCGCGTCCTTGTTCTCCTTGTACGCCGCAACGGTCTTTTGGCCGAGCTGTTTCGCCGCGGCGGCCGCCAGCCCGTTCGGATCGGCGAAGTTGACCGGGTCGTTGCCCGCATAGGCGTACAGGTTCAGACCGTCCGCATACCCTGTCGGGTCGGCCGACAGGAACCGCCCCAGCCCCGGATGGTAGTAGCGCGCCCGGTTGTAGTAGAGCCCCGTTTCGGCGTCGAACGGACGGCCCGCGAAACGATACACCGCGTCGCCGCCGGGCTGGTCGACCCGGCCGAACGCATCCGTCCGGTAGCGCTGCTGCACCACGCCCGTGTCGTTCGACAGCGCCACAACCGTGCCGGTCGCGTCGGTGTGGTAGAAATAGCGGTAGCCGGTATTGTCGATCACCGCGACCGGATCGTCCGTCCCCGGCCCGTGGATGAAGCGCCGCAACAGCACGGCGCCGTTATATTCCGCGATCACGTCCGTGCCGGCGCGCAGATAGTCCGTCGCCGCCCCGCCGACCAACGTCTTCACCTTGCGCGCGCCGTGCGGGCCGTAGGTGTAATTGGTGTCCTGGCTGTCGACCGTCGCCGCGATCAGACGGTTACGCTCGTCGTAGGTGTATAGCTCACCGTCGAAATCGGTCAGGTTCCCGTTATTGTCATAGTTCGGAACGGTCGCGCCGACCAGGGTGAAAAATAGGGGTCAGGTCTTGCAATGCCACATTTACCTTGCCTGTCCCGACCCGTAGGTGCTGACGGCGCGGCGGCGGTTCAATGGTCCGAGGCGGCATAGCGCCGCCATGGTCCGGTCCGCGCCAGCGAGACGACGGCGTAAAAATATTCGGGTCCGCTCCTGGTCCGGCGTGCCGTCGCGCCGCCACACGGCGAGAGTCGCCAGGAAGATTGCCGTCAAACCGATTTCCTCGATTTGCCTTCGGCGGCCCGCGGCATCGAGGATTGCAGCATCGCGAAGCCATTGAATGGTCCGCGACAGGTTGAAGATCATCGGCATCCAGTGATGCGGGTGCGGCAGATACATTTTTCCGCTCAGCATCTGATGCGTCACGGTGCGGTGCGGCGCCAGAGCGTCGAACCAGCGCATCAGCAAGCGGTGCAGACGGTCCGCCACGGGCCATTCGGCAAACCCTTCCGGCACGGGCGCCAGCATCCCTTGCCAAGCGCGGCGAAACCAGGCATCGGCAACGGCGTCTAAGTCGCGGAAATGATTCTGCAACTCGGCCATCGGCATTTCCAACCGGTCGGCGACGAGACGCAGGCGAACCCGGCTCCAGCCGATCTCTTCGGCCAACGCGATCGCCTCGTCCACAATTCGTTCCTTCTGATCACCGGATACGCGCGATCGGCTGCGCGTGCCGGTGGCGCGTTTCGCCATCGCCGCCTCGCGCCGTTGCGTCCTGATTTCAGGACTTTAGCCGATAATCCAGCGGCCCGTAAAACCCAGCCGACCAGAGCGGAATGAAAGGTCTCGGGATCGTCGCGAAACGGCGGGTTGGGTCGTTAAAGTTGTCTTAACCAAAGTTCTGCAAAATCGGGCCACATCACGAACCGGCCGACATCGTTAACACGGTTCCGCCAAGCCGACACAGTGGACGCGATTTTTGCAATGAAACGGGCATCCTGGACCGAAACCTTTATCGAAAACGAAGCCGCCGAGAGCGGCAATGAGCGACCGAACGCAATGCATTTGGTCGCACTGGACGAAGCGCTGCACAATTTGTGGGCTCTCGGACGTAACATTATCCTTGTCTGGGCGGCGGATCGGCAGGGACTCGATGTCCTGGTTATCCCGCATTACATGATCGTGGAATTTGCCGACGGCAGCCGAAACAATGACCCGGCGATCGCAAACTCCAATCACTATGTCGAATCCCTGATAACCGGTAAGAAGAAAGTCACGAAACAGGAACTCGGCACGATCTCCAAACAGTTCGGCCACACGTCGAACCGCATCGAACTTCCGTTCGAGCCCGGTCGCGACTTAAGCTTTCAAACGATCGATGCCGTTATAAAGCGATACAGCATATCGCTCGTGAAAGACCGCGCCGTCGCGCTGTTCGATGCCGTCGGATTCTCCCTGTACACGCCCCTCGAACAGGTCACGCAGCTGAACAGTCTGGCGTATTCGGTAAACGCCGCTTACAGCAAGTTGCTGGACAAACAGATCAACATACGGTTTGCGCGCACCACGACGGGCGACGGGTTCTACATTTGGAACCGGGCCGCGGGGATCGACGACGCCGTCGACCTGTACCACTTCATGCATTTGGTCCTGGCCGACAACGCCATCGCGCAGATCAAGTCGAAAGCGAACACGGTCCCGCTTCTCCGGGCCTGTTTCCACGCCGACCCGCATTACGAGTTCTATCAATCGGAAGGCCTTAGTCCGACGACGTTCAGCTATATCGTCGGCGACGTTACGATCGAACTTGCCCGCATGATCGAGAACGCCAAACCGGGGCAGATCCTGATCGGCGATTTTCACGTTCCAATTCGAAGCGGGACGGATGACAGCCTCACGACGGTCGACACCATCCAGTTCATAGAAAGGGCGCAAAAAAACCTTTCCAGCCTGGAGGGACTGAATTTATCCGGCGAGAGTATCGATTCCCTTAAATCCTATCTGACGGGCGAACTCGACGCCGACGATCACTTCAACATCAAGAAGTACAGGATAACCGACAAGCACGGCCTCACCCGCGACGCGTTTAACGCCAAATTGAACATTTACAGGCAAGGCGCGGATCCCCTTTTCCTTGGCCTGCAAAATTCGGATCTCACGGATTTCGAAATGTTCGAAACGAAAAAATTACGCGTTTAGCAGAACCTGCGGCTTACAGCACCCCTGGCCCGGATATCTCACCGTCCTTGGGATCGCCACGGGGTATATCGCGCGACAGGTCAGGAGAACCGCGCCGCGCGATGCGGGGACATCGGGCAAGCGGTTCGACGCAGCCTGTCGCGCGATAGACCCCGCCCGAAGGGTCGTGCTGTGCGGACCGCCCGCGTTGTCGAAGGCCTCGACCGTAGTCACCGCTACGCTTTTCGGCCTTCTCCTGGCGGATCGGATCCGCACACCACGATGGCGGCCCCAAGGACGGTGAGATATCCGGGCTAATCCGCGCCAATTGTCGCGGCCACTCTGGGCCGCTTTCCGGGCAACAGCGACGCCGCCGCTGCCGCCAATATTGCAGCCAATCCGAACAGGATGAACAGGAAGCCGAAATCGCCGTCACTGTCGAACAGCCAGCCGGCGAGATGGACCGTCACGCCGCCGACCCCCAGCGCCAGCACGAATTTCGCGCCATAGGCGACGGCGCGCCAACGAAACGGCGTGTAGCGCGCCACCAGCATGTTTTCCGCCGCGGCGAAAGCCAGCATGAAACTCAGCACCAGCAGAATGCCGACGAGCAGCGTCACGTCCGATAGCGAGACGATGACGAAATGCACCGGCACCTGCAGTAGCCAGAACACGATATAGATGGCGCGCGCGGAATACCGGTCCGCCAGCCATCCGCCGAAAATGCTGCTAAAGGACGCGAGCCCCGAGACGATCCCGACGAACATACCGATCTCCGTGTAACTCGCGGCCATCGCGGCGCTCAACCCCATCTCCATCAGTTTCGGCATGGTGTTTGTCAATCCGGTATACACGAACCCGGTGCAGGCCATGGTGACGGTAAGGACGATGAAGACGCGGACGAAAGCGCTCGAATCGGGGGCTTCCGTCGGCGCCCGGTCTTGTGTGACATCCCGGATCCAGCCCGCGCGCCAGACCGCCAGGAGTGCGAAGCCCGCCATGATCGATAAAATGCCCGGTACGATAAACGCGGCGCGCCAGGTCACATAATCGATCATCAACCCGACGAAGATCGGCGCGACGGCGCTGCCCGCGTTGCCGAAGACTCCGTTTATCCCCAATGTCATGCCCTGCTTCCTGGCCCAGGCGACGATCCAAGCGATACCGACCGGATGGTAAATCGAGGCGAACAGGCCGATCAGCGTTAGACCGACGAATATCCCACTCGGACCGTCCACTAGTCCCACGACAATGGCGCCGGCGCCGATGCCGAAGAAAAAAATCGCCATCATGCCGATCTGGCTCCAGCGGTCGCCGAGCCAACCCGCCGGCAGAGCGGCGACGCCGAACAACACCAACCCCAGGCTCGAGAGTCCCAGCAACTCGCCATACTGCATGTCGAAGACCTTCGGCAAATACAGGACCGCGGTCGCGTACAGCACCGTGAACATGTGCGAGAAACTGTGCCCGACGTTCGAAAAGACGATCGCCGTCATGGCCTGTCTCTGTTCGCTGTGGTCCGTCATGCCGAAAAAGCCTTTTTGCGAATTACTGCGCGGCGCAAAATGACAGGACGACAGGCGAAGGGCAATCGCTGGCACCGGCGCCTTGTTCGAAGTGGTCCGGACAGGCAGCATAGACCGAACTCAAAGGCGGACCGCTAAAGCGGCACCGGGGGAAAATGATTTACGACTACATCATCGTCGGCGGCGGATCGGCGGGTTCGGTTCTCGCGAACCGGCTGTCGGCGCGCAGCAGCAGCAAGGTCCTGGTCTGCGAGGCAGGCCAGGATACGCCGCACGGCAAGGTGCCGGACGTCATCCTCGACAGCTATCCGGGTACCGCCTATCTCGACACGCGCTTCCACTGGACCGAACTGAAGGTCACGACCCAGGTCGTCAGCCACAACAATCCGGACGAAAACCGCCCTCCGTTGCGCAAATACGAACAGGCAAGGGTTCTCGGCGGCGGTTCCTCGATCAACGGCCAGTTGGCCAACCGAGGCGCGCCGACCGACTTCAACGAATGGGAATCGCGCGGCGCCAAAGGCTGGAACTGGGATACCGTGCTGCCCTACTTCAAGAAGGTCGAGCGGGACATGGATTTCGACGGCCCCTACCACAACCAGTCCGGCCGCATTCCGGTCCGGCGTATCTTTCCCGACCAGTGGAACGGATATTCCAAAGGCGCCGGCAAGGCGTTCGAGGAAGCCGGCTTCGAGTATCTTCCCGACCAGAACGGTGAGTTCAAGGACGGCTATTTTCCGATCACCTCTTCTAACGCGTATGAGCGGCGGGTTTCGGCGGCAATCGGTTATCTCGATCCGGGGACGCGGCGACGCGAAAACCTGACCATATCGACCGATACGGCGGTCCAGGAACTTTTGTTCGAAGGCACGAAATGCGTCGGCGTCAAGGCGCGGGTTGGCGGCAAGGAAACCGAGTTCCGCGCGAACGAGGTTATCGTTTCATCCGGCGCGATCCATTCGCCCGCCCATCTGATGCGTGCCGGAATCGGGCCCGTCGGGCAGCTCAAGGAATTGGGCATCGAGGTCCGCGCGAACTTGGCTGGCGTCGGCCAGCGCCTCATGGACCACCCGTCGATCGCCTGCGCCTCATTCATCAAGCCTGACGCCCGGATCAACGAGTTCACGCGCCGGCATATCCAGGTCGCGCTGCGCTACTCCTCGGAAATCGGAGGCGCGCCGCAGGGCGACATGTTCGTCGCCGCGGTCGCCAAATCCTCCTGGCACGCGGTGGGCGAGCAGATCGGATCTTTGATCATCTTCGTCAACAAGACTTTCTCCGAGACGGGTCAGGTCAAGCTGGCCTCGCGAGATTGGCGCGACGAACCGACGGTCGAATTCAACTTGCTCTCCGACAAGCGGGACCTCGACCGTCTGATCGACGGATTCCGGCGTATGGCGGCGGTTCAGGCCAGCAAGCATATGCAAGCGGTGGCCAGCGACGCTTTCCCGGCAAGCTATAGCGACAAGGTCCGGCAGGTCGGATTAGTCAATAAAAAGAACAAGATCATGACCGGTATGATGGCAAAACTGCTCGACGGGCCGGACCCGCTGCGGCGTTACCTGATCGAGAAACTGATCATGGAGGGCGTAACGGTCGACGATGTGATTACAGACGACGAGAAAGCGGAAACATTCGTCCGCCGCGCAGCGGTCGGCGTCTGGCACGCCTCCTGCACCTGCCGCATGGGTAAGGACGACGACCCCATGGCCGTGACCAACAATGCCGGACGCGTGCGTGGCGTGCAGGGCTTGCGCGTGGTCGACGCGTCGATCTTTCCCGTCGTACCCAGCGCCAACACGAACTTCCCGGTCCTGATGTCGGCCGAGAAAATCTCGGACGCGATCCTGGCGGGGCACTAGAGCCCGTTTCGCCCAACTGCTTTCGATTTGATGGCGCCGGGTGCTTTTGCGTCGTGATGTCGTTGCACTTCTTCGCCGATGCCCCCGCATCGCCGCGCGAAGCGCGCCTAACCACGACGCAAAATCATCCCGGTCAAACGAACGCAGTTGGGCGAAACGGACTCTAGCCGGCGGACCTCACCTGATCGAGAATGCGGTCGAGCAGCGCATCGAGCGACTGTGCCTTGCGCCACGCCGCCCGGCACGCCATCGCCTTATCTTTCAAGCTGTCAAAGCCATCGCTTGCCTCGATTAGCGCCTGGACAATCGCGTCCGCTGTAAACTCGGAGAAGGTAACGCCACTTCCCTGCCCGGCGGCAAGCTGATCCGACATCAAGCTTTTATCGGGTACTACGGATACCAATCCGTACGCGACGGCTTCCGCGAAGATGCCGGACGTGCGGATCGCGTAGCGCGCCGGCATATAGGGCAGTAGGAGGATATCGAGCGATCCCAGGCGCGCGACATACGCCCGGTGCGACAGCTGACCGGTATGGACTTCCAAATCTCCAAGATGGCCGAGCCGTTCGTGAACCAGCTTGGCCTGCTCTTCGTGCTGAACCTGCAGGAGAAACCGTCGTTCGGGCCGTTCCCGGCAAAACCGTTCGATGACTTCGGGCAAAACGGCGGCACCTTTCTCCTTTCGGTATTCGCCGACGAAACCGATATGGGCGGGACGCCAGACGGGATCTTCCGGAAGCGCCGGCAAGTCGGCCGCCTCGCGATAGAGCATCGGGATGGGCGCCACCGAAACGGGCCTGTCGAAAGCGCCCCGCAGCGCCTGACGCAACTTCTCGTTGCTTGCGAAAAAGTGGAACCGATCCGAGATTTCGGCCAACTGGTTCGCCGCGAAGCGGTAGAACGCCACGTCACCCGTGATCGATTGGCGGTCCTCGCTGATCGCCCATCGGAAGTCCGGGGTGACAAAATGAAACACGATATGGGGACGGCGCCGCTCGGGCACCGTCGACAGCCACTGTGCCGCACCGAACAGTTCCCGCTCCGTCGCGAATGCGACGATCACCACGTCGGTGGCATCAAGATCACCGCCGAGACCGGCGCAATTTTCGGCGAAAGCCGCACTGAACCGCAGATAGCTATCGAGCTGGTCCGTCACCGGATCGATCACCGTCCGCGCCCCGGGCACGAATGAGAACAGCGCTTCCGCACCGCATTCCTCGACGATCGCGGCATCGGCGTCCTGGTGAACGAAAATGCGATGGTCCAGCTTTCGCCGCCGCAACACGTCGATCCAGCCGAGCGTCTCGCCGTAGAAATGCGTGTGCCGGTCCGTCAGCCCATGCTGTATGAGAATTATCCGCACGAGATTCCCGTCCTTGTCGTCGTGTATCGCTACCGATTATTCGACTATGATGGCGACACCGGTAGACAAGAAAAGATCACGGCGGAGAATTCTAGCATGAGTTACGATTATATCATCGTCGGCGGCGGTTCCGCGGGTTCGGTGATGGCCAACCGCCTGTCGGCGAAGAGCGCAAACAAGGTCCTGTTGCTGGAAGCCGGCATCGACACGCCGCACGGCAACGTGCCGGCGGAAATCCTCGACAGCTACCCCGGCACCGCCTACTTCAACCCGCGGTTCATCTGGAACGACCTTAAGGTCCATCTGCAGCCCGTCTCGCACAACAACCCGGACCAACGACCGCCGCTGCGGAAGTACGAACAGGCGCGGGTCATGGGCGGCGGCTCCAGTATCAACGGCCAGCTCGCCAACCGCGGCGCGCCGCACGATTACGACGATTGGGACGCCATGGGCGCGAGCGGCTGGAACTGGGAATCCGTGCTGCCCTATTTCCGCAAGCTGGAACGGGACATGGATTTCGAGGGCGAGTTCCACGGCAATGACGGCCGCATTCCGGTCCGGCGCATATTCCGGGATCTCTGGTCGGAATTCGCGCACGCGTCGGCGGAGGGGTTCAAGTCGGTCGGCTACGACTATATCGAGGATCAGAACGGCGCGTTCCGCGACGGCTATTTCCCGTTGACAATTTCCAACGCCTACGACCGTCGGGTTTCCGCCGCCATCGGTTACCTCGACCCCGGGACGCGACTGCGCTCCAATCTCGAGCTCCGCGCCGAAACCAGGGTCAAGGAGATCCTGTTCGACGGCGCCAAGGCAACCGGCGTCGTAACCGAATGCAAGGGACAGACCGATACGCATCACGCCAACGAAATCATCCTGTGCTCCGGCGCGCTGCATTCCCCCGCGATGCTGTTACGCTCTGGTATTGGACCGGTCGGCCATTTGAAGAACATGGGTATCGAGGTCCGAGCAGCACGCGAAGGTGTAGGCCAGAACCTGATGGAGCATCCGGCCATCGCCGTCTCCGCCTATCTACACCCCTTCGCGCGGCTCGATCCGCAGACAAGGCGGCACATTCATGTCGGGCTGCGTTACTCCTCGGGCCTCGGCGACTGTCCGCCGGGCGACATGTTCGCGGTCTGCGTGACCAAGTCCGCGTGGCACGCGGTCGGCGACCGGCTTGGCTCCTTCCTCGCCTGGGTCAATAAATCCTATTCGACCGGACAAGTGCAGCTCGATTCGGCCGACTGGCGCGCCGAACCGACCGTCGAGTTCAATATGCTGTCCGACCGGCGCGACCTGGATCGGCTGATGGACTGTTTCCACATGTTGGTGAAAGTCTACGAGAACCCGCAGGTGCAAAGCGCGACCAGCGATACCTTCCCGTCCAGCTACAGCGAGAAAGTCCGCAAGGTGGGGGTCGTGACGACCCGCAACAAGATCATCACCAACGTGCTGGGCCGTATGCTCGATGGCCCGGGATGGCTGCGCTCGAATCTCATCCAGTCGGTCCTGACGGAAGGCGATGATTTGCAGACCCTGCTCAGCGACGACGATGCGCTCGAGGCCTATATCCGCCGCACCGTCACCGGCACCTGGCATGCGTCCTGTACCTGTAAGATGGGCCGCGAGGACGATCCCATGGCGGTTACCGACCCGGCCGGCCGGGTGCGCGGGATCGGTGGGCTACGGGTATGCGACGCTTCGGTCATGCCGCGGGTACCGTGCGCCAACACCAACATTCCGACGATCATGACCTCGGAAAAGATCGCCGACGCCGTTCTCGCCGGCCGGTAAGCGCGCGAGCCTACCCCTGAAATGGGCCCGGGCCGCGATGGGAGGTCGCGACCCGGTGGGAGGGAGGAAAGGTAAGACCGGTGTGCTCGGCCTTATGTCCCCTTTGTACCCCCCTTTTCGAAACCGCTCAGTGACCAGGATCACAGGGCGGGCCTTTTTATTTCCAAAAAAAGAGGATAAAATTTTAGGAAATTTAGTCGAAAATCAATAATTAATTAAGTTATATTTAAGTATTAATTTCTTTTATTTACCATATTATTTTGGTGAAGTTACTATTATTTGACAATCATAAAATTTATATTTAACATTCTCAAAGTAATTGAGTATTCCGGGGCAAAATCCTGACAATGCGATCCGAAACCGTCACCTGGGCGTTTGACGATATGGCCGCCGCGCGCCGCCTCTGGCCGCGGGTAAAAGCGCTTATCGAAAAGCAGGTAGAAGACGGCCAGCTAAAGCTATCCGTGGCCGACCAGCAGCGCGTGATCACCGCCGTCGTCAACGATTTGCTCGAGGAGGAAAAGGCGGCAAATTCGGGATGGTGCGCCCCGAAACCGATCGAGAAACTGCTCAAACGCTTCCGAAGAGCCGACCCGGCCCTGCCGCAACAGGTTTCGGCCTAACCGAAAATTTCCCGCGCCACCGCGACCAGTTTGCGTCCCTCGCCGGTGCGCTGCGAGAATCCGCGTTTGTCGAAGAATTCGAGCAGCTCGATGGCCAGATTCCGCCCCAGGCCCGAGCGTTTATTGTAAGCGCCGGCTGAAAACATCCCATCCGCCGTCTCGGCCGCCATCGCTTCGGCCATCTCGGCCAGCGACAGCACCGTTTCCGGCAGGAAAAAGCGGTTGTCGGCGACCCGGACGACCATGCCGGCGCGCGCCATTCGGGTGAGGAAACGCTCAGTCGCGCGCCCGTCGAGCGCGATCTCCTCGGCGATCTCCAGCACCCGCGGCGGGCGCATCCCGTATTCCGTCAGCATCGGTTCGACCTTCTCCCACAGCGCCGTATCGGCGTCGGAGAAGGTGGCCCGGTGCCCCGGCAGGGTCAGATAGACGCCGTCGCGCGCAATCCGCTTTTCGCTGAGCAGGTCGAGCAGGGCCGCGCCGAACACGGCGGGCGCGGTCGCGCGCGGCAGGGTCCGCCGCAGCCGCTCTTCCTCCGGTCCCGGCTGGTCCGGCCGCCGCTGGTGCCAGTCGCGCAGCGACGCGACCACCGCGTCGCGCAATCCATCCCAGGCGGGCCGGGCGATCCCGACCGCGTCGCGCGCGCCGCCGAGCCGCACCATATCGACGGCTGGCCACAACGCCGTCGCTTCGTCGGCGGAGATGTTGCGCGCCTGCGCGAACCGGTTGAGGTCGACGCCGCCAGGCGTCAGGGCCAGCGTCTCCGTCAGCGCCTTGGCCGGCTCGGTCTGCGCCATCGCGTTCACCAGCGCCAGCCGCTGCGGCCGCGCCCGGCCGCGCGCCGGCGAGAACGGATCGATGATGCGCCCGCCGCCGATGGTGCGCCGCGCCGACTGGTCGCGCAGGATGAAACGGTCGCCGGACAGGGCGCCGATTGGCTCGTCCAGCACCAGCTGCACCAGCCCCGTCCCGCCCGGCGGGATCGACCCGCCTTCCAGGATCGCCACGCGGCCCGTGCCCGCGGCGGCGGCGAGATGCAGATGCACCGACGTCCAGTGCCGAAACGAGCGCGGCTCCGAGTCCAGGATGCGGATCAGCGCGTCGGCCCGTCTTGTCGGCGCGTGCGCGCCCTCCGCCAGCACCCAGTCGCCGCGATGCACATTGTCCTTGTCGATATCCGCGCCGGTGATGTTGAGGGCGCAACGCTCCCCCGCGAGACCGGCCTCCGCCTTGCGGTCCTGGGCATGGATCGCGCGCACCCGGACGGGCAGACCGGCGGGGGAGAGCCGCAGCCGGTCGCCGACCGCGACCCGGCCGGAATACACCGTGCCGGTGACCACAAGACCCGCGCCCGCAATCGTGAAGGTCCGGTCGACGGCGAGCCGGAAATTACCCGCGTCCGAACGCGAGGCGATTTCCCGCGCCTGTTCTTCGAGATGCGCCCGCAGTTCCGGGATCCCGTCGCCGGTGATGCTCGACAGCGGGAAGACGGGCGCGGCCTCAAGGGTCGTGCCGGCGACAAGCAGTTCGATCTCTTCCATCGCCTCCAGCGCCCGCTCCGGCGCAACGCGGTCGGTTTTCGTCAACGCCACCGCGCCGACCGACACGCCCAGAAGATCGAGGATCGCCAGATGCTCCTCTGTCTGCGGCATCGGCCCGTCGTCCGCGGCCACGATCAGCAGCGCGAAGTCGATGCCGCCGACCCCGGCCAGCATGTTGCGCACGAACCGCTCGTGCCCCGGCACGTCGACGAATCCCAGCACCGAATCGTCGGCTAAATGGCGATAGGCAAAGCCGAGATCGATGGTCAGTCCGCGCTGCTTCTCCTCCGGCAGCCGGTCGGCGTCGACGCCGGTCAGCGCCTTCACCAGCAAGGTCTTGCCGTGGTCGATATGTCCGGCGGTGGCGACGATCATCGCGAAAGTTCTCGGCGCCGACGACGGCCGAATATTCGTGGAGCGGCACCCTCACCCTCCCCCCGCTTCGCGTCGGAGCCCTCCCTCTCCCACTTCGCAGGAGAGGGTATCATGCGCAGATTTAAGGACTTAACCCTCTCCACCCGGGGGGGGGAGAGGGCAGGGTGAGGGGGGCGACCGCGCAACGTTTGATTTTCGAGGGCGCCTAATTGTTGAACGGGCGGGTTGAGGGGGTCAGACGCGGTCATCGGAACCTCACGTCTCCGACAAGGCGAGTTTCGGTAGCTGCGCCGAGAACGCCGCCTCGTCCTCCAGGCAACGCAGATCGAGCAGGAACGCACCGTCCTGCACGCGGCCGATCACCGGCGCCGGCAGGGCGCGGAAGGCGTCCGCGATCCGGTTCACCAGACCGCCCGCGCCGCGCCCCTCCCGCAGCGGCCGGATCGACAAGGCCGTGCTTTCCAGCCGGTCGACCGGCAGGGACCCGCTGCCGATCTGGCTGCGGCAGGGAACCGCTTCCACCCGGGCGACGCCGTCTAGCGCCTCGGCCACCGCTGTCAGCATGCGGTCGGCCGCGGCAGCGATATCGTCGGGCGCCCGCGCCAGCATGCCGATCGTCGGCACCCGTTCCGGCAGGCGCGCCGGATCGGCGTAGAGCCGGAAAACGGCTTCGAGCGCGGCAATTGTCACCTTGTCGAGACGCATGGCGCGCTTCATCGGGTTGCGGCGGATCGTCTCGATCAAATCGGCGCGTCCGACGATGAGCCCCGCCTGCGGCCCGCCGAGCAGTTTGTCGCCGCTGAAGGTGACGATGTCGGCGCCGTCGGCCAGCGTCTCGGCCGGCGTCCGCTCATGCGGCAGGCCGTAATCCGCCAGGTCGGCCAGCGCGCCGCTGCCCAGATCGACGACGAAGGGCAAATCGTGCTTGTGCGCCAGCGACGCCAACTCGGCCTCCTCGGGCGCCGTGGTGAAGCCCTGGATCTCGTAGTTGCTGGCATGCACCTTCATGACCAGCGCCGTGTCGTCGCCGATGTTCCCGGCGAAATCCTTCAGATGCGTGCGGTTGGTCGTACCGACCTCGTGCAGCCGGCAGCCGGCGCGGGCCATGATGTCGGGAATGCGGAAGGCGCCGCCGATCTCGATCAACTCGCCGCGCGACACCAGCACGGCTCGGTCGCGCGCCAGGCTGTTGAGGACCAGCAGCACGGCCGCCGCGTTGTTGTTCACGACCGTCGCCGCCTCCGCCCCCGTCAGCCGGGTCAGCAGCGGCTCCAGATGCGAGTCGCGGTCACCGCGCCCGCCCTCTTCCAGATCGTATTCCAGATTGCACGCGCCGGCGGCCAGGACCATCGCCTCGACCGCCGCCGGCGGCAGCGGCGCGCGCCCCAAATTGGTGTGCAGCACCGTGCCCGTCAGGTTGAAGACCCGCACCAGCGAGGGTTGCGCCAGCGCGTCGAGCACGGCCGAAACCCGCGCCGCCACATCCGCCTCGCCGGTTTTCGCCGCCTCTCCCGCCATCAGCCCGCGGCGCAACGCCGCCAGCACCGTGCGCACCGTATCGGTGACGGCCGGCCGACCGTGTTCCGCTAGTGCGCCCGCGAGCGCCGGTGCGCGCAGCATGCGGTCGACCGACGGGATCGAAACGCGGGGGTTTGTCGCCTGTTTCGCCATGGTCGGGAAGCTAAGGCGAGTATGGTGGGGCGTCAATGCAGAGGCCCGACCATGCGGTATCTAACGCCATCACGAGGGCTGAGCCACCGAACTCCAAAATACGCCAACTATTAGGTAAAACTTGGCATTTATTGAACCCTCCGATACCCTATACTCACCAATAGGTTAGGGTCATATTTGATGGTCCAAAAATCACCCAATGACAATCACCCAAAATTAGGCGCATCGATCAAGGTCGAGCCGATCCGTGAACTGAAAGCCATCAAACGGATCAAATATATCCTGGCGGATAATCCACGTGATTTATGCCTGTTCACCATGGGTATCAACACCGCCTACCGGGCCAATGAATTATTGTCTCTCACGGTCGGCCAGGTTGATCACCTGGTCGCCGGCGATCGGCTTGATCTGAAGCAAACGAAAAATAAGAAATATCGGCCCGTCACAATGAATGCCGCCACTATCTCGGTCATTGATGCCTGGTTGAAAGAACACCCTGACCTGGTGCCGGATGCACCATTATTCCGCTCGCAAAAAAAGGGCACCGCTCTGGAAGTTTCCACGCTGAGCAAAATGGTCAAAAAATGGTGTGCCGATGTCGGCCTGAAAGGAAATTACGCCTCCCACACCCTGCGGAAAACCTGGGGCTATCATCAGCGGGTGACATACAGCAACGCCACGGCTGTATCGGGCGGTGACAAACTAGTCCACGGAAGCGGCGGGATTTGACCAGCCGC